>NZ_JCANTR010000006.1:0-224708 GCF_059568575.1 Flavisolibacter ginsengiterrae DSM 18136
GGCAAAGTCTAAGCACTTTTTATGAGTTTCCAGGGTGCATCAGAAAAATAATATACACCACCAATATTATTGAGAACATCAATAGGATCATAAGAAAGTACACAAAGACAAAATGCAGCCTGCCCAACGATCAGGCAGTAGAAAAGGTAGTGTACCTGGCACTGATGCAAATAGCCAAAAAATGGAGCCAGCCCCAGGATGACTGGGCCACCATGCTGGTAAACTTTATTGATATATTCGGTCAGGAAAGATGTGATGTTGAAGTATAAACCCTTTGCACAGTTATCTAAACTGGATAGAAAACCAGCTTACACAGATAAGTTAACACTCTCAGTGATTGCTTTATTACAAAAGTCAAAGTCAGAATTGCTGCCCGCTTGAATTCATTCTGGATCGTGCTGAAACATTGCGTAAAAGGCATAAAAAAGCACCCATAAGGTGCTTAAGAATTTCGTGATATATAGAAAGCAATTATTCTACTTTTTCTTCAGTTCACTTAGCAGGAACTTTTCCAGGGCAGCTACCATGGAAGGAGATTGAGGTTCAGGAGCCTTAATGCCTAACTTTAACCCGGCTTCCTCTATGGCCTTGCTGGTATTATTACCAAAAGCGCCTATAACAGTACCATTTTGTTTGAATTTGGGAACGTTGTCAAATAAGCTTTTCACACCGCTGGGAGTAAAAAAACAGATTACATCATATTCAATACTGGTAAGGATCTCTTTTACATCCGTGCTGGTTGTTCGGTACATGAAGGCAAGGGAAAAATCACAATTATTGGCTTTTAGCCAACCTGTAATTTCACTATCCTGTTGATTTTCAGAACATACATACAAGAACTTTTCGTTGCTTTTATGTTTGTTGATAACATCAAAAAGGCTTTTGTTGGTGCCATCAGCTCCATAAAACACTTTACGCTTGCGGTATAAAATGAATTTTTGAAGGTAAAGAGCTACAGCTTCCGTAATACAGAAGTACTTGGTATCCTGCGAAACGCTGATCTTCATTTCCTCGCACACCCGGAAAAAATGATCAATCGCATTGCGGCTGGTAAAAATTACAGCCGTATGTGTTTGGATATCAATCTTTTGTTTACGGAAATCTTTTGCAGGAATTGCCTCCAGCCTGATGAAGGGATAAAAATCCAGTTCGACATCATACTTTCGACCCAATTCAAAATATGGCGATTTCTCGCTTTCGGGCCTAGGTTGAGTAATGAGTACTTTTTTTTTGCTTTTGACCGAGGTATCGGTCTTTCCCCCTTGTTTTACCATGGTGCGGTTCGGCTAACGTTATGCAAATTTAACATGTTTAACCCAATATTGTCAACAACAGTTTGTTAATCAGTAAAAGAGGAGCAATTTCAAATGCGGCAAGGTAGATCACAAAGTGTAAAAAATTGATCCTGATCTGGCGATGAATTGTGACATAGGATAAAAAATAGCGGTACACCAAAAGCCCTATAAGTGTTCCTACGCCAAGGGTTAAAGCTACCTGGCTGATAGTTCCATTGGTAAATGCCAGCACTATAATAAATGGCAGTAAGGCAATACCGAGGATCTTATTGGTAGTAAAGACGATAAAAATATATCCATCAGAAACTTCTGAAGCCTGTAATATCCATCCTATGAATTTCATGACTATGAATTTGACCCCGTAAATGGCAGCAAGTGCTGCAATACAATACAGGAACAGGATCCAGAAATTGAATTGCATACCAAGACCTACTTCCTGCAACACAAGAGCCACAAACATTCCGGCACTAAAAAGAAAAAAGATATTCAGTAATAAGGAAGGTAAGGGGCTGGAAACCAACTGCTCCTTGATTTGTCTTTGCCTGACGCTTGTCCGGAAGAATATTTTAAACAGATCCTGTATATAGCGGTAAAAACTGTTTTTAATAATGGCAAAAAATATCAACAGCCCTATAAGGGTATAAAATATAGCTTCTTTCCCCTCCCATTGTTTGATACTGATGGTATGCCGGGTGGGATTTGTGAATTGAAAGAATGGATGGCCGTTGAATTTTGATGAATCAGAATTATAGGCTGGCTGAACTGCCCAAATGGTATCTCTTCTTGAATTGGGTAAAAAAACATCAATTATCGAAGCAGTGTCCGGTTTTGTAGGCATTGCTCCTACAACCTGTCTTGGCTTTCGGATCGTTTTTATGGGTGTGGCTACTGTATCTGTTAACGGGATACTATCATTCACCTCCTGTGACCATACATTCAGACCCGCCAGGATCATCCCAAACAAAAACAGGTATTTCAACATAAGCTGCAAAAATATTCTCCTACATGATCAGGCCCTGAAGTTTATAGCCCAAACACATAGAGTTATAGTCAATTGAATATTGGTCTTCCTGCTGCAATGATTGAAATGCTTTACCCAGTTTGGTTTTAAAAGAAACTGGCAAATCCAAGGTGTAGTTTTGATTGCCTTAAATTCCATTCAACATCATTACGACGGCCCAAAGCCCACGCAAGATTAATGATTCCTGCTTTGGTTTCAAAAGAAAGTCCAACCCCGGTACTTAAATAAGTATGAGAACTTTCAGCTTCCTGTAAGTGCTTGCCATATCCTCCATCCACAAATCCAAAAAAAGCTGAATTTAATCCTATTAAGTAGCGGTATTCAGCAGTGCCGATGGCATATTGAGAAACAAACTGGCTTTCTTCGTCAAACCCTCGTAATAACCGGTAGCCTCCTATCCGGAATAATTCATTGCGGTAATAACTGGCACTTTGATAAAGGCCTGTACTTAACCCCAGTTTGAAGGAACTTTGACGTCCCACAGGAATATAATGGGCTGCGGAAGCAGTGATCCTGAATTGATACACCTTAAGTTTTACGGTATCATACAATTGCTCAAATTTAAAAGAGGGATCAGAAGGATCTTTTAATTCAAGGATGGCAGCATTCTTTTTAATTTTCTTGGTACCTGCCGTTGAAGTAAAATTGAATTCATTACCTTTTTTAGGATTAAACTTATAGTTGGTGTTATTAAAACTATAGGATACACCAAGGTTCAAGGAACTGACATCTGCTTCTCTTGGCAATATCCGTGTTTGCATCACCTGGTTTGTATTTACACCATTCAGAATGGTTTGCCTTCTTTGCAGAAATACTGAGCCGGTTTGGTTATTACTGATCCTGTAGGTAGTTCCCAGGTTCATATTCAGGTTTAAAAAAGTACTGTCTTTTTTATACATGTCGAGTGAAAAAGCAATACCAAAGTTCGATTGAAATAAATAGGGCTGTTCATAGACCAGGTTCAACCGCGGTGAGCTTTTTTGTAATTGCTGCCATACCAAACCAATGGTTTCCCCCGAGCCCAGGGCATTACGTAGCAGGATATTAGCGTCAACTGTTAATAATAGTTTTTTGCTGCCGGAGGCCTGGTTGCTATTGGGTAAAAATCCAATAAGCGCATTCACCTGGTTGCTATTCTTTTCCTTCAGGTAAAGATTTAAAACAGAACCAGTGCCCAATAAACTCAGGTCAGAAGGTTTTTCCTCCTGCAGGTAAGTAAGTTCTCTGAGTTTGGGAGAAATACCGTGTAGTAGTTTTTTGTTGTAAAGACTACCATTGGAAATGCCAAGGTAATGCTGGAGGTAATTGTTATTGATCTTTACATTGCCAAAAACCCGTATACTATCGATCTTATATCGTGGTCCTTTATCAACCATTAATACCGCTTCTACTTCCTCTCCATGAATGGCAATGCTGTCCAGGAAAACCTTTCCAAATGGATGCCCGTTATCTTCCAGGTAATCAAGGATCTTCTTTTGACCTTCCTGCAAAGAATTGAAATCAACAGGCCCCGTAAAGACTTTATCATTCCAATGAGCCGCTTCCAGGATCGTAAGATTGGCAGGCGAGGTAGAAAGCCTGGCCCATTTATACTGATCGCCAAGGTAAATGACCACCCTTCCGGAAACAGAATCCAATTGGAGGCTATCCAAAGAGGCAGTTATATAGCCTTTGGACTGCAGTAAGGAAGATAGATTATTTACATATAAAGAAGCTTCGAGCCTGGAAGGAAAAGCAGACTGTAGACCTGCATATTGTTGTAACCGGGAGGAATCCACATCAACCCCAATGTATTGCATCCTGTACACCTGTGCATAGGAGCACAAATGTGTTAAAAAGAAAATTACTGTAAGCAGGTGCTTTAGTTTTGCCATAGAATAAAAGCCGGTAGCAGGCAGATGATAGCAGAAAGTATTACACTTTAGTCATCTACCCTCCATCACTGATTCATTACCAACAAAGATTGAAAAGATAACGAAATTGTCAGGAATTTATTTGCATATACCATTTTGTAAACAGGCCTGCACCTATTGCAATTTCCATTTTTCTACCTCCCTTCGTTATAAGGATGATCTGCTGAAGGGTATTCTAAAAGAAACAGTGCTGGAAAAAGAATACCTGGAAGGAAAGCCTGTCGAAACCATTTACTTTGGTGGTGGCACGCCAAGTTTACTTTCCATCAGAGAAATAGAGTTACTGCTGGAATCCATCCAGAAAAATTTCTCTATTACCCCGGGGGCAGAAGTCACACTGGAAGCCAACCCGGATGATATAACTGCCGAAAAATTAAAAGGATGGAAAAATGCTGGCGTCAACCGGTTAAGTATTGGGGTACAATCTTTTTTTGAAGAAGAATTACGATGGATGAACAGGGCGCACAATGCCGTTCAGGCAATGGAAGGACTGGAACTGGCCACCAGCCAGTTTGAAAATATAACCATGGACCTTATTTATGGATCGCCCTTGCTTACGGATGAAATGTGGAAACAAAAAGTTGATACAGCCATACGCCTTGGAATACCCCATCTTTCCTGTTATGCCCTGACGGTGGAAGAAAAGACCCCTTTACAAAAAATGATACAGTTGCAACAACGAAAAGATGTTGACAATGATAAACAAGCCAGGCAGTTTTCATTACTTATGCAATGGCTGAAGGAAAAAGGATATGAACATTACGAGGTATCCAATTTCGCGTTGAAAGGATTCCGCAGCCGTCATAATTCTTCCTATTGGAAAGGGGCCAGCTATTTGGGCTTAGGACCTTCAGCGCATTCGTATAATGGACTTGAAAGAAGATGGAATGTTGCAAATAACTACACCTATATTAATTCTATCAATGAAGGTCACCCGAAAAGGGAAACAGAGAAGCTGTCTGAATCAAACAGGATCAATGAGTATATCATGATCTCCCTAAGAACAATGGAAGGCCTTGACATGGATGTTGTAACAAGGCTATGGGGCCATGAAGAAAGAAAAAGGATCGAATCACAATTAGAAAAATATGTTAATGGCGGGTTTGCCATAAAGGAACTTTCGCAGGTCAGATTAACTGATGAAGGCATGCTCCGTGCTGATGGCATTGCTGCAGATCTCTTTATTTAAGCAGTATACTTTAATTTATTACTGATCCGTCTATATATAAGGTAAATGGGTAGTTATCAAACCAATACTTCCTCGATCATTTGAAAACCTTCTTCTGCATGCATCTTAGCCCATAGTATCTTATAAATGGTTTCGGCAATAGGAATGTCTGCCCCGATCTTTTGATTGATATTATAAATACATCTTGATGCATAGTATCCTTCTGCTACCATATTCATTTCCAACTGGGCCGATTGTACTGTATAGCCCTTACCTATCATGTTTCCAAATGTGCGGTTGCGGCTATAGAGTGAATAACAGGTTACTAAAAGATCACCCAGGTAAACAGAGGCGGCGTAATTGATATCTTTCCTTTGATTGGGTAAACTGGCTTTCTGGTGTTCGCCCACCACCATATGTTGCGCACCTACCTTACGTAGAAAACAGGCCATTTCATCAGCACTGTTGGCTATATAAACGCTAAGAAAATTATCTCCATACTCAAGCCCATGAGCGATACCTGCACCCAAAGCATAAATATTTTTCAGAACAGCTGCATATTGAACACCCAATATATCAGTATTGATAATGGTATTGATATACCCTGTATGGAACAAAGAAGCAATATTTGTGGTGGTCACTTCATCTATACCCGAAAAAGTAAGATAAGACAACTTTTCCGCAGCTACTTCTTCTGCATGGCAGGGCCCCAAAACGGCAAAATAGTTTTCAAGCGGCACTCCGCATTGTTTTGATAAATGCTCATTTAATAAAACATCTTCTCCAGGGACCAATCCTTTTATAGCAGATAAAATCTTTTTGTTTTGGAATGAAGCCTGATCAATCTGACCCAGCACCTCGAGTATGTAAGCAGAAGGAACTGCAATCACTATCAGATCCGAAGCATTCACCACTTCCTGCACGTCTTCAGACATATTAAGTAGCGAAATGTCGAAATAAGCCGAACTTAAATAATTAGGATTATGCCTGCGGCGCTTTATATAGTCAATAGATGATCTCTTCCTGATCCACCAGTTTACCTTTTGCCCATTGTCGGTCAATATTTTCACCAGGGCTGTGGCCCAGCTTCCATTACCAATTACACCAATATTGAAGGATCTTTCCATGCAAAGAATTAAGAATTTGCGGGCTAAATTACCAACGGGAGTAACAAGTATGCTAAGTCATTTTATACAACTGACTTTCCTATACCTCTACTTACTTGATGACAAAAATAATTCCTTCAATTATACTATTATCAATCTAAATGAGATCAACATAAGAACGACATCAACCCGGTTTACTGATCACTTCTCAAATAGCTTTTCCTGTGTTACTATTTTGACCTTATCGCCGGTCTTCAGTGTTTTACTTACAGCATTATAGGGACCGGTAACAATTTGTTCACCCTCTTTCAAACCACTGTTTACTTCTATGTAGTTAATATCCTGGATACCGGTTGTCACCACTCTTTTCTCGATCTTATTATCTGCAGTCACAATAAAAACTACTTCTTCCAGGTCTTCACCGGCAACAGTATTCTGGGCATCATCAGTATTGATGCTGTTATCCTTATTTTTTAATTGTTGTTTTTTCTTATCCTCAATATTGGTATCAGTTCCTTTTACCCTTGCTGCCACAGAAGCAATGGGAACGCTGATCACGCCGTCTTTTCTTTTAGTTTTAATATCGGCACTCGCATTCATACCTGGACGGAAAGGGAACTTTTTGGGTCTTAATGGATCTAAAAGGTCCTGGTAACCTGCAGGATCCAAACGAATATGCACTTCGTAATTGGTAACATCATTTGAACTGGTAAGACTGGCGGTCTTGGTGCTCGCAGCGATCTGGGTAACGATACCACTGAACTTCCGCTTATTATATGCTTCAACCTCCACGTCGGCCGAATCGCCAATACTGACCTTTACAATATCATTTTCTCCCACATCCACCCGCACTTCCATTGAGCTCATGTTGGCAACACGCATCATCTCAGTACCCACATTAAAGCTATTACCTGCTACTCTTTCACCCTTTTTCACACTTAAAGAGGAGATCACGCCATTCATAGGTGCGGTAAGTGTTGTCCGGCTCAGGTTCTTATTAGCAGCTTCAAGGCTGGTCCTTGAGCTTTGCGTGCCGGCCTGCAAGCTCCTGATATTTTGAAGGGCAGCATTGTACTGCGCCTGCGACGACCTGTATTTTGTTTCGAATTGTTCAAATTCTGCTTTAGAGATCACTTTCTGGTCAAAAAGGTCCTTATTCCGGTCATAGGAGATCTTATCCTGGTTAAGTTGTGCCTTCAATGCCTGTAAAGAAGCCTGGCTGTTAGCTACAGTAGCCTGTGACTGGGCTACACGTGCTGCTGCTTCATCTCTCTGGGAAGAATAGATATCAGCATAGATGCGTGCCAATACCTGGCCTTTCTTTACGCTGTCACCTTCTTCCACATTGAGTTCCGTAATCTCTCCCGAGATATCAGGACTTATCTTGACCTCTATTTCAGGATAAATTTTACCACTGGCTGTAACCGTTTCAATGATGGTTCGCTTTTGCGCTTTTTCAGCCGTAACTTTTATGCCCTCATTGGAGTTTCCTTTTACCAGTTTCCCAACCACTAAAAGAAGAATCAATACTCCCAAGCCGATCAAAATCCATTTAACTGTTTTATTCATAATACCCCCATTCCATAAAGGAAGATTTTGTGACACTGGTTTTCACCAGCGTCATTTTATTTTTGTTCAATCAGAATTCATTTATCCTTACCTCCAATACAACTATAACTTCATTCCCTCTCCCTTGTAAAATTCAAGAAGTTTCATTCTAAACACATATTCAAACTGGGCTGCCAATGCATCCAGCCTGGATCTGAATAAGCTATTTTGGTTGGTGATCAGTTCAATAGTTTGCAACAAACCGGCTCCATATCTTTTCTGGGAAAAATCAAAAGCTTTTTCAGCCGCCTCAACTCCTTTACGGGCTGAAAGATAGCGCTGTTGGGCACTGATAGCATTATTATACGCACCATAAATATCCTGCTGCAAGGTAAGGTTGTCCTGGTCTACCTGCAGTTGTATGCCTTCTGCATCTAAACGTGCCCGGTCCCAGACAGTACGCAACCGCCTGTTATTGAATATGGGAATGGATAAATTAAGTCCCACAGCCTGACTAAGGTTTACATTAAAGACCTGTTTACCGAAGGGTGTATTTTGTGACACTACTGATACACCAGGCCTTACAGCATAAAATTTGGTTCCGGGAGCAGTTTCCACATACCCTAAAGTATCCAACTTACCTGATGGTGTTACAATAAAGTTCTCCTGGTCTGGAAACAGGCTCGAATAACGGGAACCTATATTGGCAAATGCTGAAATAGTTGGGAACATTGACGCCCTGGCAACCTGAATGTTTTTTAAAGCAGCCTGGTACCTGAATTGATTCACCCGCTGCTGGGGAAGATTTTTCAGAGCCAGTTGGTAAACCCTGGCGGGTTGCAGATCAGCCAGGGGCTCCAAAGGAATTGTTGTAACATCAGGCTTTTCTATATCAAAATCAACCGCCATATCCAGGTTCAGTAATGCTTTTAACTGGATCAGGTCCTGCTGGTAGGTAGAAACATTACCGATATAGGTGGCACTATCCGTGGCCAATTGCGCTTCAAGCTCCACAGCATTCAATTCAGGCAATACCCCAGCTTTTACCTGCTTGCGTATATTATCCAATTGTGATTGTCTCTGGCCTATCTGCAGGCTGCTAACATCTATTTGCTCACTAGCAAGCAAGGCCTGGAGGTAAGCAACAGCCACATTTAAGGCGATATCGTTTCTTGCTTTATCCGTAGAAGCATCCGCTGCCTGCTTGCTCAACTTATCGGCTTCGACCGTATAATGCTGGGAAAACCAATTGAACAAATTGACACTTGACTGTAACTGGAAATTGCTAAAAAAAATACTCTTGTTTTCAAATGAGTTAGTAGCAGGGTTTATGGACCGGCCAAAATTATAACCACCATTGGATGAAAACCCCAGGTTAGGAAGTCTTCCAGCCTCACTAAGCTTTAATTGCAATGCGGATATGCGCGCCTGTATGTCTGCCTGCTTTACAGAAATATTATTCTGCATGGCATAGGTTACACATCGTTGCAGGTCCCATTTATCCTGTGCTTTTACTGAGCATATACTTATCAACAAAAAGAAAAAGCCTAGTGATGGTCGCTTCATAACTGTAAAAATAATGCAATTGATCAGAGTCTATATACCATTCAAAGCCTGATTTAGGTCATCTATCAGGTATGATGGCTCTTCGAGTCCTGTATAAATCCTGATATACTGGTGGTCAATATTGTTCTTATCGAAGTCTGCCGGCAAAAGCCCGGCACATTTTGGGATCACCAGCGATTCATGTCCCCCCCAGCTTACTGCCATAAAAAAATGGCGAAGTGATTCACAAAAGCGGGTGATGGAATCCATGGTGCCATCCTTGAGTGTGATGGTCATTAAACCGCAGGCTCCCTCCATTTGTTCCTTCGCCAGCTTGTATTGAAGAAATGATTCATCCAGAGGAAACAGGACCTTGTCGATCTTAGGATGTGATTGTAAAAATTCCAAAACCTTTTTACTTGTATGCGTGATCCTTTCCAGCCTGGCTGGCAATGTCCTTAATCCACGTAATAATAACCAGGCATTAAAAGGAGAAATGCCACTTCCTACATTGAGGTATTCAGAATCAAATATCCTTTTGATCATTGAATGTGAACCTGACAACACACCCCCTAAAGTGTCACTGTGTCCACTGATATATTTTGTAGCCGTTTGCATGCTCAGATCAATGCCTAAGGCGATCGGTCTTTGATAGAGTGGTGTGCAATAACTATTGTCGATCATTGTGACAATATTGTTCTCCTTTGCCAGGGCCACCACCTCCTTCAGGTTCTGAATGGCAAATGTCCAGGAGTTGGGAGACTCCAGGTATATTAATGTAGTGTATGGCTTCAGTGCCGCTTCAAAGTTTTTTGTATCAGTTCCATCTACATAGGTAGTCGTAATACCAAACCGGGGCAGGATGACATCGAACATTTTTTGAGCCCAGGTATAAGGGCTTTTTACTGAAACAATATGGTCACCGGCTTTTACATTAGCAAGCACACCTGCGAAGATGGCAGCGGCACCGCTTCCAAATACCAGGCAATCCTCCGCCTGGTCAAGAGCTGCCAGCTTTTTCCTGAGTATATCAACTGTTGGATTCAGGCCACGGCTATATAAATAGCCGCCCATTTCGTCTTCAAAAGCAGTACGCATCTCCGCAACCGTTTTAAAAGCAAAATTGCTGGACTGCATGATAGGTGGTGCAATTGCATTGAAATAGTTCTCCCGGTCTTCGGCTAATTCATTGATAATATAAGACAGGTCCTTAAGAGGAGACATATTTTTTTCTTTTGATTAGAGTAACAATAAAATAGATCAGCAGGAAGGCAACAAATACGGCAATGCCTGTCCATGCCAGTTCAGGGGTATTGACCCAGATGCTTATACCTACAAAAATGTATGCGACTATGAACACCAGTGGCATTAATGGGTAAAGTTTCATTTTATAAATTCCCGAACCATCCAGGTGCCTTGTTCTTTTTCGTATGATGAAAATAGTTGCGGCTGATGTAGCCATACCAATTGAATCAAGGAAAATGGTAAAACCAAGTATTTTATCAAAGGTCTTGGCAAAGCAAAGTACAATAATGCCAATAGCTGCAAAGGCTGTCAAACTTACTGTTAATACATCCTTCCTTTCATCCTTTTTTTTGAAGGATGCAGGCAGGATCCCATCTTCGCTCATGGCATACATGACCCTGGGATTGCTTAAGAGTAAAACATTTACATACGCCAATACAGCTACGAATAGCAACACTGATGAAACCATTCGGCCAGTGGGACCAAACATCTTTTCCGCTACTATAGAAGCGATACCCCTGGAAGTTTTCAGGTCTTCAAACCCGATAGCATTATAATAAGCGAAACTTACTGCTAGGTATAGTGTTATAATGATTAGTAAGCCGATAAAGATACCTTTAGGAATGGTTCGCCTGGGATGTTCTATCTCTTCACCAAAATTGATGGTTTGCTGGTATCCGCCATAGGTGAAAGAAACAGCAATAAGGGCGATACCAAAAGATTTTACATAATCCATCCAGGTAAATTCCTTCACGGCTGTGACTGCCTGGTGGTTATTGCCTGTAATAAAAAAGATCGAAGAGATCAACAATACAAGCATACCTATCTTGATGATCATTAGAATATTTTGGGCCAGGGCACTCATACGCAATCCCAGGAGGTTCACTCCATAAAATATCAATATCGGGATCATAGCAATGATAGACTTTACCAATAGTGCCGGTTCTGCGCTAAACAGTACCTGGGAGATATATTCACTGCCAATTAATGATACTCCAGCCATTGAAGCTGCATTGGATATCAGGATAATGCAATTGATGGCAAAGGCTATGGAGGGATGGTAACATTCTGCAAACACTTTATAATAGCCCCCAGTTACAGGAAAACGGGAGCCTATTTCGGCATAGGTGAGCGCACCGCACAAAGCAATCAATCCACCGGCTATCCAGGCAATAAAAAATACGCCGGGCGTAATCGATGCATTGGCTGCATCGGCTGAAGTTCGGAAGATGCCCATTCCTATCACCAACCCAACAACGATCATGGTCAGGTCAAACAGTTTCAGCTTTGGTCTCTCTGTCATGCGTTGAAGATAATAAGAGTTTGTGTTACAGGAGTTTATTGAACACCTTAAACTTCTTAAATATACGCAGGTATTGAAATAAAATTCCAGGAACAATGCTTTGAAAAGCGCTTACGCATTCAGTTAATCAAAGCTTTGGTTGGAAGCAGATGCACGTTTCAACAATTCGTCGAACTGTTGCGGACTAAGATCATTATAGAAGAAATAAACGGGATCTAGTTTCTGGCCATTCTTATGCACTTCGTAGTGGCAGTGTGGTCCTGTGGACTTTCCTGTAGATCCAACGTAGCCTATCAGGTCTCCCCTTTCCACGCGCTGGCCTGCTCTTGCCTTTACACGCACCATATGACCATACAAGGTTTCATATCCATACCCGTGATTGATCACAACATGGTTACCATAACCATTTCCGGTATTACCAGCCGTTTTGACCATCCCATTGGCAGTTGCATAAATGGGTGTTCCCTGGGCTGCTGTAAAATCCAGCCCTGCATGCATTTTAACGGTTTTGTAAATAGGATCAATACGATAACCGAAACCAGAAGCAATACGGTTTAGATCCTTATTACTAACCGGTTGTATAGCTGGCGTTGCTGCAAGCAGTTTTTCCTTGTTATTGATCAGGCCAGCAATTTCATTGTAGGAAGATTTTTGAGCGGCGATCCTGTTTTTCAGATTGGTAAGTGTCATACTGATAGACCGCACCAATTCATTGCCACTCATCCGCTCCACCCTTGCAATTTCTTTTTGCTTCTCCAAAAATGTGGCCCTTGCGCTATCAGGTAAGGGACTTGCTTCAAAAATGCTTCGATACACACTGTTATCTCTTTTCTCCAATTCAGCCATTTTCATCTGTATCTGGGCCACTGAATCATTGAGGTCCTCGAAATCCTGTTTCAATTGCGAATTTTGAATGCGCAGGTATTTCTCATTAGGGGAGCCTACAAACTGGAAAGCGAAATAGGAAATAAGAGCCGCTGTAACAAACGCTGTGGCAATAAAGGCAAAAAACCTCAGGAATTTAACCCTTAATGGTGTTACCAGCTTTTCATACCGTAACGTATGCGTATTATAGAAATATTTGATTTTTTTCATGGTGGCGATTGGATCGTGAAACGGCAATCGTCAAATACTGAACCTGCACAACCATTAGTCTATCTATCATTACAATGCCAGGCATAGTGAAAATTCAAATGGCCAATTGACGATTCACGATGACGTATCATTACCTTTGCAATCCCCGCAAAACGAGCGAGGGAAACAAATATACTGGCATATAAAGCAAAAATCAATCTTTTATTGTGAGCATAATGACTAGCGCAGATATACGCAAAGCATTTTTAGATTTTTTTAAAACTAAAGATCACCATATCGTTCCTTCCGCCCCTATTGTAGTGAAGAATGACCCAACCCTCATGTTTACCAATGCGGGCATGAACCAGTTCAAGGACTTTTTCCTTGGGAATAAAAAAGCGCCTTATCCCAGGATCGCTGATACACAGAAGTGTTTA
The DNA here is from genome assembly GCF_059568575.1 of Flavisolibacter ginsengiterrae DSM 18136. Classification (NCBI taxonomy): domain Bacteria; kingdom Pseudomonadati; phylum Bacteroidota; class Chitinophagia; order Chitinophagales; family Chitinophagaceae; genus Flavisolibacter; species Flavisolibacter ginsengiterrae. Next base: position 13,656 of record NZ_JCANTR010000006.1, read on the forward strand.
AGGGTAAGTGGTAAACATAATGACCTGGAGGAAGTGGGTGTAGATACTTACCACCATACCATGTTTGAGATGCTGGGTAACTGGAGCTTTGGAGATTATTTTAAAAAAGAGGCTATTGAATGGAGCTGGGAACTGCTGACAAATGTTTTAAATATCCCCGTTGACCGTTTATATGTAACCGTGTTTGAAGGTGATGAGAAGGAAGGATTGCCAGTAGATGAGGAAGCTTCCACAGAGTGGAAGAAATGGATCAGCGCTGACAGGATATTGCTGGGCAATAAAAAAGATAATTTCTGGGAAATGGGCGACACTGGACCCTGTGGCCCCTGCACTGAAATACATGTGGATTCAAGACCGGATGAAGAAAGAAAACAGGTAGATGGAAGAACGCTTGTCAATGCTGACCATCCCCAGGTGATAGAAATATGGAATAACGTATTTATCCAGTATAACCGCTTAAAAGATGGAAGCCTGCAACAATTACCGGCAAAACATGTAGATACAGGAATGGGATTTGAACGCCTGGTAAGAGTGATACAGGGCAAGCATTCCAATTATGACACGGATGTATTCACAGGTACTATCTCTAAAATCGGCAACATTACCCAAACAGAATATAAGGGCTCAGATTCAAAGGCAGATATAGCATTTAGGGTACTTTCAGATCATATCCGTGCCATATCATTTACAATAGCAGATGGACAATTGCCTTCCAATACCGGGGCGGGTTATGTGATAAGAAGAATACTTAGAAGAGCTGTCAGGTATTATTATTCTTATTTGGATTACAAACAACCGCTTTTATTCCAGTTGGTGCCTGTGATTTCGGAACAGTTTTCAGGTGTATTTCCAGAATTAAAACAACAGGAAGCATTTGTGACCAAAGTGATCAGGGAAGAAGAAGAAGCCTTTTTAAGAACGCTCGAAAAAGGATTGAAAAGAATCGAAGACATTATCAGCTCCTCCGGCAAAGAAATTACCGGCAAGGATGCTTTTGAATTATATGATACGTATGGATTTCCATTTGACCTTACGCGCCTGATAGTTTCGGAAAGAAACCTATCGGTAGATGAATCAGCTTTCAATGCGGAAATGCAAAAGCAAAAGGAACGCTCCCGTGCAGCTACCGCTATTGACACAGAAGACTGGATTGTTGTAAATGAGGGTAATAATTCCATATTTGTTGGTTATGATTCACTGGAGACGGAAGCACAGGTGCTTAAATATCGAAAAGTGAAATCAAAAGGTCGGGAAGCCTTCCAGATTGTACTGGACCAGACACCCTTCTACGCAGAAAGTGGTGGCCAGGTTGGTGACACTGGTGAACTGGTGATCAATGGTGAAAAATTAAAAGTAATAGATACCAAAAAGGACAATGACCTGATCATACATGTTGCCGAAAAAGTACCAGCAGATCTCAGTGGTAAAGTACATGCACAGGTAGATGACAATAAAAGAAAAAATACCGCTGTTCACCATAGTGCCACACACCTGCTTCATGCAGCCTTGCGAAAGGTACTGGGTACGCACGTAGCTCAAAAAGGTTCATTGGTGAACGAGGACTACCTCCGTTTCGATTTTTCTCATTTTAGCAAGCTGTCTGATGAAGAAATAAAAGAAGTAGAAAGGATCGTCAACAGGAAGATTAGGGAAAACATTCCTGTTAATACGAGATACATGCCTAAGGATGAAGCAATGAAGACCGGAGCTATGGCATTGTTCGGCGAAAAATACAGTGACGAGGTGCGTGTAGTTACTATGGATCCGGGTTACTCGGTGGAATTATGTGGTGGCACGCATGTGGGCGCTACAGGCGAACTGGGTTTTTTTAAAATCATTTCCGAAAGCGCCATAGCTGCAGGAGTTCGCCGTATAGAAGCTATAAGTGGTGCTGCCGCAGAGCAGTTTGCCTTTGAACAATTTGAACTTGTACAATCAATAAAGGACCAATTAAAAAATCCAAAGGATATTGTAAAGGCTATCATAGCACTGAATGAAGAAAATAATGCCTTAAAAAAAGAAGCTGAAAAACTGGAGCAATCCCGATTGTCAGCATTAAGGGATAGCTTAAAAGATAAAGTGCAGCTCATTAATGGCATCAATTTCATTGGAGAGGTGGTGAAAAAGGTTAATGTCGATTCATTGAAAAAGCTGGCTTTTGAGCTAAAATCCGTGGTGCCCAACCCTGTCATAGTACTTGTGTCAGATGTAGATGGAAAAGCCGGTGTTGTATTATCCTTTGACGATGAAACAACAAAGGAAAAAGGCCTGGATGCAGGAGCCCTGGTCAAGCAAAAGATAGCACCTATTATCAAAGGGGGCGGTGGTGGTCAAAAAACATTGGCTACTGCAGGGGGGCAGGATATTACCTCCCTTCAACAGGTTATTGAGACCGTTAAAGCATTGCTTTAAACCTTTTAACATTTTAACAATTGCGAAGTCTTTCGTAATTCAGAAGTGTTCTCTATATTTGATCTACGAAATTTAACGTAGACAAAAAATACAGTTATGAAACAGATTCTTGTAAAACGATTGCTGATTGCGGGACTTGCTTTTATTACCGTTCCCTCTGTTGTACTAGCCCAAAAGGAAAAGACCAAAGACACAAAGGATGAAAAAGAAATGCAAACCATTGTTATTACCAGGAATGGAAACCTTGATAAAAAAACTGTCATTGAAATTGACGGAAATAAGGTGAAAGTTAATGGTAAGGATGCTGATGATGATAAAGATGTGCATGTAAATGTAAATACTATTAAAGGCATGGGTGAACGTAAGTTCAGGATGATGAACCGTACCCCCGGCGCAGGCACCTGGAATATGGATATGGACAATGACCAGATCTCTCTTTTCAGTGAAGATGAGAACCGTGCCATGCTTGGAGTCAACACTTCAGGTGATGATAAAGGTGCTGTAATAGAAGGTGTGACTGGGGAGAGTGCTGCAGAAAAAGCGGGCTTGAAGAAAGGAGACATCATTACAAAAATTGGTGATAAGAAAATTGAAGATGCTGAAGATGTTACGGAAGCCATTCACGACCGTAAACCAGGTGAAAAAGTTGACATTACCTACCTGCGCGATGGTAAAGAGCATAAAGCAACGGCTGAATTAGGAAAATGGAAAGGCATACATATGAATACTTTCACAATGCCCCGCATTGCGATGCCTGAAACACCAATGCCACCAATGGAAGGCTTTGGTGGCAATGCCTTTGTTTTTGGTGGTCGCCCCAGGCTGGGTTTATCTATTCAGGACACAGATGAAGGAAAGGGTGTGAAAGTACTGGATGTCGATGAAGAAAGTAACGCTGCTAAAGCTGGAATTAAAGAAGGAGATATCATATTAGGAATAGATGATAAGGAGGTAAAAGGAACAGAGGACGTTACAAGGACCATGAGAGAAAACAGGGACAAGAGCTCTTATAACTTCAAAGTACAGCGGGATGGGAAAACCCAAACCATTACAGTAAAGGTTCCTAAGAAACTGAAAACTGCGGAACTATAATCCACAAACCTGGTTTAGGAATATAGATTTCCGTACTAGATATAAAATTCTCCATTCTCATGTGCATAGGCCGGTCTCCATTGGAGGCCGGTTTTTTTGTACTATGATGGGCTTGGGCAAATGGATTAATTTTGACCGAATGTCTGAAATACAGGATTACGAAATAGTGATAGGCCTTGAGGTGCATGCCCAGCTTCTTACACAGAGCAAATTGTTTTGTGGTGATAGTACCGTCTTTGGAAAAGAACCAAATACCCAGGTAAGTATCATATCACTGGCCCATCCAGGCACTTTACCAAAAATGAACAGGGAAGTGATTGCAATGGCTGTAAAACTGGGGCTGGCCTGTAATTGCGATATTGTGCAACATAATTATTTTGCCAGAAAGAACTACTTCTACCCTGACCTGCCAAAGGGTTACCAGGTTTCACAGCATACTACTCCTATCTGCAAAGGCGGCTACCTGGAAGTGCAGGTGGGCAAAGAAATAAAAAAGATACGCCTGAACCGGATACATATGGAAGAAGATGCCGGCAAGAGCCTGCATGATGAAGAAAGTCCTTATACTAACATTGATTATAACAGGGCAGGCATGCCGTTATTGGAAATTGTAACAGAGCCTGATCTAAGGAGTGCAGAAGAAGCTTTTGCATATGTAACGAACCTGAGGAAACTGGTTCGGCATTTAGGTATCTGCGATGGCAATATGGAACAGGGAAGCCTGCGCTGTGATGTCAATATTTCCGTACGTAAAAAAGGCGATCAGAAGCTTGGCACCAAGGTGGAGGTAAAAAACCTGAACTCCATACGCTATGTAAAAAAAGTCATTGAAAGCGAAAGCAAGCGCCTGATAAGCATGCATCAAGGTGGTGAGCCCATTTTACAACAAACGAGGGGTTTGAATGAATCTGATTTTACTACCTATGCCATCCGCACCAAAGAAGATGAAGATGATTACAGGTACTTTCCTGAACCAGACCTGCCTCCTTTTTACATATCTGATGAAATGATTGAAACCATTCGTATGGGAATGCCAATGCCTGTATCAGAAATTAAAGAAACTTTCATGATTCAGTATCAATTAACTGAATATGATGCAGCACAACTCGCAAATGATACTGAATTGTCAGTCTATTTCCAACATATTATTAAGAGTACCAATAATTATAAGGCAGCTGCCAACTGGACAATTGGTCCTGTAAAGAATTACATGGCTGCGGCGGAAGTTTCAATTGATGAATTGAATGTCCCTCCCAACACTATTGCTTCACTTATCAACCTGATAGATGCCGGCACTATCAGTTTTGGTATTGCCAGCCAGAAGATATTTCCAGAAATAACGAAAGATCCAACCTTGGATATTGATGCGTATATTAAGTCAAATAGTCTTGGATTAGAAACTTCTGCATCACAAATAGATATGTTAATTCAAAGCGCATTAGAGAAACATGCGCAAAAAATAACAGAATATAAAAAGGGGAAGAAGGGATTGCTTAGTTTATTTGTAGGCGAGGTGATGAAACTTTCAGGTGGGAAAGTGGATGCCAAACTTGTAACAGAAAAGATCATTGAAAAATTAAATGCTTGATTAATGAATAAAGTTCTCGTTTCGATTGTTTTTATTGGTATGCTTTCGTGCAATAATAAAAAGGACGGAAATTCCTTTACTGTGGATGGCGCAGTTAAAAATAGCACGGCGAAAATGATCTATTTACAGGAAAGCCCTGCGGGCTCCGCCCCTGTCATTATTGACTCCTCGCAATTACAAAAAGATGGCTCCTTTAAACTCTCAGCGACTGGAAAAGAGGAATCTATTTATAGCCTGCGCGTAAATGAAAATCCATATCCATTTGCTGTACTTATCAATGACTCAAAAAAGATTACTGTACATGCGGACCTGATGAACCAATCAGAACCCTACTCAGTCAATGGTTCAAAAGCCAGCCAGGGCATCATTGATTTTGATAAATCAACCATGCACCAGGCCAAAAATATTTATGACCTGGGCAGGGAGATAGATTCTCTTTTAAAGATAAAATCGCCTGACAGTATTGTGAACACGCCATTCAGCAAATATGAATCAGCTACAGGTGAACTTAAGAATTATACCCTACGGTTCATAGATGATGCCAGCAGCCCTGTATTGGCATTATATGCATTGGGTAATTACCAACGGCTTACCCAACAATTGGGTTTGAAGCCATTGAATAATATGGAAGTAAGCGAAGTAGTTAACAAATCCTCAGCTAAGTTCCCTGGCAGCACTGCATTCAATGAATTAAAAAAGAACCAGCGTTCGCAACAGGCGCCAGATTTTACGCTTCCTGATACAACAGGCACGCCGGTGTCTCTTTCTTCCTTCAAGGGAAAATATGTGTTGGTAGATTTCTGGGCCAGTTGGTGCGCTCCTTGCAGGCAGGAAAATCCTAACGTGGTTAAAGCCTTTAACCAGTTCAAGGATAAGAATTTTACCATCCTTGGCGTCTCACTTGATAAAAATAAGGCTGCCTGGTTACAAGCTATCAAAAATGATGGTCTTTCCTGGAATCACGTAAGTGACCTGAAGTATTGGGAGAGCGAAGCAGCCGCCCTGTATGATGTCAGGAGCATTCCTTACAATGTGCTGATAGATCCAACTGGCAAAATCATTGGAGAAGATTTGAGAGGAAAAGACCTGGAAAATACATTACAACAAGTATTGAAATAGCTATCTGTCTTTACCTGATTGTATCCATAAAAAAAATCCCGCCTGTTGGTCCAGGCGGGATTTTTAATTGCTTTTAAAGTTTGTTATCTTCTGAATATAGAGGTATGAGTATATGTACTACCATTACCTGCATATTTCACTTTTGCAACAATATTAAATGTATTATCACAAGAAGAAAATGTACCAGTAGCTGTAATTGTTGAAATAGCTGAACCACTTCCAAAATAATTCTGTTGCGGAATTGTAACAGAAAAATTCGCAGGGTTACTCCAATCTAAAGTGGCCGTTAACCCTGGAGTTATAGCTCCATCTGTAGGAGCAAACGGGCCCCATCCATTATCAGATGTGGCACCCAGGTTTTTGATGATCACTGAAGCCGAAGTGGGTGTAAGCGGTGTCCAGTTGGAAACAGTAGCTGTATAGTTAGGCTTGGAACTTGCGCCACCATTATATGTGTCTGTTGAATTAGCATAATCCCCAATCAGATTAGCACCATTTACATCACAATATTTGCGCATTATAACTGTATACACGTTATTGTAGGCATTGGCAGCTACATCTCCACTTGCAATCGTAACCTTAAGTGTGTCAATTTTTGATGAAGAAGGATAACCAGCATATATTCCCTGGATGGCAAGCGAATCCAAAGCTTTACCAGCGGGGATTACCAAAGAAGTAGGAGCTGTATATTGCGTTCCTTGTGCAGCTCCTGTCGGAGATGCATAAGTAAAGGTTACAGTCCTGTCTTTATCTGCAACCGCAGTGATACCTACAGGAATTTTGAATGGTGTATTGGCGCTGCTCACATAATATGTAGAAGTCAGCGTGGTTGCATTAAATTTTGCAAAGCTCGGCGGAATAACCTCTTTGTCAATGACAAGGTTATTCTTTTTGCATGCCCCTATTGTAAAAAGAACAATGGCTGCAAAGAATATTTTAAAAATATTGTTACTCATATGATGAAATACTTTTTATCTGTGTTATAATCTTACGGATTTTGATCCGCAGGTGTCATGCTCGGGTTATTATCTAATTCGCGTTGAGGGATCCTTAATAAGAATCTTGGATCAGCATCAGGCATAGTGTACACTCCTGGATCAAAACTTGGGGCACCGTGGTTTCCAGTTCCGTTAGGCCTGTTTAAACCAGTCTTCAAACGCTTGATATCGAACAATGAAAAACCTTCACCCCATAATTCAATTCTACGTTGCAAAAGGATCTCATTCAATAAATCAGTGCCACTTAATCCTGAAGCACTATATGCTGGATTTCTGGCTTTAACTAAAGTTTCCAATACTGATAGCGCCTGCGCATCCTGGCCCTGGCGTGCCAGTGCTTCTGCTTCTATTAAATACATTTCAGATGCTCTCATATACAGGTAGTCTGCTTCCCATTTATTGGCAGTAGAAGGCACCTGGAATTTTAACTGGTTATATGGAGGATTTGAAGTTGATGTGGAAGCAGGTGTTCTAAATACCGTTTTCCTTACATCTCCAGTTGGTATCTGATCATATAAAGCCTTAGTGATTTTTTTCTGACCCCCCAGGGCAGCATAACCACCGGTACGAATATCCATATGTGAAAAGAAAGAAGCATAAATAGTTGCCTGGTCCGCAGGAATGATAGATCCCCACATCCACTCTTTGCTATTTACTGAAGAAAAAGCAGATAATGCTACATATTCAGTTGCATTCATTAAGGTAGAGCCTTGCCTGGCCTTATTTGCGTAAGAAGCTGCAGTAGCCCAATCTTCCATGATCAATGCTGTCCTGGCCCTTAGACCTTGTACCACATGAATATCAATGGCCGATTTTAAAGCTTGAGTTTTTCCTGTAAGCAAAGTTTCAGCAAGCGTTAGATCAGATACTATTTGCTTGTAAACTGCCTGGACAGTAGCTCTTGGATTTCCAGTTATAAGTTCTGCATTGGTAGATAATTCATTGTAAATAGGAACGCCTGGCTTTGATTCATTTCCCTTATAGGTCTGTTGAAACCAGTTGATCAAATTGTAATATGCATAAGCTCTCAAGCCTAAAGCCTGTCCCTTCACATCTTCTTTTTGCTCCTTTGTTGCATTTCCAACAGCATCAACATTCTTGATGATATTATTCGCCTGCTTGATGATATCATAGTATAGATACCATGCTATATCAGAACGTCGTCCTGTTGTGGCTACACCTTGCTCTGAATAATTATAATCCCTGTTGAACCAGCTATATCCTGCAGAATGGACAACCATATCATTACCCATCAGATCAGCAGTAATATCAAGGGCTTTTTGGCCAAAATTATCATGGCCGGTGCTTCCTGCTATTCCATATTGGAATTGTTCCTTGTAAATGCCCTGAAGCGCAGATGATATTCCACTGTAGGTGGTAAAAAGAGTTTCTTTCGTCACACCATTTGATGGAGTAGTTTCAAGATAACTTTTCTTGCATCCAACCATTGCCATCAACATCAACAATAGTGGTGAAATATATTTAAATGTTTGTTTCATTTGTATGTTTTTCTAATTATAAATTAAAATTCAGACCTACGGTCATAGTTCTGAATGGCGTATACGTTGCATCAGCAGTACCTGTGAAAGCGCGCTGTGGGTCCATTCCCTTTTTAGCTGTAAATAAATAGGCATTATCTACGTTTGTAAATACCTGGATGCCTGCTACGTGCATACGCTTAGCAACTTCAGTTGAAATGGTATAGCTAAGTGTAACATTTTTGATATTTAAATAGGAGCCATCTACTAACCATCTTGACGAAGCTCCATCCTGGCCTGCAATACCACTCTGCAGTCTTGGAACATTTGTAACGTCCCCTGGCTTTTGCCACCTGTTCAGGATATCTGTTTGCCATGCTGTTCCCGGAGAACCACGGTGCATGATACTGGCATAGTTGCCGTCATAAAACTGGCCGCCATAGGCAAAGGTTAATAAGAAAGACAGATCAAAATTCTTATATCGGAAAGCATTTGTCAAACCACCGGAAACATCAGGCAAAGCGGAACCAAAATAATAGAAGCTTGCCTGGCTGTATGTATTGGTTAATACCCTTTGACCTGTTGGCTTATTATCAGTCCCCATTACATCTTTATAATATAATGCATCACCATTTGAAGCATCTACACCAGCAAACTCTGGTAACCAGAAATCATAAATGCCATGGCCTATTGATAATTTCTTAGTACCAGTAACAATACCTTTTTCTTGTTGAGCGGCCGGAAGTTTAGTGATCTCGTTTTTGAAATGAGTCAGGTTCAGATCTATTCTCCAATCAAAATTTTTATTTCTTACTGCATTATAACCTAATTGAAGCTCTATACCGGAATTCTTCATAGTTCCAACATTCTTATAAACACTTGCAAAGCCTAAAGATGTTGGAAGAGGTACGTCAAATAAAAGATTATCAGACTGCCTGTTGAAATATTCAACTGTTCCCTGTAGCCTGTTTTTCAAAATGGCGAAATCTAAACCTACATTAAAGGTTTTATTAGTTTCCCAAAGCAGGTCTGTATTTACAGGTCTTGTTGGAGCAGTATAGCTTCCACTACCATCAGCATAGTAATATTCCCTGTAAGGATAGAACAATCCAATGTTCTCATTACCCTGCTCACCATAACTGGCTCTTAATTTTAATTCGTTAACCCAGCTAACATTCTTCAGGAACTCTTCCTGGGAAACCCTCCAGCTGGCGCCCACTGAATAAAACTTACCCCATCTTACTGAATCACGAAACCTGGAAGAACCATCTGTACGGAAACTTCCTGACAATAAATATTTCTGATCCAGGTCATAGTTTACGTTGGCAAAATAACTTTCAATTCTATGATTATCTACCTGGGAACTCGCAGGTGATAAAGTAGTGGCTCCGTTATCAAGCTCGGATTGACCCGGGAACTGGAACCCTGATTTAGAGCCCTGTACATAACTATACTGGTATTTATAATTTTCGTGACCAACTAATGCTCTCACATTATGACGACCACTTAATAATTTACTCCATGTCAATACTTCGTTACCTGTCAGAGAAATCTGGCGATCATCAGTCTTTGTAGACCTACCACCATTTGTTAAACCAGGAGAAGGAGCAGCATCACCATATTGGTTATTTTGGTAAGAAGTAATATCGTTACCGAAATAGTTAATACCTAATGTTGTTTTTAAAGAGAAATCCTGTAAGAACTTGATCTCTGCATACGTGTTGGCATTACCATTAAATATATTCCTGGAGCGATCATCTAAATTCAAAGATCCTAACAGATTGGAATTACCTGCATAAGGTCTTGTACCCATCTGTGCGGGAACGCCCCAATCTAATGCAGACTTGCCTGTAGCTGAATCAAATACAAATGCACCAGTTGTCAGGTTATGTTGATAGACAGGATAAATAGGTCCCATCTGTCTTGTAAAGTAAAATGGATTGGTAGTGGAAGTTCCACCACTTGGCACATCTTTTCTTTGCGCAACGGAACCATCAATATTCATTCCGGTTGTCAACCAGCTCGTTGCAGAGGCATTTACATTTAAACGTAAATTATAACGCTTGTACCCTGAAAACTTAACGATACCGTCTTCATTTAAATAACCAGCAGATAAATAATAATCTGTTTTATCACCAGCACCTGAAACACTTACTGTTGCATTTGTTCTCGAAGCTGTGCGGAAAAGTGCATCTTCCCAGCTTTCATTATATAAAAGTTGAGCATTTTGATTCAACTTACCTGTAACAGGATCAACTAGTTGGTTTCCAGGAACATTATAAGCATTATAAACCAGGCCACTGGAACCTGTTAATACGTTTGAAGCAGAAACTCCGGCAGCGGCAGGTGATTGTCCCTGGGCTATATAAGAATTCTTATATGCTTCCCAGAACAACTCATAGTATTGTTTTGAGTCCACCCTGTCATATTCAGGAATACCACGGCTCATATAACCCTTGCGGAAAGTGGCTGTGACATTAGATCTGCCTTTTTTACCTTTCTTAGTTGTGATCATTACAACACCATTGGCAGCCCTTGAGCCATAAAGTGCAGCAGCAGCTGCGTCTTTTAATATGGTAACTGATTCAATATCATCAGTGGAAATAGCACTGATAGAACCATCATAAGGAACACCATTTAATACATATAATGGTGAACTGGTAGCATTTACTGAACCAACTCCCCGGATCATTATACTAGCTCCGGTGCCTGGTGCACCTCCACCATTCGTAACAACTACTCCTGGTACTAAACCCTCTAAAGCACGGGTTACGGAAGTAACCTGTTGTTTTTCTATTGACTTAGCGGTAATAGTGTTTTCAGATCCTGTAAATGACTTCTTCCTTACAGTACCATAAGGCACTGTAACCACTACTTCGCTCATTGCCTGCTCATTCGAGGTTAAGGAAATAGTAAAGCTAGTCTTACCATTAATAGCAATTTGCTGATCCTGGTATCCTACAGAACTAATAACAAGTGTGTTGTTATTGGCAGGAACGGATAAACTAAAACTACCATCAGCACTTGTGATAGTACCGAAAGATGTTCCTTTTACACTTACAGAAGCATTTGGTATTCCTGCTCCCTGGGGATCAGTAACCTTTCCGGAAACAGTCCGGTTTTGTGCCAGGAGTTGGGTACTAGCCATAAGCACTCCCAGCATGATGAACAATAGTCTTCTCATGTTTGATTTTAAATTAAAAAATAATTATAGATGTGGCGCAGCCTTTTGGTGACCTCAAAACAACAACCTCTGGTAAATACGAGTGTATCTGAGAAAGTATAGACCTAAAACCCATTCTATTTTGACGCACGAATTTAATTGTTAAGAGATTACAAATTCAGTTTTATGAATAATATTTAATATTTAAGTACAAACCCCTATAAAGCGAAAACCCAAATCAATAAACTCAGTATTATTTAAGTTTTAAAACTTAAACAATCAATATTTGTATTAGTTGATTATTTTATTACACATTATTTTATGATTAGTTATTTCTTTTCGTTCTTTGTTTTACACAAAAAGGTTTAACTATTATTCAAATCCCAAATAAAAAATGGAGAATACTACCCGTAACAGGTTAAACAATGTCATTAAGGGCAAAATGTAACTGGCATAAATTCTCATAGGCATTGCAGTTGGTTATAAAAATCCTATCTGTTTTCAAAGGGCCACATAAAAACTAACCCACTCAAGACAAACAACATCTTTTAAAAGCTGCACTAAATTAATAGGAAGTGCAAAGATCATTAACTGAATATCTTATATAATCGTCCAAACGACCAAATTTGACGTCAAAATCTCAGTTATAACAGGATATGTTTGTCCTTAATTTGTTTTCGCGCCTGATTGTTTCCTGTAAAAAGTAAGTAACAAGGCAGGCAATAACACCAAATTGGCCAAAGTGGCGGTAACAAGTGTGAGTGATGTTAGCCAACCCAATGCTTTAGTGCCGCCAAAGCCACTAAAACAGAACACAACAAATCCTGCAATCAACACTACGGAGGTATAAATGATACTAAGACCTGTGGAGTGAATGGTATCTATAACGGTTTGTGCCGCATTATAATTGTTTGGCTTTAATTGCTGCTTATAATTCACCAGGAATCGAATAGTGATATCAATAGCGATTCCCAACGCCACGCTGAAAATCAAAACAGTTGAAGGCTTTAAAGCTATTCCGGCCCATCCCATGATTCCTGCCGTTATAATCAAAGGGATTACATTAGGAATAAGAGAGCATATAAGAATACGCCATGAGCGGAATAGGTATAACATACAAAGGGCAATTAAAACAAAGGCCCAGATCACACTATCTGTGAGCCCATTGATAATAAACCTGGTCCCCTCGAGAAAAGTTATGGAGGTACCGGTAAACTGAACATCATATTTTGAAGAGTCAAACAATTGGTCCGAACGTTTCTTTATGCTATCCAGCACAATAGGCAGCTTTGCACTACCAATATCTTTCATGCTGACACTTATCCTTACCTGCTGGCGGTTACTATCCATAAAACTTGTCACAAGTCTCGATAGAGAATTTTTAGAACTGTCCTGGCTATTCGGCGATAGGTATGGCTTTAAAGCAAGCAGGTCGTTTTCACCGGGCATGGCATAACTTGAACTGTCTCCTTCAAAAAAGGCCTGCCTGGCAAATTTTAAACCTTCCGTAATTGTCAGGGGCCTTCCTATATAGGGCTTGGCCGCCAGGTATTGCACGAAAGAATCGATCTTTCTAAGGTTGTTTAAGTTGCGGGTAACTCCATATTTTTTCCTTGTGTCAACAAGTACCTCTAATGGCATCACTCCTTTAAAGTTCTCTTCGAAGAACTTTAGGTCGGTATACACCCTGTCATTCTTAGGTAGGTCGTCTACAATATAGCCTACGCTTTTCAGGCGAAGAATACCACCTACTGCAATTGCAAGAATAATTAAGGTAACAGCATATATTGTTTTCCTGTGGTTTAGTGACCATTTTTCCAGGTGGTCAAGAGATTGTTGTAACCATTTGTTTTCCAGGTAGCGGGTATGTCTTTCTTTAGGTGGTGGCAAAAAATTCAGGGTAACCGGAATGAGCACCAGTGAAATAAAGAACAGGCTCATAATGCTGATCCCTGCCACCACTCCAAACTCCTTTAAAATGGCACTGTCTGTCAATGCAAAAACTGCAAAGCCAATGGCAGCCGCAATATTGCAAAAGAGGGTAACAATACCCATTTTACTGATCATGGAAATGATAGCTTCTTTTTTGTCTTTTGATTCCCTGTAAGATGTATGGTATTTATTAAGGAAATAAACACAATTGGGTATACCGATCACCACTACAAGTGGAGGAATAAGCGCTGTCAATATAGTGATCTTATACCCGGAGATATCTAGTATACCTATGCTCCAGATTACCCCGATGATAACAACAGCCAACGATATCATCATGGCACTTAAAGAACGGAAAAACAGCAATAGTATGAATGCGGATAGTAAAATGGAAGCGATCAGGAAGAACCGCATTTCCTTTTGTATCCTGTCACTGATGATCGTTCTGATATAGGGAAGCCCACTATAATGAACTTCAGTCTTTGTTTGGCTGGCAAATTGATCACCCCTATTCACAATATCTTTCACAATGGCTGTCCTTTCCGCTGAATTGATCAGTGTCGTATTCAGCCTGACTCCCATTAACCATGTTTTAGTTTCAGCATTATATAGAAGGCCTTTGTAAAATGGCAGGCTCAAAAAAACAGAGGCGCTGCTGTCAATTTCTGCCTGGTTGAGAACAGTATCCCGAAAAACAGGCAATGCCTGGAGTTTTTCCTCGCCTTCTTTTCTTACAAGGTTAATGGACGAAGGAACAGATACTACATCATCCACTCCCCTTACCTGCTTCAACTGCTTTTGAAGGGCATGATATTGATTAAAAAGTGAGGCCTGGAAAAGTTCGGTCGACTTTATGCCGATCACCATAAGGTTACCATCATCGCCAAACTTTTTACGGAACTCCTGGTATTCTTTATACTTGGGATTATTAACAGGAATAGCCTTTGCGAATTCGTAACTCAGGCTAACCTTACTTGCCTTCCATCCAAAAAAGGAAGTGAGCACCAGTAATACCACCAAAAAAACCATCCCAAAACGTAAAATGCCTTTACCGAGAATATTCCACATCTATCATCTGTTTGAAGGGCAAAGAAAGGAAATATACGAAGAGTTTATAAGGCCTAGGTGAAAGAACCTTATAACAAATAGCCGGCAGGCTTCATTAATCCTTCATTATAACATCCATCTCAATCGATATTTTTCTTCTATTACACTTAGCTTTGAAAAGTGCATAGGATTCTTCTGGTTTTATTATTCATTTCGCAACATAGTATTGCCCAGCAACCACTTCCTTCCATAGGCATGTGGAGAGAACATCTTCCTTACCAGGGAACAATTGATGTGACTGCGTCAACCAATAAAGTATATGCAGCTACAGAGTATAGTTTGTTTAGCATAGATCGCCAAACGAATGAAATTACAAGACTGAGTAAAATTTCTGGTCTTAGTGAAACAGGAGTTTCAGTGATACAATATGATGAAATCGCCAACGAGCTATATGTAGGGTATTCTAACAGCAATATTGATATTATTGACGATAAAGGCATTCACAACATACCTGAACTAAAAAGAAAGGTGGTCACGGGTGATAAAAACATTTACCACATATATACTGATAAGCAGCTTGGATATATTTCCACGGGGCTTGGAGTTATAGTAGTGGATGGTGCAAAGTATGAGATCAGGGATTCATGGATCCTTGGCGAAAATGGTGGCCCCGTTAAAACCCATATGTTCACTATATCGAATGGAAATTATTACGCGGCTACCGAGGAAGGATTGAAAACCACTTCTGTTACTACCAGCAATCCTGCAAACTTTTCTTCTTGGGTCAATCTTTCAGGTACAAAAGGGCTTTCCGGATCCGCAGCAAAGGCTGTTTTGAATTTTAATAACACCATAGTGGTCCTTCAAAATGATACACTATTTATTGAAAAAGGACCGGGATTCGTGCCCTTTTTCTCCAATGGCTGGCCTGTTGCTTCTGTTAATGCATCCGCAAACAAACTGTTGATAAGTCAAATCAAACCAACAGGCGAGGCACGGGTTATTGCAATTGATGCCAATGGAACTATCGTCACTGAATTAAATCAACAAAATGTTATAGCCATGCCTGAAAACGCTATAGCTGTCAATGATGAATATTGGGTTGCTGACTTATACGGTGGACTTTCCAGGTGGACAAACGGAACCCCTACTGAGGTGTATAAATTAAATTCACCAGACAATATAGCCTCAGGACAACTAGTGGTTGATAATAACAATTTTTATGCGGCTGCAGGTGCGGTTAATGATTCATGGAACTATCAATACAACCCCAATGGTGTTTACCGGTTAAATAATGGTTTCTGGACATCCTTCAACAAATATCATAACAAAGCTCTCGACACGGTTCTTGATATCATTGCTATTGCACCAGATCAGCGTGACGGAACCTTATGGGCCGGATCTTTTGGTGGTGGCCTGGTTTACCTGGGAGACAACAATACCGTTAAGATCTATAAACAGGATAGTCCGCTCGAAGCTATGCCCGGCGATCCGGGTAGTTACAGGATATCCGGACTGGCTTTCGACCAGGATCATAATTTATGGATAAGCAATTTTGGCGCAAACCATCCTTTACATGTACTCAAAAATGATGGCACCTGGCAATCCTATACCATACCTTTAAACCTTAACCTGAATGCTGTCGGCAGGATCATAATAGATGATGCCTCTCAAAAATGGATACAGGCACCATTGGGCAATGGCTTATTGCTTTTTAATGATAATGGCACAATAGACAATACTTCAGATGACAAATGGAAATTGTATGGATCAGGAACCGGCTCAGGCAACCTGCCTTCTAATGATGTCACTTCCCTGGCAAAAGATAAAAATGGATTTATCTGGGTTGGCACAACCAATGGTATAGGGGTGATCCAATGTCCAACTGAGGCCTTTACTTCTGGTTGTGAAGCTATTTGGCCTGTAATCAAAGAAGGCGGCTTTGCCAATTACCTTTTCAAGGGCGAGGTGGTAAAAAGTATTGTGGTGGATGGTGCCGACAGAAAATGGATAGCAACCAGTACCGGGGCATGGCTGGTGAACACTGAAGGTGATAAAGTGTTGGTACATTTTACAGTAGAGAACAGTCCCTTGCTGAGCAACAATGTCGTTGAAATAGCTGTAGATGGAAAAACGGGTGAAGTTTTCTTTGCTACAGATAAAGGCATTTGCAGTTACAGGAGTGATGCTACAGAGGCGCAGCCAGAACAGGGAAATGTATTGGTTTTCCCAAACCCTGTACCACCAGGCTATAATGGACCTATAGCTATAAAAGGGTTACCGGAAAATAGCATTGCCAAAATCACAGAATTGAATGGCAGGCTGGTTTATCAAACCCGGAGTTTAGGAGGGCAGGCCATTTGGAATGGCAGGGATTATAAAGGCAGGAAAGTTGCCAGTGGCATTTATATTGTAATAGCTTCCGACGACCAGCAACAACAAAAAGCAGTTACAAGAATTGTATTTATCGGTAACGAATAAATGGTTTTACAAACAGGAAAGAAGCGTTACACATAAGGTTATGATCCAGACAACAAAAGGTATAATACTGCGCAGTGTCAAATATGGTGAAACAAGTCTTGTTGTCACTGTATTTACAGAAATGTTTGGATTGCAATCTTACATGGTTAATGGTGTACGAACAGCTTCAAAAAAAGGATCCTCCAAATCTGCCATGTTCCAACCATCGGCCATCCTTGAACTGGTTGCTTATCACAATGAATTTAAAAACCTGCAGCGTTTAAAGGAATACAAATGGGACCAGCTATACCAGCACATTTTTTCCGATGTCTGGAAGAATGCCGTAGCTGTCTTTATGATTGAATTACTCACGAAGGCTTTGAAAGAACCGGAGCCAAATCCGGATCTTTTTTATTTCACTGAAGACGCTTTACTTGCACTTGACAGGGCAACACCAACTGTAGCGGCGAACATGCCTTTATTCTTTGGCCTTCACCTGGCTGTATTTTTTGGTTTCCGTATCAGTGATGAATACTCTTCTACCCATCAATTCCTTGACCTGGAGGAAGGCAGGTTTGTTACTACCCAACCCCAACATGCCAACTACCTGGAAGGAAAGGAAGCAGAGGTGATCTCACAGCTTTTAAAGACCATGCAACCGGCAGACCTGGCAGAACTGCAATTAAATCATGAATTCCGCAGGAAACTGCTGCAGTGGGTCGAATTATTTTATGCCATTAATATCCAGGATTTTGGCAGTTTAAAAACCCTTCCTGTTTTAAGGGAACTTGCCAGGTAATTTGTATATGCCTGGATTCATATCAATCTTTGGATGGAAAGGTCATTTTCATTGATCAATATCACTCCCGGCTGCTTGCCTTTTTCAAAGCTGCCCAACTCTTTTTCCATCGTTAATGCTTTAGCGCCATTACTGGTTGCCCATTTCAATAATTCCTCTAATGGAATGTCCGGAAAATGTTTCCGTATTGTCCTGATCTCACTCATTATATCCAGTGCCCAATTGCTGGCCAGGCTATCTGTGCCCAATACAATATTGCAATGGTAGTTTCGAAGCAATGCTATAGGAGGCAATGCATCTTCTATGTATTGGTTGGCATTTATACAAAGGCAGAAATAAGTTGATGAATTCTCATATCTGTTTTCACTACTATCCTCTCTTTCCTGGTGGGATTTTATAACAAATTGTATATCATCTTCACCAGTAAATGTATTATGCACTAATAGCCGGTTCCTGGCGCCTTTTAACCAATGATAATAGCTTTGAAGGCTTGTTGCCCGGGTAGGTGAATGATGAGAATTATCAATATTCATTAACCGGTACATCCGGGTAAAATCGCCTCCTCCCGAAATGAAAAATTCATCTTCAAAGGCCGTTTCCTGGTTGTGAATACTGGCTACTTTGTTTTCGAACCAGGGCTGGATATTTTGCCAAAGTGCATCAGAAACCGAATAAGGTGCATGAGGAACGATAGCGTTTTTATTATTTGTTCCTGAAGATTCAAATTGTTCGTAAATAGACCTGGCTCTTTCAAAACGCATTCCGGACACGGATGGTGCCCATCCACTGGCTTCAATAAAATTATAGTACCTCATGCGGCCCTTTTTCTTTTGCACCAACGTATGCGTGTTATTACAAATATCTCCAACAGCAACAATCCCATTCCTGAGCATTTCATCTTCAGCATTGTTGATAGACCTAACAATTTCCTCTTCTGTATGAAAACGCTCTGTTACAACCTTAAAAACAAAATCCACTAACCCTGTCTTTTCCGGTATCAATCCACGCATATGGCTTAATTCAAGGTGACAGTGGCAATTTACCAGGCCTGGCGAGAGTATCCCTTTCCTTGTTTCTATGTCTTCGCCCGCCTGCTCCAGGGGTACAATTTCTTCAACGATTCCGCTATCATCCATCACCAGGACTTTCCCTTCCAGGTATTGGGATCCATCAAAGAGTTTATCGGCCTTTATCTTCCTGTAGTTCATCAGGGTTCTAAAATACACTGTTCTTAACGTTCTTATTCAAACCCTGCGACGTAATTTTGCCCCCCAATTTTTACCATGCTTGATAAACTGGAAGCTATAAAAGCAAGATTTGATGATTTAGGCGTTGCCCTTACCAATCCTGAGATTATTGGAGACAATAAAAAGTTTGGACAGCTATCCAAAGAATACCGTAGTCTTGAAAAAATAGTAACAGCTTATAACAATTACAGGAAGGTGTTGGATGATATAGAGTTTTACAGGGAAGCCCTGAATGGTTCGGACGAAGAAATGAGAGAATTGGCTAAGATGGAACTGCCCTCTTCAGAAGAGCAAAAAGAAAGCATGGAAAACAGCATCCGCCAGATGCTCATACCTAAAGATCCCCAGGATGATAAAAATTGTATTCTGGAAATCAGGGCCGGCACTGGTGGAGATGAAGCCAGTTTATTTGCCGGCGACCTGGTAAGGATGTACCTAAGGTATTGCGAGCGCCGGGGTTGGAAAACCGCACTATTATCAGAAAACGAAGGCACTGTAGGTGGCTATAAGGAAGTACAGATTGAAGTGGTGGGAGAAGAAGTTTATGGCACCCTGAAATTTGAAAGCGGTGTTCACAGGGTGCAGCGTGTACCTGACACTGAAGCCAGCGGAAGGGTACATACCAGTGCTGCCACTGTAGCCGTAATGCCCGAGGCTGAAGAAGTAGATTTTGAGCTAAAGGAAAGTGACCTGAAAATGGAAACAGCCCGGAGTGGTGGTGCAGGAGGCCAGAATGTTAACAAGGTTGAAACCAAGGTATTATTGACGCATATCCCTACCGGCACTGTGGTCGTGTGCCAGACAGAACGTACACAGCTGGGTAACAGGGAAAAGGCCACACAAATGATGCGTACCAAATTATACGAAGAACAGGTCCGTAAGCAGGAGGAAGAGATCGCCAGGCACCGTAAAAGTCTTGTAAGTTCCGGAGATCGCTCTGCTAAGATCAGGACATATAATTTCCCGCAGGGTCGCGTTACTGACCACCGTATTGGTCTTACATTGTATAATTTACAGGAAGTACTGGATGGAGGAATCCAGGAATTGATAGATGCACTTCAGTTTGCTGAAAATGCAGAAAAAATGGTCAAACAGGTATAAGTTGATCTTCCTTTGTAGATTTATTTTCCCGCAGATTTTCCAACTAAAAAGCTTCATGGAAGGGGTTTACCCTTAGTAGTTTGTCAGTGAAAAGTAAGGATTTTATGTAATTACCCTACTTATCACTACAAATTGGGTTTACCAGGCAAATTGGCACCATTTTTTCCTTTTACTTATTACCAATCGTTCTTTAATTGTTTTAAAAACCCTTAACAATTACCCGGAAACAATTGGCAACATATTTGCGTTTAATAATTTAGTTCTTCTCACATAAAGCAGTCAATTTTCTCATAAGCAGTTAGTTTTGGTTGCGACCCCTGTTTCTACAGGGGTTTATTTTTTTCTATTCGTCCTTAACCAAACTATTAACCCAACAATACTTCCTATTGCATCAGCAACAACATCATACAGATCAAATGACCTGTTAGGGATCCATGTTTTCTGTACAAACTCAACTGCTAATCCATATAGTATTGCTATGGCTATAACTATCCAGCTATAGGAGGGTAAGCCTAAGTCAAAAGCTGAAGCCCACAGGAAAACCAACACACTAAATAATCCAATATGCACCCATTTATCCAATTGAATATCAGCAAACCAGTTTTGTTCAGGTAGGGCTGAGCCTGGTATCACAAATAGAATACACATCAGGAGTAACCAACCTATCGCTAATACCTTTGATTTCAGCCAATTTGCCTGGAACATTTTTTTGCGTGCAATCTAATCAAGGATCTTTGAAAATACCAGATCAATAAAAGCCTGGCTGGAAATATTAAAGAATTTCAAAAGGCTTAAAAACAAGCGTAATGCATTATAACTTGCTCAGAACTAGTGGAGCGCTTGTGGGTGTGGAACTGCCACCTTTAGGTTCCAGTGTTATTGCGAAGGCCTGTGCATTCTGTACATTTTTCATACGGTATAGTAAACGATCCTGCCTGGCTTCTACCATTCCCAGGTCAATTGGCTTATTATCTAATAAGGCCCATAACTGGTATTGTTTATCCGAAGCAGGCTTGGGAAGGTTATTTACCATCAGGTACACATCTTTACTTGTGGTATCCCAATAAATAGTGGCATAGACCATTGGATTGGAAACGTTTTGCATGGAAGCCATTTTCACATCAGGCTTCTGCATGATGGAAGCTTCTTCTTTCATCGCATTTAGTTCCTTTTCTGTCCTGCTAAGCTGCTGTTGCAATGCAACACGTTCACTTTCCAGCCGCCTGGCGTTTTGAGAACTTTTTACTGCCCAGAATGCTGAACCTGCCAACAATATAAAAGAAGCTGCAGCCACCCATTTCCATATGGAAATGGTGCGGGGACTGGTTTCCATACTGACTTCCCTACCCGTCTGAACATCCTCGTCATGTATAAATATCTTGCTGGCAATACTTTGCTTGATATGGGAGGGAACAGCTACTGTATTTGTATTAAGCTCCTGTTCCAGCGCCAATTCAAATTCATTCCTGGCAGCAGCTATTTCAGGATACTGTGCACAAAGCTTTTCAAATTCCTGGCTCTCCTGCTCGGTACCAAGACCAAGAACATAGCTTTCTATAATGCCACTTGATATGTATTCCTTAATATTCACTCTAAGACAGTAATGATCTCAATTGTGTTAATGCTGTTCTGATTCTTGTTTTCACTGTTCCTAACGGCATATCCAGGGCCTTGGCAATTTGTTCATGCGTAAAGCCCTGGAAATAAGACAGGTCTATTAACTGTCTCTGCTCATCTTTCAGTTTCAAAATTATTTTCTTTAATCCAAAATCATCTACCCGGGGAGACACGCTCAGAGGCAGCGAATCGTTGTTAGGTATAGCTACCTGTTTTTGCGCTTGCTGCATGCCTTTCGATCTCATTTTATCAATGGCCGCATTACGGGCGATATTCAACATCCACGTAAAGAGTCTTCCCTTGTTTTCATCATAAGATTCTATCCTGCGCCAGATATTGACAAAGGTTTCCTGCAATACATCATTTCCCAGTTCACTGTCACCCACAACCTGGCAGATAATTCCATATAAAGCACCGGAATAATGGTCATACAAATAACTAAAGGCCTGTTCATCCTTATGGCGTAAAGAAGCAATAAGCTCCTGCTCCCCATATGTCATTTTGATGCCCAATAGTTGGTGATATGCAATAATTAAATCTGGATAATATACGAAAGAAGCTTATGATTGGATTTGCTTATCCAACAACTCCCTGGTATGCAGCAGCATCCATCAAATTGTTGACATCAGCAGCGCTGTTCACTTTCATTTTCACCATCCAACCTTCACCATAAGGATCAGTATTTACCAACTCGGGGTTAGAATTAAGCTTTGGGTTGATTTCTGTAATGCTGCCATCTACAGGTAAATACAGGTCAGAAACGGTTTTCACCGCTTCCACGGTACCGAATACATCACCATTTTTCAATTCCTGTCCAAGTGTTTCTATTTCCACATATACAATATCGCCCAATTCATGCTGGGCAAAATCTGTAATGCCAATAGTTGCCACATCACCTTCCAGGCGGATCCATTCATGTTCCTTTGTATAGCGTAAGCTTTCTGGGAAATTCATACCTATGATTTAAGATTAATCCTGCAATATTAAACCTAAGATCAAAAGAATTAAAAATAATTATAGGCTATAATCATTTTTTACGTTTCACCAATGTGGCCTTTATGATCCTGATATCCTGTAATGGCCGGTCTTTATCCGGGCCTTTGCTTGTTGCAGTGTTTGCAATGGCATCTACCACATCCAGGCCCTTTACCACTTCCCCAAATACGGTATAGTTCTGATCCAATTGAGGGGTGCCGCCGGTTGTCTTATACACTTCCCTATGTGCTTCGGGAAGTTTACGGCCTTTAAGTCTTACAATTTCTATCGAGTCCAGTTCCTTATCTGTAAACTGCCGGCCCTGCACAATATAAAACTGGCTGGCACTGCTTTGCTTTTCAGGGTTTACATCATCACCTGTTCTTGCGGCAGCCAGCACTCCCTTTTTATGAAACAGGGAAGGCCGGAATTCAGCAGGAATCAAGTACCCGGGCCCACCATTACCCAGGGGTTGTCCGGCAACGGCTCTTTTGCTTTCGGGATCACCTGATTGAATCATGAAATTTTTGATCACCCGGTGAAACAACATACTGTCATAATAATGTGCCTTTACCAGCTTCAGGAAGTTATCCCGATGCAATGGAGTGGAATCATACAATCGAAGTACAATATTCCCTGCAGTTGTAAACAGTTCAACGTCTCTTTTACGGTCCTTGCGTTTAAGCTTTACATCAGGCTGACCAACTACATAGGTGACAAATAAAGAAATGAAAACAAATATTAACCCTGTCCTTCTTTTCATAAGCCGCCATTATTTTGAAAATATAAAAGGATATGGTCTTTCAAAAAATTTTCCTGTTCGTGTGGCAGCATATCCGGCATTGGCCTTAATTGATTAAAATGAGGCCAGCCTTCCTCGTCCACCTTGGAAAGTTCATAGTATCCACTGGGACCAAGTATGGTACATATAGCTATATGCATCAGGTCCTGCTTTTGTTCTTTGGTAAAGTTCTTCCTCACATCACCCAGTTCCTGTATTCCTATTAAAAACAATATGCTTTCCACGTCAGGCTTTTTTTCGAAGCGCTCCATTAACTTTTCCTCCAGTTTCCACCACCTGGCCTGCAGGTCATCGTTTATATTCATAGTTGCAAATATCGTAAAGTGCGTGGTAGTTAAGGTTTCGGAAATTATATCCTGATTTGTTTTTTTGCCTTGTCGAATAGACCCGGATCATCAGGTCAATTCAATTGTAAGATCAACCAAATGGCAATTCCCCGCCGCGGTTACTTATTTTTGCGGCAAATAAGACCTGGTATGCTGCAACTGGCAACATTAAGAAACAATACGGAACTGGTAAAAGAGCGTTTAGCCATAAAGAATTTTAAAGAGATCAACCTGGTAGATGAGATCATTGCACTGGATGATCAACGCAGGAAATTAACTTTTGGCTTTGATGAAACAAAGGCAAAGATCAATGCTGCTTCCAAAGACATAGGTCAATTTATGAGTAAGGGACAAAAAGAAGAAGCAGCATCCCGAAAGAAAGAAGTGGAGGCTTATAAAAATGAATTGAATCCAATCCAGGAAAACCTGGAAGCCGTGGAAAAACAACTCAATGAACTTTTAATCCGCCTTCCAAACCTTCCTTCCGACAAGGTGCCGAGAGGAAAAACTCCGGAGGATAATGAGATCGTAAGAACCGGGGGAACAAAACCAGAGCTCTATAAAGGAGCAGTACCGCATTGGGACCTTGCAAAAAAATATGACCTGATAGATTTTGAATTAGGCAATAAGATTACAGGCAGTGGTTTTCCCTTTTACAAAGGAAAGGGTGCCAAACTGCAAAGAGCCCTGATCCAGTATTTCCTGGAATACAATACACAGGCAGGTTACACTGAATATATGCCACCACTGATGGTAAATGAGGCTTCGGCTTATGGCACAGGCCAACTTCCTGACAAAGAAGGGCAAATGTATCATGTGACAGTGGACAACCTGTACCTGATACCTACAGCAGAAGTACCAGTGACAAATATTTACAGGGATGTGATACTGAAAGAATCGGAATTGCCTGTAAAAATGACGGCATATACCCCTTGTTTCAGAAGAGAAGCCGGCAGCTACGGTAAGGATGTTCGTGGACTGAACCGCCTGCACCAGTTTGATAAAGTGGAGGTAGTGCAACTCGTACATCCCGACATGAGTTATGATACTCTGGAAGAAATGGTAAGTCATGTTGAAAAACTCATACAATCATTAGGGCTTCCCTACCGCATATTACGTTTATGTGGAGGCGATATGAGCTTTACTTCGGCGCTTACGTACGATTTTGAGGTATATAGTGCAGCCCAGGATAAATGGCTTGAGGTAAGCTCTGTATCAAATTTTGAAGGTTACCAGACCAACAGGATGAAAATAAGGTATAAAGATGCCAATGGTAAAAGCCAGCTGGTGCATTCTTTAAATGGAAGTTCTCTTGCATTACCAAGGATCCTTGCTGCACTGCTGGAGAATAACCAGGATGAAAACGGAATTAAACTACCAGTGGCACTCCAGGGCTATTTTGGAGGTGAAATGATTTAACATCTGTTAACGTTACCATTTTT
Source organism: Flavisolibacter ginsengiterrae DSM 18136 (assembly GCF_059568575.1). Classification (NCBI taxonomy): domain Bacteria; kingdom Pseudomonadati; phylum Bacteroidota; class Chitinophagia; order Chitinophagales; family Chitinophagaceae; genus Flavisolibacter; species Flavisolibacter ginsengiterrae. The sequence goes on from NZ_JCANTR010000006.1 coordinate 39,254, forward strand.
GTATTTTCATCAACAGCCCTTAGTTTTAAGCTATAAACGAAAATCATGAAGAAAGCCATTACAATTATCACCTTTTCCTTACTGGTATTTGCCTGTAGCAGGAAGACAGTATCTACTTCCAGTACAGTTCCGGCAACTACTACCAGTTCCTCAACTACTGAAGCTTCTCCTGAATCTACCAGCGTGTCTGCTCATGCCTTACTGGTGGAGCAGGGCAAAAACATTTATACAACCAAATGCTCCAAATGTCATGCTACTAAAGATGTAACTGCCTACACAACAACTAGATGGGATGGTATATTACAAAAAATGATACCAAAGGCCAAGTTGAATGAAACAGAAGCACAACAAGTAACAGCATACGTAATGGAATACGCGAGCAAATAAAACCTATCGATTTATAATAAGAAGCCCTCTTTATTTTTCAAATAAAGGGGGCTTCTTTTTGTGTGTATAATCAAGCAACTTCCTGTCGATTTACGTTATATCAACTGCTACCTTCCTTCCTGGCTGCAGCTATGTAAACCCGTTGTATCCCCGTACTAACCCCGTTGTATCCCCGTTCTTTCCCTGTGGGCATACGGGCATACTACGAGGATACAACGGATATGTTACGGGGAAAGCATGAAGTATCTATATAGCAGGTAAGAAGAAGATTGGAAGTAGTAGGCGTGAAACCTGGACTAATAATTACATTGATAGAATCAGGCAGTCATTGGTGCATTTAGTATATCGCTATTTAATTTTCCCTGCAGAGCCCTTACACGCCTGTTCATTATAAAAAACCATGCGGGTGGCAATAATGCCAGTATCATCATTCCCGGGTACCCGGTGGGCATTTGTGGAGAACCTTCATGATGGCGTAGCACCTGGTACTTGCGGGAAGCAAGATAATGGTGGTCGCTATGCCTGCTTAGCTCAAATAACATTACACGCCCTATGACATGGTTACTGTTCCAGCTATGTTCAGGCATGGCCCGTTCATATTTGCCCTCACCTATTGCCTTCCTTACCAGGCCGTAATGCTCTATATAATTCACGGTTTCCAATAATAGTATTCCATTCATTGCAGCAACAATAAATAATAAGGTGGGGAACCATCCAAATATGATCAGGATCAAAACAATAAATAACAATTGGATCAATTGGTACAACAACATTTCATTGTGTAAAGAAAATATTGAATAACCTTTCTTTTGAGTATCCCTGTTTGCTATTTTCCAGGCACTGGCATAACTATAAAATATTGTCCTGAAAAAGAAGGCATAAACCATCTCACCAAACCTTGCAGAACTTGGATCCCCGGGAGTTGCAACATTTTTATGATGCCCTTTATTATGCTCTATAAAAAAATGCATATACAGAGAGGAAAGTAATAACAGGCGTGCAAGGAATTGTTCAAATGGATTCACGCGGTGCCCAAGTTCATGCCCTACATTGATGCCAAAAGTTCCGCATAAAAGACCCATCACCAATACTTTTCCCGCTATATCTACTGTCGGTTGAGGAGTAATTTTTACTGAAAACAGGAAACAAGCCAACGCAATGTATTGGAGGGGCACAATAACATACAATAAGATATCATATACCTTATCTTTCCTTACAAGTTCTTCCTCTGCCTGCGACAGATTAGTATTATCTGGTTTAAGGAATAATTCCAGTAAGGGAATGAAAGCCCAGGTATATAATAAAGGAAGCCAAATGATCCATCCATGCGAAAAGAAAGAAACCAATGCACCTGCATAGATCAGGAATGGAGAAGCATATTTATAACTTCTGAAACCCATGGTTACCAAATGTAAAAAATATGCATGGCTTAGTATTATATTTCCGTTTATTAAACTTACCACTAATTTAAAAGTCACATTCCAAACCCGTTTATGGCTTCCACCCAGCTAAAGAATCAGCACCTGATGTGGCGTGCAGGCTTCGGACCCGCCGCCAGCCAGGTAGATCAATTAAGGTCAATTACCCCATCGATGCTTTACAAAGCACTTCAAAAAGCCTCCAGCAAAAAACCGGAATATATAGATGTCGCCAATGATTATTTGAAAGGCTTGTTCATGGGCGCAGGTGAGATAGGCCGGCAGGAAAAAAAGAAGGAATTGGAAGCTGTTGACCGAAAGAAAGTAAGAGAACAAAACCGTGACGACCTGAAAAGCCTTAATCTTTACTGGCTCAATGAAATGGTTCAATCTGAAGCACAACTAAGGGAAAAGTTGGCGTTCTTCTGGCATGGCCATTTTGCTTCGCGCAACATCAATATCTTTTTCCAACAGCAATTACTGGATATCATCCGCCAGAATGCACTGGGCAATTTTCGCACGTTGTTGTTTGAAGTTTCTAAGTCGGGAGCTATACTCAACTTCTTAAATGCCCAGCAAAATAAAAAGGACCACCCAAATGAAAATTTTGCCAGGGAGGTAATGGAACTATTTACAATGGGAAGGGGACATTATACAGAACAGGATGTAAAAGAAGCAGCAAGAGCATTTACGGGTTGGGGCGCAACAGCCAAAGGGGAATTCGCCTTCCGAAAGTTTCAGCACGACAATGGTGCAAAATCATTATTCGGGAAGACAGGAAACTTTGAAGGGGAAGATGTGCTGGACATGTTATTGGATCAAAAGCAAACCGCCCGGTTCATTACGGAAAAGATCTACCGGTTCTTCGTGAACGACATAGTTGACAAGGAAAAAACAAACTGGCTTTCGGATAGGTTTTATCAAAATGATTATGATATATCCAAACTGTTGGAAGATATATTTACCAGCGATTGGTTCTATGATGATAAAAACATTGGAGTTAAAATTAAATCTCCCATTGAACTGCTGGCAGGTATTCAACGCATTTTACCAATGCAATTGGAAAATGAAGAATCACTCCTGGTCCTTCAAAGATTGCTAGGGCAATTATTATTTTATCCACCCAATGTGGCAGGCTGGCCAGGCGGAAAGACCTGGATTGATAGTTCAACTTTAATGTTGAGACTAAGGATCCCTCAATTGATCAATGAAAGGGATGATCTAAATGTAAACCCCAAAATTGATGACGATCAAATGATGGGTAAGGAAGACCAGGAAACAGGAAAGAACAAACAAATGAGAATGGGTAAGGGCAACAAACCTATCTATGCCGAAATAGAATGGACACCCTATTTTAAAATTTTTGAATCTATCCCCAGGGAATCTTTAATGCAAAATATAGCAGGTGTGGTATTGCAATCAGGCATGCAGGTTCCTGCTGAATTGATCAAAAATTATACTGACACCGCCAGCAGGGAGAATTTCTTAAAGACTGCCACCCTTCAGTTAATGAGTATCCCGGAATACCAGATGTGTTAGCCTGATCATACCCAAAACAGTGACCTAAAAAGATCAACAAAATGATTATCAAACGAAGAGAATTTTTACAAACAGGCTCCCTGGCTACGGCTACGTTTTTCCTGCCTAAATTTCTAAAAGCCTTTGAGCAACCCGGCACTGTGCCACCGGGCAATAAAGTGGTGGTTGTTCTGCAGTTAAGTGGAGGTAATGATGGACTGAACACTGTAATACCTGTACGCAATGATATTTATTACAAAAGCCGTCCACGACTTGGCATTGAAAAAAGCAACACCCTTTCAATAACAGATGAAATAGGCTTGCATCCTGCATTAAATTGTTTTGCAGACGCATTTCATGATGGTTCATTGGGCATATTAAATAGTGTTGGATATCCAAACCCCGACCGCTCCCATTTCCGGAGTATGGATATCTGGCAGACAGGCAGCACTAGCAATGAATACTTTAATTCAGGCTGGATAGGCCGTTATCTGGATGCGCAATGCAGTGGTTGTGACCGGCCCACCCAGGCTTTGGAAGTGGATGATGTACTGAGCCTGGCGCTTAAGGGTGCCAACATGAATGGCCTTGCCTGCAAGGATCCAAGACGGTTGTTTGGAACAGCCAATGAAAAGTTCTTTAAGGAAGTAGCTAAAACACATGTTGATCATCATGATGAAAAACCTGTAGAGTATTTATACAAGACGATGGCAGAAACAATATCCTCTGCAGATTATATATTTAAGCAATCAAGACTACACCCTACAACCGCCAACTATCCAAACACTGAATTAGGCAAAAATCTCAAGACCATCGCATCCCTGATATTCTCTGATATCAATACCAGTGTTTATTATGTTTCATTAAGTAGCTTTGATACACATGTCAACCAACAGGCGCAACAACAAAGATTATTTAAGGAAATGAATGATGCTGTTGGAGCATTTATCAGTGACCTTAAAGCCGCTAACCGCTTCAATGATGTTTTGTTCTTTACATTCTCTGAATTTGGAAGAAGGGTTTCACAAAATGCAAGTGGGGGTACTGATCATGGTACTGCAAACAATATGTTCCTGTTGAGTGGGGGATTGAAACAGGCAGGTATACTCAATGCCATTCCCAACCTGGATGAACTTGATGAAGGAGATCTCAAGTACCAGGTTGATTTCAAAAATGTGTATGCCACTGTATTAAGCAAATGGCTGGGTGCAGATGATCAGAAAATTCTAAGCAAACGATATGACCATCTTTCATTCATATAAACATATTAAAAAGGCCTCACCATCAAGTGAGGCCTTTTTATGATCAGTTAGAGAAATAATATTTATACCTCAGTTTTCCTTTTGCCGATGGCAATCCTGTATAATGTAAATGCCATAAAGCCAAAGAAAGCTACGCCAAGCCATTTATAACCCTGCTCACCTATCATAGCTGTCAAACCATGTTCCGCATTTACCTTTTGCAAACCCGCATTGGAGCTTTCAAATGCCGAAAGGAAGGCCACAATAACCCCGGCAAGCGCTCCTCCTGCTACCAATCCCGTGGCAAATAGGTTTCCTCTGCCAAGGTCTTCTTCTTCAGGAGCAACTGTAATACCTTTTCTCTTTTCCCTCATTTCTACTATACCCCTGATGGCACCTCCAATGAATATAGGAAGTGTAGTTGACAAAGGCAGGTATGTACCAACTGCAAAGGACAGCGATTTGATACCACATAATTCAAGTGTAACAGCGATGAACACCCCTACCAGCACAAACTGCCAGTCAAGGTTAAACGATAATATCCCTTTGATTAAAGTTGCCATTAAGGTGCCCTGTGGTGCAGGGTAACGGTCTGTGCCAATAGCATGTTTGATGCCCTGCGCAGCCATTTCAACTGTAGGCGTATCAAGAATTTTCACTGTAGCCCCGATAGCTATTGATGATACTATAGCTCCAATAAAAAGAGCGATCTGCTGGTTTCTTGGAGTGGCACCCACTATATACCCTGTTTTCAAATCCTGCGAGGTTGCTCCCGCATTGGCGGCGGCTATGCAGATCATACCTCCAACTATCAGGGCCATGGGTTCGTAAAAATAGCCAGTCCATTTTACTGCAATAAATATCAGGCAGGTACCCATTAAAGTTGCAATCGTCATCCCTGAAATAGGATTATTGGATGATCCGATCAATCCAACGATACGGGAGGAAACAGTTACGAAGAAGGCGCCAAAAATGATCACCAGGATCCCTAATAAAAGTTTGCTACCGATATTCTGACCGGGTATCAATGTGGATGGCATCAAAGCCACACAAAGAATTAAAATGATACTTCCAATGCCTACTACCTTGATGGAAAGGTCTCTTTCCGTACGGGGTACATCTTGTTTCACCGCGCCTTCTACACCTGTTTTTTTCAGGGAGCCAATACTTCCTTTAAAAGATGAAATGATAGTAGGGATGGTTTTTATCAATGTGATAAAACCTCCGGCAGCTACAGCGCCTGCACCTATCTGTCTTACATAGGCCCTGTAAATAGCATCGGACCAGTCAGCGAAATTATGCGTAACCGGATCCCATCCCCCTGTACCACCAGGCTTGGATAGATCAGTGAGGTAACCGAGTTTATGTAATTGTGCAGCTACTACATCGGCGGGAACCAGGGATGATAACAAGGGTATAAAAGCAAACCAGCTCAATACACCACCGGCCACCAACACCCCTGCGATGCGGGGACCTATAATATATCCTACACCCAGGTATTCAGGAGTAATCTCCCCGCTTAACCTGGCCGAGGGAAAGAACTTCTGTGCCTGGGTGGTGGCAAACCTGGGCACTTCTGCAATGACATGAAATATTTTTTGAAGGGCCGCATAGGCGGCTGCAAAACCTAAACCCATGAATGCTGTCTTGGCAAAATCGCCACCCTTTTCTCCTGCTTTTAATACAGAAGCGCAGGCAGTACCTTCCGGATAGGGAAGCACACCATGTTCCTCAACGATCAATGACCTCCTTAATGGAATCATCATGAGGGTACCGAGCATGCCACCAAAGATGGCCAGGATCAGGATGGTGAAATAATTGAAATAGTTGGCACTGGAAGATTCACTGAGGAATAAAAATCCGGGTAAGGTAAACACCACACCAGCAGCGATGCTTTCCCCAGCAGAACCAGTGGTTTGAATGATGTTGTTCTCAAGGATGGTTGTCTTTAAAAACTTCCGCCCCAGCGTGATCGCAATAACCGCAATCGGTATGGAGGCTGAAACGGTGAGACCGGCTTTTAATGCGAGGTAAACGGTGGCAGCTCCGAAGATGATCCCAAATGCAGCACCAGTTAGTATTGACTTAACGGTGAATTCAGCCATTCTTGCTTCAGGTGGAACAAATGGTCGAAACTTCTTTTGCGATTCAGCCATAGCGATTGTTTTGGTTTATGGATAAATGTAGGCATAAAATAAAAAAGGTGATACCTGTCGGTATCACCTTTATACAAAAAGTTACGAAAATCATATCTCGGCGTGCATCATTTTCTTTAATTGCTTTGAAAGAATAAATAGAATGATGGAGGCAATACCAGCCATGAACACAAATAGCATAAAGAAGTCATACATGTTGTTCATTTGGTAACCAAGGAAAGAAGTTGTTTTTCCTTCAGAAGGATACAATGCACTTAACACTCCAGCCAGTTTATTAGCCGCTGCGTTAGCCAGGAACCATACAGCCATCAAAAGGGAAGCAAACTTCAAAGGAGCAAGTTTGTTCACCAATGAAAGACCAATAGGCGACAAGCTTAACTCTCCCCATGTATGTAAGGCATACATCCCTGTCAACCAGATCATGCTAACCTTAACGCCGGGCGCCACATCCTTTACACCAAACGCTATCCATAAATATCCCAGTGCCAGCAGGAAGAGACCCAATGCCATCTTAGTTGGGGCAGAAGGCTCTCTTTTTCCCATCTTCAACCATAGCCAGGCGAAGACTGGAGCAAATATGATCACAAAGATGGAGTTGAGGGACTGGAACAAACTAGCTGGAACAACAGCCCATCCAAGGTCTCTTTGTGTTTGCCTGTCAGCAAAGAAAGTAAGTGATGCCCCAGCTTGTTCAAAGGCCGACCAGAAAAATATCACGAAGAAGGCCACGATAAAGATGACGCCAATGCGCTGCTTTTCCTCCCTCTTCAAAGATTTGTCAGAGAAAAGGATGAAAGCAATAAACAGTACGGCGCCTAACAACAGGTAAGATAGAAAGCTAAATACATTGGAATCGACATATAATACACCAATAGCCACACCTGCGAAAACCATAAGGCCAATGATCATAAACAGGGGATTTAACCATTGCTTTGAGGTAGTAGCAGGCGTATCACCCAAAGGTTCGCCATTGGGAGAACGCACATATTTATCCTGATATAGCTTTTGAACTAAAACGCTTATCAGCATACCAATACCTGCTATGAGGAAAGCCCATTTAAAATCAGCAGGGTTACCTGTATCTCCGAATATCCCGCAAATAAAAGGACCTAACGCTCCACCTACATTGATACCCATATAAAATATGGTGTAGGCTGCGTCTATCCTTCTATCGCCTTTTGGATACAACTGGCCAACGAGGGAAGAAATATTAGGTTTAAAGAATCCATTACCAGCGATCATAAAGCCAAGGCCTGAGAAGAAGAGAATCGTTGACAAGGAAGGTGAACTGGCATATACGGAACCACAAAAGAACAAAAGGAATTCACCAATTGCCATCAATAGACCCCCAACGATAATGGAACGCTTATTTCCCCAATAGCGATCAGCAATATATCCACCGATCAGTGGGGTTAGGTAAACAAGTCCTGTATAGCTACCATACAGGTTGGAAGCAAATGCATCGCTGAATAACAAGGCTTTAGTCATGAACAGGACAAGGATGGCCCGCATCCCGTAGTAGTTAAACCGTTCCCACATTTCAGTGGCAAATAACACATATAGTCCTTTGGGATGCCCCTTTGTCGAAGTCGATGGCTCGACCCTAATTTCATCAGACGCTTTGATCTCTGGCATAGATTAATTATTAATAAAAAAAACGAGGGTTTGATTATACGAGGCTCAAAATAAACAAAATCTATAACGCAAACATAATTGGTTTCCCGTTTAACAATTGTACCGATATTCGCACCCATCATGAATATCTTACTACTTGGCTCTGGTGGAAGAGAACATGCACTGGCCTGGAAACTGAAGCAAAGCAGTTTATGCTCCACATTGTTCATTGCTCCAGGCAATGCAGGAACTGCCCAATGCGGGATCAATTTACCATTTTCGGCTACCGACTTTGAAGCCATTAAAGCTTGTTGCACCGAGCACTATATTGATATGGTCATCGTAGGTCCGGAAGAGCCATTGGTAAAGGGTATTGTTGATTACCTGGTGGAAGAATCAGGGCTGAACCTATTGATCATCGGGCCTTCAAAAGAGGCGGCCCAACTGGAAGGAAGCAAGGCATATGCAAAGGCATTCATGGAAAGTCATGGCATTCCAACGGCTGCCTATAAAGAATTCACTGCAGAAAACTTCGAAGAAGGCATTGATTATCTCAAACAACATCCATTACCGATTGTGCTCAAGGCAGATGGCCTCGCTGCGGGCAAAGGAGTGATCATCTGTCAAAACCATGTGGAAGCTGTGTCTGAATTTGAATTAATGATCCAGCGTTCAAAATTTGGTGAAGCGGGAAAACGCGTAGTGGTTGAAGAATTTTTAAAAGGGATCGAACTGTCAGTTTTTGTACTGACAGATGGAAAAGAATATATTTTATTACCGGAAGCAAAGGATTATAAGCGCATAGGGGAAGGTGATACCGGATTGAACACAGGAGGCATGGGCGCCATTAGCCCTGTCCCGTTTGCAGATGAACCCTTTATGAAAAAGGTGATCGAAAGAGTAGTTCAACCCACCATAAACGGCCTGTACAAAGATGGTTTGGACTATAAAGGTTTTGTTTTTATTGGATTGATGAAAGTTGGCGACGATCCCTTTGTTATAGAATACAATTGCCGAATGGGCGATCCTGAAACAGAGGTGGTCATACCAAGGATCAAAAATGACCTGGTAGAATTGCTGACGGCGGCGGCACACAGTCAATTGCAGAACGTAATTCTTCAACAGGATGAAAGATTTGCCACAACCATTGTAGCCGTTAGTGGTGGCTACCCGGAAGATTATCAAAAAGGACTGAAAATAGAAGGGCTGGATACGGTGATCAGCGATACCATTTTATTTCATTCAGGCACCAATGATGTTGATGGAACAATCGTTACCAATGGTGGCAGGGTTCTATGTGCTACAGCATTGGCAGAACAATTAGAAGATGCGATCAATAAATCAAGAGAATTGGTTGAGGCCATTGAATTTACTGATAAATACTACAGGCGCGATATAGGCTTTGAATTTCTTGATACCACATCAGAAAGCTACCAGGACGAATAGTGAAAGTTAAGCTCCACATCAACTGGTTTATTTTATCCGTAATAATTAACCCGCACAAACTTGCTATATGACTGATGTTCATTACCACGATTATCTTCAGCTGGATAAGATCCTGAATGCACAGGAACCTGAAAGTGCACGCCATAATGTTGCTGCACATGATGAAATGCTCTTTATTATCATTCACCAGGCATATGAACTATGGTTCAAGCAATTGCACCATGAAGCAGATTCAGTAGTGGAGATTATGCGCAAACCATCATTAAATGACAACTCACCAGAACTGCAAACAGTGGTGCACCGCCTGAACAGGATGGTTGTGATTCTCCGGGTACTGATTCACCAGATAGATATTCTTGAAACCATGACGCCCATGGACTTCCTTGATTTCAGGGATATGCTGCGCCCTGCTTCCGGCTTTCAAAGCTGGCAGTTCAAACTGCTGGAGGCCAAACTGGGACTGAAGTTTGAATACAGGCATGGTAAGGAATATTACACTGCCCAATTGCGCGCCGAACATGTAGAACTGATTAAGAAAGCTGAAACGGATCAATCTTTCCTTCAACTGGTGAATGATTGGCTGGAGCGCATGCCCTTCTTTGATGATACCGAATTATGGAAAGAATATGCTAGCACAAGTACTGAGCATCCTTTCTGGGAAAAATACAAAGAAAGCTACAGGAATAGCCTGGCTGAAGCAGAGAAGAATAACCTGGAAGCTTTTGATGAAGTATTTTTTACGCAAAGAGAATCACATTACACATTGTCCGGGAAAGCCAACAGGGCGGCGTTATTTATTATGTTGTACCGCGGATACCCGTTATTACAATTGCCTTTCCAGTTACTTAATAATTTGCTTGAAATAGACGAACAATTGAGCACCTGGCGTCACCGCCACATGAATATGGTGCACCGTATGATTGGTACCCGAATCGGCACAGGAGGAAGTTCTGGCAAGGACTACCTTAAAGCAGCTGCAGACAAACATTACATATTCAAGGAGATCGCACAGTTAAACTCCTTCCTGATAGAAAGAAGAAGGTTGCCCCAACTTCCAAAAGCAATAGAACGAAAGCTTGGCTTTGCTGTTGAATAATAATTTACAAGGAAAAGCTTTATAACCTGGGGTCAGTTAAGGGACGTGTAAATACAGGGGCTTTAATATCATGATAAAAAAGGAAGGTCCATCCTTCCTTGTTACCCTGCTCCCACCATTCTCTCCTGAGATTCATGGCCTGCTCGGGGTGGTAATCATATTTGGTTTTATACCGCACTTTCATTTGTTGTAACTGAGGTGCGTCGTCACCTCCAAAGAATATGGTTTGATTGTCATCACGTATCCAAAATACCTGGTGAAATGGTGAGTGTGCACCAGTATGACGGTAACTGATATAATCATCTATTAAACCTTCATCATTGTCAAGGAACTGCACCTGCCCGGATTTACCCAATACTTCTATCTCTTCAGGAATAAATGAGGGGGAACCTTTCTCCATAGCAAACTCCCATTCTCTTCTTTTCACATAATAAGTAGCATTGGGAAGGCTAAGCCTTGAATGATCATTTTCCATGCTGATACCTCCTGCATGGTCTTTATGCAAATGCGACATCAACACTTTGGTTACCTGTCCTGGTTTAATACCTTCCTTTTCAAGATTGGCATGAAGCTGCATTTTGCCATGTGTGCTGTCATTAAACCCAAGGCCGGTGTCCAGTAGCAAAATATCTTTTGTAGTGATGACTACAAATGGCTGTATCTCCACCAGCAAACTCCCAATTGGACGTTCATTCAGGATATGTTCACCTTCTTCAAATGGAACAAAGAGTTTCGTTTTATCAATAGTAAAAGAACCTTCGGAGAGTGGAATAACTTTCATCAGAATAATTACATTAAAACTACCATTACCTCAACACCATTTGCCTGTCAGCATCGAGCCTGATAAGGATAAATAATAGTATGGTGAATGTCAATAAAGCGGTACCACCATAACTGATAAAGGGAAGGGGTATACCAATTACCGGGGCCAGCCCAATGGTCATACAAATATTTATCGTCACATGGAAAAAAAGCACAGCCGCCACACCATATGCATAACAACGGCTAAAAACACTTCTTTGCCTTTCCGCTACAGCTACTATTCTAAAAAGCAGTAACATATAGATACCTAACAACACCGTGGTGCCTATAAAGCCAAAACCTTCGCCAATGGTGCAAAATATAAAATCCGTACGCTGTTCCGGTACAAAATCATATCGTGTCTGTGTTCCTTTAAGTAAACCTTTACCGGTGAAACCTCCGGAGCCTATCGCAATCTTTGATTGTTTCACATTATAGTCAACATCTTTCTTGCCTGGCTTTTGAAGTTCCTGCTTACTTCCTGGCTTTTTGTATTCTTCCGGAATATCCCGGCCAATGGTGCTGAATATACGTTCCACCTGGTAAGGCTGCATCACCCGTTGGAATACAAAGGGGACTCCAAATCGTTGAATGCCTACACAGATGATCCATATAAAGACCACCTTGGTGAGTATGCCTCTTTTTCTTCTCGATTGCCTGTAAATAACATAGCCTACCAATGCAGCTACAACGGTCAGCGCTACTGCCAGGATATTCTTATCTACAAGAAGAGTTGCTACTACAAGGGCAGCCAAAGAAAATCCAACAACAAGCACAGTGGCAGGTAAACCTTCGCGGTACATGACAATAAAAAAAGAAAAATATACCAGCGCCAAGCCGGTTTCACTTTGCAATATGGTCAGCATGGAGGGCAATAAAACAATCCCTGCAGCAATAAGTTGTGATCTTGTCTTGCTAAAATCAAGATTGGGAAGTGAAAGATATTTGGCAAGGGCCAGGCATACACATACTTTACAGAATTCAGCTGGCTGGAACTGGAAACCTCCAAAGCGAATGATGGATTCAGTTCCCTTTACTCTTGAGTGAAAAGGAAATACAAGCAGCAATAACACAATGCCCAGGGCATACCATATGTTGGCCGTAGCAGTGAAGAATTTACTATCCGTCAGTAATATAAATATGCCCAGTACAAAAGCGATGAAAAAGTAATACATCTGCTTGCTGTAATCCGTCTTGAAAGAAAAGAAGCTGGCCATTACGGCATCTCCTTCTTTATAGGTCACTGCAAAAATGGCCATGATCCCCACTATTACCAGCAATAGGTACAACCATATAAGGCTCACATCTATCCCTTTCGATATACCCGTATCATTGCGATTCATTATACAGTTGAATTTTTCTTTTTGATTATAAAGCCTTTTTCGGGTTCAAAAAGTTCAGGTTTGCGATACACTATTTTGGTCTTTGGTGTATCCTGCTCTTTTTTTATAGGTGCAGGAGTATAGCCTTTGCGTAAATATTTTTTGATATAATTACTATCCTGGGTGAGGTTAAAGTAAAAATAGGCTCTCACTGAATCCTCTTTATATTGTAACCGTGGCAGATACCCCGGCATAAGATTGGCTGCTGCTATTCTATCCACCTCTTTCGCCCTGTCTGCACGAAGAGAATCAGTTAAATATTTTTCAATCATCAGGTAAGCCATTGGGCCAGCCCAGGTAGATCCAAATCCTCCATTTTCAACGATAACAGCAATAGCGATCTTTGGATCTTCGCGAGGCGCAAAGCAGGCAAACAGGGAGTGATCTTTTAGCTGCAAGGCCCTTCCATCAAGGACAATCTTATTTTCAGCCGTTCCTGTTTTAGCACAAATATTTATACCCGGGATCTTTGGTATACCTGCCGCAGTACCTACAATAGTTACATCCTCCATACCATCAATTACATCCTCGTAATCGCTGTTGGATATATGTACAGGTATCTGGTGTTTATCCCTGAAGCGGTTTAAAATACTATCCTCTTTTGTTTCACTTTCAATATTCTTTACAAAATGAGGGGTATAAAAATAACCCTTGTTGGCAATGATGCACATGGCATTGGCAATCTGTACAGGTGTAGCCAGCATCATATCCTGTCCTATTCCCAATGTAACATTGGTACAGGAATTCCAGGATCCCCTGTACACCTTATTATATCTTGAAGTATCCGGGATATTTCCCCTGTCTTCGCTGGGAAGGTCAACGCCAAGGGGATTACCATAACCAAATGCGTTCATATATTCCTTCCACTTGGCATATCCTTTTTTCACATTACCGATCTTCGGATTATCCACTGTTAGGCGATAGGTCATGGAGAAGAATGAATTACACGAATGGGCAATGGACTGTCGCAGGTTTCCTGAATGACCGGCCCATTTTTCCGTGCAGCGCACTGGCCTTGCACAACCGTAATAGGCACCTGTGCAACCTATACCGGAGTTTTGGTTGATAACTCCTTCATCAAGGCCTATAAGTGCACCAATGGGTTTGTACGTGGACCCTGGCGGATATTGTCCCTTGATTGCCCTGTTTAATAAAGGACGGGAAACATCCAGTACGAACTTTCCGTAGGTCTTTTTAAAATTGGCACCTGTAAGATCATTAGGGTTGAAAGTAGGTCCTGAGGCCATGGCAATGATGCCTCCGGTTTTTGGCTCAATAGCTATAATGGCCCCAATTTTATTGGTAAGTAATTTCTCTGCCAGTTGTTGCACCTCGATGTCCACATAGGTATTCAATCCCCTTCCCGAAACCGCTTTTTGGTCAAGTGATCCATTATCATAAGATCCGACCAGCCGGTTCCGGTGGTCCTTGATCAAATATTGTAAACCTCTCTGTCCCATCAGCACTTTTTCATAATATGCTTCGAGACCTGTTCGTCCCACGTAATCACCTGGAAGGTAAAATCCTTCAGACCGGGCGATGATACCAGAATCTACTTCACCAGTGTAGCCCATAAAGTGTGCCCCGGCATTGAAAGGAAACGTTCGCACCAGCCTGTCCTGCAGGTAGAAACCTTTATCTTCAAAACGCCACATGTTTTCCTGCAAACGCGCATATTTTTCCTGCGTCAGCAATCCTTCAAATGAGGAAGGACGGTAACGTCCGTTCTTGACAATTGCTTCAATGATCCTGTTCTTAAATTCAGCCGTGTCTATTTCCAGCAACTGGCAGAGGTAAGCAGTATCCACATTTTTCACCTCTGAAGGCGTCACCATAAGATCATACATCAGCACATTGTTAACGATGGCCTTTTTCTTCCTGTCAAATACGATCCCCCTCGATGGGTAAACTGTCTTTTTAAAAATAGCATTATCTGCTGCCAGCTTTTGATATTTACTGGAAACAATTTGAAGGTTGAATAGCTGGCCTAGCATCACCAGGAAGGCAACAATGAAAATAAGGCGGATGATATAACTCCTAGATTGGTTAAACACAGGCATTGATTATACCGAAGTCAAAAAATAGTTTCGTAAGACTGCTATGCAAATTTGGTAAAGGTTTGGGGATATGCAAAAACAAGAAGACAAGAACTTGTCTTATTTTTTTGTAAAATTAAAATAACGTCCTGCAAAATACCCCTTAACAGTGAAAGCTGGCGAAATAAACAAAAGGCAGCTATATTACCATTTATAGCTGGCAGCTTCAGCCTATGAAGCTTGTATTTTTATTTAATTGTGAATGATATAGTGAGAAATAACCATAAATCACAGTCTGTATGGATAGTGTTATTGAATAATAACGAAACTTTCCGGGTTGATATCAGGCGGTATTGGTTCTGAATTTTACCCTGCGCGGAAACAATAGTTCTGTAGTAAAGATCAATAATAAACTTATGGCAGTAGTGGTCAGGATCTTCAACAGAAAATCAAGAAAATTACCAAAATGCAGGAATTCCAGTAATAACAAATAGGTATTATGGCATAAGGCCATCACCAATATATACACTCCATACGGTGCCCATCCCATGGCCCGGGGCGTTGGTTCGCGGTAATTGAATTCTGCCGTATCCTTTGGTATCAATAAAGTAATTATGAATGGCCTGATATAGGCAATCAGCACGCAGGCAGCAGCGTGGAGACCGGGTGTATTGGTAAAATAATCCAGCAACAGGCCTGCTGCAAAACCAGTAAGTAACAATCCTGGCCTGGAAATACTGAAAGGCAGCCAGATAATGAAAAGGAAATACAGGTAAGGGACTATAAACCGATGGAGGTGAGGTATTTTATTTAATACATAAACCTGTACCAGCACGAATACAATTAGCCTGAATATATTTTTTACCAGATCACTCACTTAGTAGTTCTTTTTTGCTGTTCTATCTTTTTTTCTGTTTCCTTTTCCAGTTGCAACTGCTCTTCCCTCTGTAAATTATCTACCACGAAAACCTGTTGCACATTATTGAAGTTGACTGCTGGCCGAACCTTTAAGAGGTAAAAACCGGTGGCAGGATCATTTCCGATACCGCTAATTGTGCCTATTAATTTATCAGGAGGGAAATTGTAAGAATATTTACTGGTGACGACAGTATCACCCAGTTTCACTGCAATATTTTTGGGTATGCCCTCCAGGTAAACAGCTTTGGGGTCTTTTCCATCCCATTTGATCCTGCCAGATTCGCCTGTATTTTTCAGCGAAGCGCTTACGGAACTTTGCACATGCAGCAAGCTCATTACCTGGCTGAAATTAGGGCTCTCATTAACCACCACACCTACCACGGAGCCATCGGAACTTAGTACGGCCATGTTATCCTTGATCCCATACTTTGATCCACGGTCCAACTGCAGGTAATTGCGATCGAAATTGATGGTATTGTACACCACTTTTGCATCCAGCCAATAATACCTGCGGACCCTTTTAGTGGAATCAACCAGGATGGTATCCGCAATGGCTCTTTTTCCTGTATCGGGAATAGTGAAATTATTATGTAATAAATTGAGAAGGGAGTCATTCATCCGGTGCACCCTTTTATTTTCCTCACCCTGGTGAAAATAATCATCTAGCCTATCCACCTGGGTATTTACTACACCAGTGAACTGGTTAGCCATCCCCAATCCTACCGTACGATGAAAGCGGTTATAATTAAACAACATCCAAAGTGAAAAGATTTGCAGCACCAGGAAGGCTAAAAAGGTAAAATACCTCCGGATAAATAGAAAAATATTGCGCACTGGCTATAGAATTCAGGATTTTATAAGACATACTCACGGCAAAGGCCATGAAAAACTATGTCTCAGAGCTTCATAAATTATCTCATGACAAAGGGATAACGATCATAGTTCTTTAAAGCTAACCCAGTTCCGCGAACAACACTTTTCAATGGATCATCGGCTACATGCACTGGTAGTTTGATCTTCTGGCTCAGGCGTTTATCCAGGCCTTTCAGCAGCGCGCCACCCCCAGTAATGTATAAGCCGCGGCGATAAATATCAGCGGCCAGTTCAGGAGGAGTTTGTTCCAGGGCTTTCAGTACCGCTTCTTCTATTTTAAAGATGCTTTTATCAAGTGCTTCGGCTATTTCCTGGTAGCTTACCATGATCTGTTTGGGAATACCTGTTACCAGGTCACGACCGTTTACAGGGATATCATCCGGCGGATTATCCAGGTCTTTCATGGCTGCGCCTATCTGAATTTTGATCTGTTCAGCAGTTCTTTCACCGATCAATAAGCTATGGTACCTACGCAAAGCCTCCATTATATCCGCGGTAAATTCATCACCGGCAATACGAATGGATTGATCGCAAACAATACCAGCCAGGGCAATAACGGTAATACCGGTTGTACCCCCACCTATATCAATGATCATGTTACCAACAGGTTCCTCCACGTCAATTCCGATACCCAGGGCAGCAGCCATAGGCTCGTGAATCAGGTAAACTTCTTTAGCTCCTGCCTGCTCGGCACTGTCTCTGACAGCACGCTTCTCCACTTCTGTAATAGAAGATGGGATGCAGATCATCATGCGCCAGCTGGGGGGAAATAAAGGCTTTTTGGGGTAAACCAATTTGATCATTTCACGAAGCATCAGTTCGGCTGCGTTAAAATCGGCGATAACACCGTCTTTGAGCGGGCGAATGGTCTTAATGCTTTCGTGGGTTTTTTCATGCATCATTAAGGCACGTTTTCCAACGGCCAAAACTTCTTTCGGGTTATTTCGGTTCAGCGCTACAATGGAAGGCTCGTTTACCACCACTTCATCATTATGAATAATCAGGGTATTGGCTGTTCCTAGGTCTATTGCTATTTCTTGCGTGAACCAATTAAAAAGTCCCATGCTTCTGTATTGGATTTAATGTTTTGAAGGTTGTGTGCAAAGTTGTAAGAAATAAATTGAAATGTCAAAGTTAAAAGCAGCACTGGCAGCACATTTTTTTGAAGAATATCAATTAATTACGAGCAAAAATCATCGCAACGTTTCTTCAAAGGATTAATTGTTCAACCAGTCAACATATTTACAGGACCATAAACCGGGCTAAAGTCAGTTGGTAAAATTGAAGATATCTTCCTACGAGTAGGCTTAATAAATTATACTTTCTTCCCGTCTACTCCCTGGCTACTTCCTATCAAAGGCATAGGAACGGTATGGATACTCCGTGCGAGCACGGAGTATCCATACCTTAGACTGGGAGTAGATAGGGCGAAGCTATAAGGAAGGATAGAAGGATCCATCCATGCTGTTTGCAATTGTATATGGTATTGATGTAGAAAACGATTACGTGCATTAGACCAGGTCCCCGCATTACCTTTTTTGGTCTTCAAGCCCCTACATTTGGAGAATGAAAGTGATCAACAGGACGGTTTTGATCCTATCGCTGGTAAGCCTGTTTGCAGACATAGCCAGCGAAATGCTGTACCCGGTGATACCTGTTTACCTGAAAGAGATCGGATTTTCGGTGTTATTAATAGGCATCCTGGAAGGTGTAGCCAATTTTACCGCCGGTATCAGTAAAGGATATTTTGGGAAATTAAGTGATCAAAAAGGATTGCGCATACCCTTTATTAAAGGAGGATATTTTCTGAGTGCCATATCCAAACCTATGATGGCTGCCTTTACATTTCCCTTCTGGATCTTCCTGGCAAGAACGGTGGACAGGCTGGGAAAAGGATTACGAACCGCTGCCAGGGATGCCTTGTTGTCACAAAATGCCACGCCTGAAACCAAGGCCCGGGTTTTTGGCTTTCACCGGGGCATGGATACCCTGGGAGCGGCTATAGGCCCCATCATTGCCCTGGCACTCCTGTTCTTTTACCCGCATAATTACACCTATATTTTCCTCATTGCCTTCATTCCGGGACTTGTTTCTGTTTTGCTGGTATTTCTAATAAAAGAATCACCCCAACAATCATCTACGCTGGGAAAAGGAAATTTCTTTTCTTTTTTCAAATACTGGAAAATCGCAACACCTGAATTTAAGAGAGTGGTCATAGGTTTATTGTTTCTTGCGCTTTTTAACAGTTCTGATATTTTTTTGCTTTTAAAAACCAGGGAAGTAACCGGTAGCGATCAACTGACTATTGGCGCATATATATTATATAACCTGGTGTATGCATTGGCCTCCTTCCCTCTGGGTATGCTTGCCGACAGAATTGGCATCAGGCAGGTATTGGTCTCGGGCCTTTCTGTTTTTGCGCTTGTCTACTATCTTTTCGGAACCACCCATTCGGTCTGGGTCATTGGAGGAGCCTTTGTCCTTTATGGTTTTTATGCGGCAGCCACAGAAGGCATAGCTAAAGCATGGATCACTAATACAGCCCATAATGCCAACACGGGCACCGCAGTAGGGTTTTACACATCCTGCGAAAGCCTTTGCACATTACTGGCAAGCGTCATTGCAGGAGCATTGTGGACAGGTTTTGGAAGCAAATCGACATTCATGGTTACCGCGGCAGCTGCCATAGTCTCAATGATATATTTATTGACAACCACGAGAAAAAGGGTTGAAAAATAACAACAGGCATTTTATCTTTCAGAATGCCTCCAAGAATACCAGCCTGGAAAGAAGCGCCATTTGTGCGGCTACTTATTCCCCTGGCCGTTGGTATTATGATTCAATGGCATGCACAGTTCAGGGCCTCCTGGTTGCAATTTGGAATTGTAGTTTGCATCCTGGCAGTAAGTATATTTTCCATTCTAACCTTAAAAAATAAATTCAGGTTTCAAACACTTAATGGAATAAGTATAAACCTGCTCTGCATCATTTTTGGATGCTTGCTGGTGTTTGTAAAAGATATCAGGCATTCCGGGGATTGGTTTGGCCATGCCAGCCATGCCGGGTATATTTTGGTTAAACTTGAAGAGCCTTTACAGGTAAAGCCCAACTCTTTTAAGGCTTTAGGCACCATACAAGCTATAAAGGACAAGGAAAAAATGGAAGCTAGCCAGGGTAAAGTGATTTTGTATTTTCAAAAAGATCAGGCATTCAAAACACTCAGCTTCGGATCACAGATCCTGATCAAAAACAAACTACAGGAAATAAAAAACACAGGCAACCCGGGCAGTTTTGATTACAAACAGTATTGTTTATTCCAGGGCATTACCCACCAGGCGTATTTGACAGCAAATGATTTTGTATTGTTAAACCAATCCCAAACAGCTTTTGAGACATTTATTTTTGATAGCAGGGAATGGGTCATTCGTACCATCAAAAAATACATTGACGGTGAAAAAGAACAAGGCCTGGCATCTGCCCTATTGATTGGCTATAAGAATGATTTGGACAAAAGCCTGGTGCAATCCTATACCAATACTGGTGTAGTTCATATCATTGCCATTTCGGGACTTCACCTTGGATTGATCTACTGGTTATTATTACTGCTTACCCAGCCTCTTGCAAAAAATAAATGGTCTAAATGGTTACGACTTATCATCATACTTTCATCCTTATGGCTATTTAGCATTCTTTCAGGTGCCCAGCCTTCCGTAATGCGCTCGGCGGTTATGTTTTCATTTCTTGCTCTGGGAGAAATTATTTCACGGCAAAGCAAAGTATATAACAACCTTGCCCTGTCTGCTTTTGTCTTGCTTTGTTATGATCCTTTCTGGTTATGGGATGCAGGCTTCCAACTTTCCTACGCGGCAGTTATTAGCATCAGTGCTTTTTACAAACCTATATATAACTGGTTCTATTTTACCAATAAAGGCATTGATTTTTTCTGGAAGCTGGTGGCTATTACTTTAGCTGCGCAGCTACTTACTTTACCTGTCAGCATATATCATTTTCACCAATTGCCTTTACTTTTCCTAATTACCAATATAGTGGCAGTGCCCCTATCAAGTGTTATACTTTTTGGTGAAATATTTTTATGTGCTTTCTTTTTTATTACGCCATTAGCACAAGCCACGGGAAAGTTATTGCACTGGCTTATCTATTGGATGAACAGCTATATTGAACAATGGAATGATATGCCCTTCGCATTATGGAAAGGTTTATCGATCACTCCATTACAGGCAACCCTGCTGGTGATATTGATACTTAGCGCTAGTTACTGGCTTCTTAACAGAAAAAGACATTTATTGTACCTGGCTGTGTTTAGTTCACTGCTATTTATGGGGTTGAGATCCATTTCGTTTATACAGGCTGGTCAACAAAAAAGAATCATAGTTTATAATGTGCCAAAGTTGCAGGCCATAGATATTATTCAGGGAATGCAATACAACTTCATAGGAGATTCAGAATTGCTTTATGATAATTTCAACAGGAACTTTCATTTACAACCTTCGAGGTTAATACAAAGAGTGGCATGGAACCAGGAAATACCTGTACAGGCCAAAAATCTGGAGGTGCAGGGTAAATATATCTTCATAATTGATGGGCAGAACCCTACAATCTTTCCACAAAAAACAAATGTTGACCTGTTGATCCTTTCTAAAAACCCACGGTTGTATATTTCGAAATTAATTGCAACTGGCCGACCCGGGCAGGTGGTGATTGACGGCTCAGTGCCAGACTGGAAAGCAAGGCTGTGGCAACATGATTGCGATTCTCTCCACATCCCATGTTTTAATGTAACAGAAAAAGGCGCCTATATACTGGAACTCTAGAATGCTGATTTATATAGCAGTGAAATACTACTTCATTGTTAAGTTATCTCTTTAGTTATCCACCATTGTATATTTTCCACTTTTGTGGTAAAAATGCAGTGGAGTACCTTTGCGGCTCTTATATTCCAGGTAAACTGAATTGCTCAATCAATTTCCATGAACAAGAAAATTTCCTCTGCACTCATATCTGTTTTTTATAAAGAAGGTCTGGAGCCATTGGTAAAAGAACTTCACAACCACGGGGTAACCATTTATTCCACAGGCGGAACTCAAAATTATATTCAGAATCTTGGCATTGGTGTTGTTCCAGTTGAAGAGCTGACCACCTATCCATCGATTTTGGGCGGACGTGTAAAGACGCTTCATCCATCGGTATTTGGTGGAATCCTTGGACGCAGGGATAATGAAACGGACCTGGAAGAAATGAAACAATATAATATCCCGGTCATTGACCTGGTTATTGTAGACCTGTATCCCTTCCAGGAAACTGTAGCACAGACAAATGAAGAAAAACTGATCATTGAAAAGATCGATATTGGTGGTCCCAGCATGATACGGGCAGCTGCTAAGAATTTCAGTGATGTAACCGTAGTGGCATCAAAAGATGATTACCAGAAATTAATAGACATATTACAACAACAAAACGGTGAAACAAGGCTTGATCAACGGCGTAGTTTTGCAGCCAGGGCCTTCAGTATAGTTGCAGATTATGATATTGCCATTCATAATTATTTCCACCAGGATGCTCCATTAAACGTAATTGGCAGCGGTCCTCAGAGTCCATTGCGTTACGGGGAGAATCCACATCAACAGGCAGTATTTTTTGGAGACCTTTCCGCATGCTTTGACCAGTTGCATGGAAAGGAAATATCTTACAACAACCTGGTTGATATTGATGCTGCCATAGAACTGATACAGGAATTTCTGGGTACCACATTTGCCATTATCAAGCATACCAATGTCTGTGGCATAGCATCAAGAGATACAGTATTTGAGTCATGGAAAGATGCACTGGCAGGTGATCCTGAAAGCGCGTTTGGCGGTGTTTTGGTCTGCAACAAAGAGGTTGACGGGGCTACTGCAGATGCTATCAGCGAAATATTTTTTGAAGTATTGATCGCACCATCATTTAGTTCAGATGCGCTGGATAAATTGAAATCTAAAAAGAACAGGATATTGTTGCAACTGAAGAATACCAACACGACCCATAATATTTATAAAAATGCTGTAAACGGAACACTGCAACAGCAGAAGGACAAGGGCAATTTTGAAAAATGGGAAGAAGTTGGAGCCCGTGGCTCTACCGAAGCCGAAAGAAAAGATCTTGAATTTGCCAACCTGGTATGCAAACATTTGAAATCTAATGCCATCGCACTGGTGAAAAACCAGCAATTGGTTGGAAAAGGTTGTGGGCAGACCAGCCGCATAGATGCCCTGCGTCATGCTGTGGAAAAAGCCAAACAATTTCATTTTGACCTGAACGGTGCAGTGATGGCCAGTGATGCTTTCTTCCCTTTTAATGACTGTGTACAATTAGGGCACGAGGCAGGTATTACAGCATTCATTCAACCCGGAGGATCAATAAGAGATAAAGACAGTATTGAATATTGTAAGGCTAACAACCTGGCAATGGTAATGACTGGCATGAGACATTTCCGGCATTGATACGCAGCTTTTAAGAGCAGTGTAACAAGGATTGCAACGAAACCAAAACAACTCAGGATTTTTAAAGGCGATGTAATAGGCGCCACAGTAAAATAAATGAACAATAAGGAACCTAACTTAACTTCCCTTGATCCTGACCGGAAGAGTAATGTTCCTTTACGGTATTTTACTTACCTGAATCCTTTTAATTTTAAGAAGCAGGGCACAAAGGTCAAAGCATTTATTGCGCTGGCATTGGTCTGTTTCTTTTGGGGCACTACCTGGGTAGCATCCAAGGAAGCAGTAAGTCATATGCCGGCTCTCCAAATGGCAGGCATGCGACAGTTTTTTGGAGGCACCTGTTATATCCTGTTCTTTTTATTTAAAGGAGCTAAATTTCCCAGGGGCAAAGAATGGATAACCATCTTCGTATTGGGTTTTCTCAATTTTACGCTGAGCAATGGCCTATCCACCTGGGGAGTTAAGTTTATTTCAGCAGGCTTAGGATCAATTATTGGTGCCATTTTTCCTTTATGGCTGGTGGTCATAGGATTGTTCTCTTCCCATTCCAGGCTAAATAAGAAAACGATCACAGGCCTTTTAATAGGATTTGTTGGTATTTGCATCATCTTCTATGAACATCTGAATGATTTTTTCATTGGAGATTTCAGGTTGGGTATTTTTCTTTCAGTAGCAGCTACATGGTCCTGGGCGTTTGGCACTCTCTACACCAAAAAACATGCTGCCATCTTCAATCCCTATTTTGGCCTTGGGTTACAAATGTTCATTTCAGGAATTGCCCTTATCGGAGTTTCCCATATATCTAATGATGCCCTACCGTATAAAGAAATACCCTGGCAATCATGGACGGGCATTGCCTACCTGGTGGTCTTTGGTTCGGTAATTTCCTTTATTGCCTATTTATATGCTTTGCAAAATCTACCAACCGAACAGGTTTCCATTTATGCGTATATCAACCCGATAGTGGCTGTTATATTAGGATGGATCCTTTTTGGAGAAATGCTGACACCTTTTATCATTGCGGGTGTACTGGTCACTTTGTACGGTGTTTACCTCGTGAACAGGTCCATCATCAAGCTGAAATGAGATCGCTGTTAATCTTTTCTATGAACATTTGGTAAATTTCCCGCCAGCCATTAAATTCCTTTGCATTGCCTAAAAAGCTATTGTGCCAGATCGTGATCATGGTACCATTTACTGCACGAATAGTTTCATAATACCTGGCAAGTTCTTTGGCAGCTTCATCTGCCGTTTGTCCCTGCTCATAAAATGAATTGGCGTCCATAAAGCAGAAAGGATGAATAAGCAGGTTGGTAGCTTCGTCATTTTTAAGGTCATACCAGTAATAGGAAGAGGCTATAGAAGCCCTGAATCCGTTGATACTGCCATATCCCATGGAATAGTCATTCCTGATACCTGCGGTGATCAGCCTCCGGTATGTTTGGGGCAATTCAAAACGGATATAATGTTGTCTTGATGAATTAATGGCCTTGCCTGAAGTATGTTCCAGCCATTCTTTTTCCCTGATCAACCAATGCGGTACATCTCCACTATGCCAGGAAGGGTGTAATCCAACTTTATATTTGTCAGCTGTATTCCTGATCAATTCTTTGAATGCCTGGTTATGCAGAGAAATATTCTTATCATACTTACCAGGTTGATGTGCAACAAGGAAAAAATAAATGGGATCCAATTGATATTGACTATGCAAAGCCTCCATCCATTCGTAGGAATCGTAAGGATCTGGCTGTTTTCCCCTGAGCACTTTAGATCTTTCAGATACAGAACGCCAACTACCTTTTACAAATGATTTTAAAAAAGCGCCTCCATTCCTTTTTAACCCCTTGTGCATATAACTCCAGGCCATGTCAATATCATAGGTAGGCGTGAATGTAAATGAAGGTATATTCTTTCGAAATAAAGGGTCCCGTTCTGCCAGTAAGATCCTGAAATCTTCAAGCCAGGTGTTCACCAAAGGCTCTGAAAGAAATTGTTCTTTAAAAGCGAAAGAATTCACATGGGCATACCTGCCATACATATCTTTTTTATGTGGTAAATATTCTTCGTACCTGGTGATCAGGAAAAAGATAGCAGCAAAAAGGTCAAAGCCCGTATTCCCTTCTGTTTTAAAAAATGCCTTATAGCTACCAGGCGCACCCGAAAATGGCGCATGATCAAATAGCTCAAGCTTTACAGGATGAATGGCGGATTCAGTCAGCAGGGCATGTGAATGCATCCATATCTCCCCCTTATCTAGAGGATGGTAGCTGTAATTGATCTTGCATAAACAGCCCGATTTTATATAACCATCTTCATCACTGGTCAATTTAAATAAGGCTCCGTAATATCTTGAAAGGAAAGCAGCTATATATTCCAGTCTTGGAGTAATACTATGACTAAAGATCAGAGCTGCAAAGATCATTACAGGTTATTTCTTTCTTTCCACAATTGATTGAAGGATTTTTTAGGAAATTGGAGTTCACTTCGGTTCTTCTTCCATTCTTTTACAAAGCTATTGACCACCCAGGTTTTTATAGGCGCTGAACCCATATTCATAATTTTCCTGTTCAACATAGCCTTTTTCCAGAACCTCCAGGCCATCTTTTCTCCAAAGGATGCAGCTCCTTCGTCAACCGCCTCATGACGGTTTTCAAGCAGCAATTCGTGCAGGTTTATTTTAACCGCACAAACTTCGGTACAGTTTCCGCATAGTGAAGAAGCATAACTCAAATGCTTCCATTCATCCATATTCCGAAGGTGTGGTGTAATGACGGAACCTATAGGGCCACTATACGTGGTTCCATAAGTATGTCCACCTATATTTTTATAAACCGGGCATGCGTTCAGGCAGGCGCCGCAACGGATACAGTATAATGCTTCCCTTGCCTTTTCATTGGCTAAGAGGTTGGTACGGCCATTATCCAAAAGTATCACAAACATTTCAGTGGGGCCATCGTTCTCATTCACCTGCCGGGGCCCCGAGATGATAGAATTGTACACTGTAACCTTTTGTCCTGTGCCATAGGTGGCCAGCAAGGGCCAGAATAATCCAAGGTCGGTAATGGAAGGCAATACTTTTTCGATGCCAACAATTACAATATGGGTTTTGGGGAAGGCAGAACTGAGACGCGCATTCCCTTCATTTTCAGTAACAGCAATGCCGCCAATATCTGCTATGATAAAATTGGCTCCTGTTATTCCTATTTGTGCTTCAGTATATTTTTCACGCAATTTTTCCCTTGCAACCAGGGTAAGCTGGGTTGGTGTCAGGTGGGGAGAAGTGCCTAATTTATGGGCAAACACCCTGGCCACATCTTCCTTGCTTTTGTGCATGGCAGGTGTGACAATATGGTAAGGTGGCTCACCATCCAATTGCTGGATGTATTCGCCAAGGTCGGTCTCCACGCTTTCAATACCATTTTCTTCAAGGAAATGATTCAGGTGTATCTCCTCTGTAACCATGCTCTTGCTCTTAACTATAGTGGAGCATTTTTTGGCCTGGCAAATTTTTAAAATTTCAGCTAAGGCTTCATCTGCAGTCTCTGCCCAGATCACTTTAGCTCCTCTCCTGCTGATCTGCATTTCGAAGTTTTCGAGTTGCTTATCAAGCGTTTCAATGGCCTTCCACTTAATATTCTTTGCTTTTTCCCGCGCCAGGTGCACATCTTTGAATTGCTGCTTTCCCATAGGTACAACAGCATTGTAGCGTGACATATTGAAGTTGATCTTTCGACGATGGTCCCTGTCGGCTGCCTTGATGGCGCTTTTTGCGTTGAAATCCAAAGATTGCTCAGACATGGTTACTTCTTTTGTTCATCAAAATGCTCTATCGCCACCTGGTGAAGGGCATCATAAAAATCATTTCCAAACTTACGAACGATCGCTTCCTTTAAAAATTTGTAAACAGGTAATTTTAATTTCTTACCTAAAGTGCAGGCGGGTTTGCACATGGTCTCCCTGGGCTCATAATTGAGCATTGTGTATTCCTTGCTTTTTGTGAGCTTAATGGGGTAAAGGTGACAGCTTATTGGCTTTTTCCATTCTAATTTACCATCATTACAGGCCTGCTCTATAGAGCATTTAATAATGCCTTGCTTATCCCTGTAGCCATACGCACAGATCTTGCCATTGACAGTAGGTGTTACCCATCCAAACTCCCGGTCATATAAATATTTTCCCTGCCTTTCTATTTCCTGGAGGCCTTCGCGGGTCATGTAAGGTTTGATCACTCCAAAATTTTCATCCAGTAACTTCTTTTCTTCAGGCAGAAGAGGTGCGCCGGCGTCTCCATCTTCACAACAGCCACCTTTACATTTATGAAGGTCGCAAACAAATTGAGCCTCTACCACTTCATCACTGACCAATATTTTATCAATTGCAATCACAAAAAAGGTTTTAACAAAGGTAATCTTCCCTGTGGCAGTGATAAAGCGTATTAACGGGATATTTAATTTTCATCACGATTATATACCGGAGCACACAGGCATTCACGTGTTTGATAGTTAAATAATGACAATGGTTATTATTTAATGTCAATTATTTCCAGCGAAGTGTGTTGATGAGATGCCGAAGGTCTTCACGCAGGAAATTGGTAACCGGAGCCAATGAATCTTCATTAGGTGTTACATTAAAGTATAATGCGCCCCTCAAAAAATGCTTCACTGTATCAGTGGCAAAGAACTGGCTGGAGGTGGCTGCATTACCTTTCAAAGTGAAAAATACACCTTCGATCCCTGAAGCAGTGGTAAAGGGTTCAGGCTCAATGGCCGATGCCCTGTATGTATGCTGCTTGTAAGAAAGGGTATATGCGTCATTTACCAGTGAATCAAATTTATTCTTACCTATTTCCTTGTAAGAGATATAAAACCTGCCGTTCAGCGTAGGGAAATCAATATTTATCCAGTAAGGGTTCTCTGCTTTTTCATCAAAGAATAAGGAATCTTTAATGATCTTACCATATACAGGGTATTCAAATGAATAAGGATAGCCCGGCTGCTCAAACAACTGGTATTGTTTCTTTGGCAGGTCAATCTTATAGTATCCCCGGGGCTTTTGCGTGTATTCACTATTACAGCTAATAATAACGAAACCCAATAAGGCTAAAAGAAAACTAAGCTTCATGGTTAATGAAAATCTTTACTGTTTTAATTCTGTTCCTTTCTGTTTCCAAAACAGTAAAATCAAAATCACCGCTGGACACAACTTCATTAATGGCAGGAAATTCACCAGCAATTTCCAATACCAGGCCGGCCAGCGAATCGCTTTCGCCTTTCACCTGGTCGAAGGTATCAATGGGAAGGCTCATAGCACGGCAAAGGTCATATAACATGATCTTGGCATCTGCTATATAGGTAACATCGTCCAGTTTTCTGATAGCATTCTCCTCTTCATCAAATTCATCCCTGATATCACCAATGATCTCCTCCAGTATATCCTCCATGGTAACGATACCATTGGTTCCTCCAAATTCATCCACAACGATGGCAAAATGTATACGCTTGGTTTGAAATTCCTTGAGCAGGTCTTTGATCAATTTTGACTCAGGCACAAATAAGGTAGGCCTGATCACAAGGTGCCAGTCAAAATCCGGTTGATTTAAATAAGGTAAAAGGTCCTTTGTATTTAAAATGCCAATGGTTTCATCCAAACTGTTTTTGAAAACAGGGAGCCTGGAATAATGTAACTCCTCAACTTTTTTAATCAGGTCGGGAAAGCTGGTGGTATAATCTACTCCATTAACGTCCAGCCTGAATTTCATGATCTGTTTTACGGTGATGTTACTGAACTTAACGATGCCTTTCAGGATATTCTTTTCTTCGATGGAAGTCTGCACATTATTGATCTCAATTGCATCATCCAGCTCCTTCATGCTTGCAGCTTCAGATTCATTGGCACCACTGGTCTCACTGATCTGGTCTGCAATGGCTACCATGCGTAAACTGATCCTGCGTAAGAGTAAATGCAATGCTTCCACCACCGCTGATGTACTATAGGCAAAACGCAATGTATTTTGAGTGGCCCAAACTTTAGGCAACATCTTACCAATGAAAACTATAACGAAGGCAATGATGATAATTTTGATAAGCATGTCAATATTGACAGGCAGGAACAGGTTGATGGTTCCAATATGCAAAACTGAAGATAGAAGGAAGTTGGCCAGGATGATGATGCTGATATTAAAAACACCCCCCGCGATCAGCAGCGAGGTATACACAGCTTTACGCTCTTCAAGCAGGTTGGTAATACGGCGGGCTGCTGCATGCTGTTTAGTCTTCAGCATATTAAGATCCCTGTTTTGAAGTGAGAAGAGGGCTACTTCAGCACCCGAGGTAATAAAGCTTAGTAAGAGGAGCACTAATAATAAAACTACCAGGAATACACTGCTCTGTGGATTTACTGTATGAGCGATCTGGGCGAAATGATATAAATAGTTTTTTACCGACGAGTGATCCAATGCAAAGGTTTTGGTGAACAGATAAATCACAAAGGCAGGTCAAAGGCCTGCCCTGTATTTACAAGTAAAAATAATAGATTTGTTAGAATGAAAGATCAGTTGGTTCATCTATTGGTGCATCAGGGCCTGTAAATCCTTCCAACCCGGAATCCACGTGTCCCCCGGCCGCCGGACCTGCAGCGTCAGAACGCTTATCCAGCATGATCAGGTTATCACCCACCACTTCCGTGGCGAATTTGCGGTTACCTTCTTTATCTTCCCAACTCCTGGTTCTTAAACGTCCTTCTATGTAAACAAGACTGCCTTTATGCAGGTACTTTTGAGCCAGTTCCGCCAATCCTCTCCATAAAACCACGGTATGCCATTCTGTTTGTGAGATCAATTTTCCTGAGCGGTCTTTAAAAGTTTCTGTAGTGGCTAATGGAAATTTTGCTACTCCTATATTTCCTTCTAAGAATTGTACATCCGGATCTTTCCCTAAATTGCCAATAAGCATGACTCTATTTACTCCTCTCATACAATAACTATTTATCTTGTTTACAAATCGTCTAAAGGCTATTCTACATAAATTTAAAAAAAGTTAATCAAATTTACTGCCAGCAAATAGCTTATAATCCGGACTAAAGGGTTTCAACAAATTTCTTTAAGCTCCTGGGAAAGGCTAATGCATGCATGTTATCTATAGAAATCCAGTTACAATGAGGAATTGGCTGTTTTCGTGGAAGGGAAATAGTTATAAACCTGAAATGGATGAGTTGATGGGTTAATTTCTGGGTATTTTCCGTTGGTGTGTCCTGAACAGTATATTCAGAGATGCCGAATTGCTTTTCAAATAATTGCAAAACCTGCCTGGTATTATACCTTTCCGCGGTTTCAATCAATGCAAATTCAAACAATTGCTGCCAGATATCTTTTTCATTTCTCTTGTGAACTGCTATTTCATTTTTATACTTTACTACCACGTAATTAAACCATCTTTCTTTGATGGCAATCCTTTTTTCTTTTACGGGTAACAGTTGCTGTTTACCAACCAGGTAGGCCTTGCACAGGTCATTTAAGAAACATTGGCTGCATTCTGGCGATGGTTTGCATACTAATGCACCAAAGTCCATGATCGCCTGGTTATATTCACCCGCACGTTTTAGTGGTAACAGTTCCTGGGCTATCGTATTAATCTCTTTTTTTCCCTGGGTGGAATCAACTGGTGTTTCAATATCAAAAACGCGGGATAGGATCCTGAAAACATTTCCATCAACAACAGCAAATGGCAAATTGTACGCAAAGGAAGCTATGGCAGCTGCGGTGTAAGGACCTACCCCTTTCAATTGCAATATGGATGCATGATCTTTTGGAAATTCGCCTTCAAGGTTTCTGCAAATATGCCTTGCTGTAGCAAGAATGTTCCTGCAACGGGAATAGTAACCCAAACCTTCCCATAGTTTGAAGACTTTTTCATCAGGAGCATTGGCAAGAGCCTGTATATTAGGGAATGCAGTGATAAAGTTTTCATAATATTTGAGGCCCTGCTCTACCCTCGTTTGTTGCAATATGATCTCGCTGAGCCAAATCTTATAGGGATCCTTTTCACCTTTCCAGGGCATCTCTCGCTTATTATCCTTTTTGTTCCAGTAAAGCAACCGTTTTACAAAGATTTGATCGATCTGCTTCTCTTTCCCGTTTAGGTCCCCTTGTTTCACCAATTTTTTTTACAGAGATAAAATAAGTGCGTAAATTAATTCAAGAATATCGCTATTTTATTGACAATCACTATTTTTTGTATTATATTGGCTTCAAATTACGCCTAAAACTTTGCTATGAGAAAAGCAGATTTAGTCAACCAGATCTCAGAAAAAACAGGCATTCCCAAGGTGGATGTGCTGGTAACGCTTGAAGCTATGTTCAAGGAAATCAAGGATTCGCTTTCTAAAGGCGAAAACATTTACATCCGTGGTTTTGGCAGCTTTATAACTAAAAAAAGAGCAGCCAAAATAGGACGTAATATCAAGAAGAATGTAGCTGTGCATATTCCGGAGCATTTCATTCCTGCATTTAAGCCCGCTAAAGAATTTGTTGCAGAGGTAAAGAAAACCACTACTGTGGAGTAACTTTGCCCACCCCTTAGATAAATGAGGGGTTTCTATGAACAGATCTCAGTGGATCACGCTTAGCATCGCTATCCTATTAGTTCTTGGCTTATATGCAGCAACACAAAAACAGCTTTTTGGCGAGCACAAACGCATGGCTACGCCCAGGGCTTCTGCTGCTCCTTCCCAAACGCTCTCTGTAGATACGATTTTATTCCACAGTAAGGAAAGTCTAACCAACGAACAGGTTAGCAGGTTAAGCCAATTGGAAAACAGCATCTCAAGGGGTGATGTAAATAATCAAAAATTGCATCTTTTTCACCAGTTGGCTAGCTTCTGGAAAGATACTGCTAAAGTATTTGCCCCCTTCGCATGGTACACTGCTGAAGCAGCAAGGTTGGAAAATTCAGAAAAATCCCTCACATTTGCAGCCCGCTTGTTTTTAGAAGGTCTGAAAAACGAACAGGATCCTCAATTAAGACAATGGGAAGCAGTTCAATCAAAAGATCTGTTTGAACGTTCTTTGAAAATTAATCCGGCAAACGATTCATCAAAGGTGAATTTGGGAGCGGTATATTTATATGGAGGGCTTTCCACCCCAATGGAAGGTATCAGGCTTATTAAAGAAGTTGCAGATAAAGATTCCACTAATATACATGCACAAATGACCCTGGGTGAAGCAAGCCTTGTATCAGGACAACTGGAGAAAGCGAATGAGCGTTTTCAGACTGTTGCCCGGCAAAACCCTGGAAACCTGGAAGCTATTTTCCGAATAGCTGAAACGTACGAACAGTTGGGAAACAAGACTGCAGCCGTTGAGTGGTACCGCAAAAGCCTGCCATTCATTAAAGCTACCGGGTTAAAACAAGAGGTTGAGAAAAGAATCAGCCAGCTTAATAAATAAACTCATTTTAATTAATACAAAACATTAACGAAGTATGCCTTGTGGTAAAAAAAGAAAGCGTCATAAAATTGCGACGCACAAGCGTAAAAAAAGATTAAGAAAGAACCGTCATAAGAAAAGGAAATAGTTGGTTCTAAACATAGCCGGGAACAATTGAATTGTTCCCGGTTTATCTGTTTTATAGCTGATTGCCTTATTGCCGTTTGCACCTCCCATCAATTTGCCCCGCTATAATTTAGTTTTGAAAAATTACTGCAGCAGTACGGTACAAGCAATTAGCATTACCATAAAGCATATTAATAAAGCTGTAGTAATGTGAATAAGGAATTGATAATTAATTCTACTGCCCACGGCGTAGAGATTGCTCTATTAGAAGATAAAAAGCTAGTTGAACTACACAGTGAAAAAACGGATGCCCGTTTCGCTGTCGGGGACCTGTATTTAGGAAAGGTAAAGAAACTTATTCCTGGCTTAAATGCCGCATTTGTGGATGTAGGCTATGAAAAAGATGCCTTCCTTCATTATACAGATCTGAGCCCCTATGCAAAGTCCCTGCTGAAGTTTACCCAACAGACCATAAATGATAAGTCTCCGGAAGGTCTTGACTTTGGCCAGTTCCAGGTGGAACCAGAGATCATTAAAACAGGCAAGATCAACGAAGTGCTGGGTGGTAAACCTAACATCCTCGTTCAGATACTGAAAGAACCAATAGCCGCCAAAGGTCCCAGGTTAAGTTGTGAAATATCACTCCCTGGCCGTTTCGTTGTGCTTACACCTTTTAATGATATTGTTGCTGTTTCCCGAAAGATCCATTCATCAGAAGAAAGAAAGCGCCTTCAGCGTATTGTTGAATCTATCAAGCCCAAGAATTTTGGAGTGATCGTTCGTACTGCTGCCGAAGGGAAAAATACCGCAGAACTGCATGAAGACCTTTCTGAACTCACCGATATGTGGAAGTCTATCCAAACCAACCTACATGGTGCAGTGGCTCCGACAAAGATCTTAAGCGAGCAAACAAAGACTACAAGTATCCTTCGTGATCTGCTGAATGAGGACTTTAACCGCATAGTTACCAACGACAAGGGCATTTACGCGGATGCCAAAAGCTATATACAACGGATTGCCCCGGAAAAAGCGGAAATAGTCGCCTTTCACCAGAATGGATCACCCATATTCGACACTTTTGGAATTACCAAACAGGTAAAAGCCAGCTTTGGCAAAACCGTAAACCTGAACAGTGGGGCCTACCTGATCATTGAACATACCGAGGCTTTGCATGTTATAGACGTGAACAGCGGTTATAAAAGTGTAAGCAACAACCAGGAGCAAAATGCTTTGGAAACCAACCTGGAAGCCGCCGAAGAGATTTCCCGCCAGTTGCGATTGCGTGATATTGGAGGCATTATCGTGGTGGACTTCATCGATATGAAGCTACCAGATAACAAAAAGAAGCTGGTTGAGTATATGGAAGAATTCATGCGCCCAGACAGGGCCAAGCATGCCGTTCTCCCCATTTCAAAGTTTGGGCTGATGCAGATCACCCGGCAGCGCATGAAGCCGGAAATGAATATTAATACCCAGGAAGTATGCCCAACCTGTAATGGAACAGGTAAAATAGCCTCAACCCTGATACTGGAGGATGAGATAGAAAAGAATTTAAATTACCTGATCACTCATAAACACCGTAACCTGACGTTGAATGTGCATCCAATAGTTTACGCTTATCTTACAAAAGGCTGGCTATGGTCGAGGGCTTCCAAATGGAAGCGTAAGTTTAGGCAGAATATTACCATTACTTCCGACAACAACTATCATCTAACCGAATTCAGGTTTTTTGACCAGAATGGTGAAGAAATAAAAATGTAAATGAAAAAGGGCTCCAAACGGGCCCTTTTTCATTTACTATATTTCAAAAAGTATTAATTCCTGTTTCGGCTACCCATAAAGATCATGATATATTGTACCAGGGTAACTACCGCTGCCAGTGCTGCTACCACATAAGTCATTGCTGCCCAGGTTAATGCATTTTTAGCTTTTGGAAATTCCTGTGAATTGGTAACATTGGTATGCTCCAGCCAGGCCAGGGCTCTGCGACTGGCATCAAACTCAACAGGAAGGGTAACAACAGAGAAGATCACAGTCATGGCAAACAGGGCTATACCAACCAACAGCAAGGTTGAATTTCCTGAACTAGCCATAAATATCCCAATCAGGAGGATCCAGTTCACAATACTGGAGCTAAACTGAACAGCAGGTACTAGCTTACTTCTCAGGTTCAGCCAGGCATAAGCTGTAGCGTGCTGAACAGCATGTCCCGTTTCGTGGGCTGCAATGGCTGCCGAAGCCACATTGTAATTGTTATACACTTCAGGGCTTAGATTGATAGTTTTATTAATCGGGTTGTAGTGGTCTGTTAAAAAGCCATCTACGGATGTAACTTTTACGTCATATATGCCATTTTCCCTAAGCATTTTTTCTGCAACTTCCTTTCCCGTCAGCCTGGAGGCCAGCGGAATTTTACTATAGGCAGCAAACCGGCTCTTCAGGATCATTGAAACGATCATACTGATACCGACAAATAACAGGGAAACTAAAAAAATTGATGGTGTCATGTATAAAACCTTTATTTCTTAATGATCAAATCTACAACCAAAACTCCTTTTTCACTCCCTGGAGCGGGCTTATCTAACGTTTTGTCATACCTCTAACAAAAATGGTGATTACAGTGACAGTTTAGCAGCAATCATAATCTTTACAGGCAAAAAACTCAACATTATTAGTATTTGATATTCAATGACTTAGATCAAGTTATTTGTTAAGATCTCTTATATAAAATGATGCAAAAGTTATGCACAAGGCCAAAAAATAATTTTGTAATGTGGGGCAGATTTGTAATTTAGTGTCAGAATTTAATGGGTTAGTAAGTAAAAGGGTTGGTCGCAAGATCAGCCCTTTTTACTTGATTTTTCTCTCAGTTTATTTTCTTCCACAACGATTGGTTTGTGTCCTCAATTTTTATTTATCATCGAGTAATTTAGTTTCATGTCGAAAATCAAAACAGCATATTTCTGTCAGAATTGTGGATACGAAAGTGCTAAATGGTTAGGTAAATGTCCGTCATGCAATCAATGGAATACGTTTGTTGAGGAACTGATTCAAAAAGACAATAAAAAAACTTCAGCTAATGATTGGCAATCGTATCATGCTGATACTTCCACTAAAAAAACACAGCTATTAAATACGGTCATCACCAAAGACACACCAAGAATTACCACAACTGATACAGAGTTAAACAGGGTATTGGGTGGAGGCATCGTTCCCGGCAGTATTGTATTAGTAGCTGGTGAACCAGGCATAGGTAAGTCAACTTTGTTTTTACAGATGGGACTTCAAATGCAGGAAGGCACCACTTTATATATCAGTGGTGAAGAAAGCGAACAGCAAATAAAGATGAGAGCTGACAGGCTGAATATGCAAAATGAAAACTTTTATTTATTAACCGAATCATCTACACAGGTGATCTTCCAGGAGATCAAAAAGCTGAAGCCCTCCCTGATCATTGTTGATTCAATTCAAACACTTCAATCACCTTTTATAGAATCCTCACCAGGCAGTGTATCACAGATCAGGGAATGTGCTGCAGAATTCCAGCAGTTTGCAAAAGAAACTCATACGCCTGTTTTTTTAATTGGTCATATAACAAAGGAAGGAAGTATTGCAGGTCCGAAAGTACTGGAACATATGGTAGACACGGTATTGCAATTTGAAGGTGACAGGCATTATGCTTATCGCATTCTCCGTACTCTAAAGAACAGGTTTGGAAGCACAGCCGAGTTGGGTATTTACCAAATGAATGAAACAGGCATGAACCCTGTTTTAAATCCAAGCGAAATTCTAATCACTCAAAAAGAAGACCAGTTAAGCGGGATAGCAATTGCCGCTACCATTGAAGGACAAAGACCCTTATTGATAGAAGTGCAGGCATTGGTGACCCAGTCTGTTTATGGCACTCCGCAGCGAACTGTTACCGGATTTGATCTAAGGAGGTTACAACTATTATTGGCAGTATTGGAAAAAAGAGGCGGCTTTCATTTTGGAGTAAAGGATGTATTCTTAAATATCGCCGGTGGATTAAAAGTGGAAGACCCTTCAATAGACCTTGCGGTGCTTTGTGCGCTTCTTTCTTCTTACGAGGATACGCCCATCCCTCATGAAGTTTGTTTTGCGGGAGAGGTTGGCCTGAGTGGAGAGATCAGGGCCGTAAACAGGATAGAACAAAGAATTGCCGAAGCAGAGAAGTTAGGCTTTCAAAAGATCATTGTTTCCAAATACAATCAAAATGTTCTATCCAGGCAAAGATTCAATATAGAAATTGTTACCATGGGCAGGGTGGAAGAAGTATACCGCCATCTTTTTTAGTATACAGCTACTTTGCAGGCAGATGAAATGTTGCTATTTTGTATTTCATCTTCATGTTACCATCAGTCAAAACAGCCGGATCCTGGTTGGGTCTTATCAAAGAATCCCTATTACATCTTGCATTTCCACATGTTTGTAAAGGTTGCGGCAGCGATATCATTGACCTGGAGAATGAAATATGCCTCAGGTGCCTTTCTGCCTTGCCCGAAACGAACTTTCACCTGCACCCCGACAATCCCATGGAAAAATTATTCTGGGGCAGGATACCTATACGAGGGGCAGCCGCCCTTTATTATTTTACAAAGGAATCATTGATGCAGCACCTGGTGCACCAATTGAAATATAGAAGCCAAAAGGATTTAGGAATTTATATGGGAAAACTGGCTGGGCATGCACTCAAAACACGCTTTAGTGATATTGATGCACTGGTGGCGCTTCCTTTATTTCCAGCAAAAGAAAAGAAGCGAGGTTATAACCAATCCAGGTTGTTATGTGAAGGAATCTCTATGGTTTTGGACAAACCTGTCCTGGATAGAATTGTTATACGAACTACCCATACCGAAAGCCAGACCAAAAAGAACCGTGTTGAACGCTGGCAAAATATGGAAGGTAAGTTTGAATTAAAAGATGCTGCAAGCATTTCCGGTAAACACGTGCTGTTGGTTGACGATGTGGTAACGACGGGGGCAACACTTGAGGCCTGCGCACGTGAATTGCTGAAAGCAGAAAATATGCAATTAAGTATCGCTACCCTTTGTTTTTCATCGCACTAGTGTATTTTTATACTATATGAAGTTTTCCTTGAGAAACCTATCCTTCTTTTCAGTCCTGGTATTGATCTTCCTTTCATGTAAAAAAGAAGGTTTTACAACTGACAGGCAGGCAATTTTGAGAACGGATGTGGACACACTTCATTTCGATACTGTCTTTACCACCACCGGCTCTGCTTCACAGGTATTCAAGATCTTCAATCCAAATAATAAAGGTGTAAGGATCAATTCTGTCCGATTGGCAGGAGGATCCGCATCTCCTTTCAAGATCAATGTTGATGGTGTTACAGGTCCGGAAGCAAACAACATCGAGATTGCATCGGGCGATAGCGCCTATGTTTTTGTTACCGTGAAAATTGATCCCTCAGGCAGACCACTACCTTTTATAGTGCAGGATAGTGTGGAATTGAATTATAATGGAAACAGCTCGTGGGTTCAACTGGATGCATATGGTCGCAATGCGCATTTCTTAAGAAACAATACAATCACCTCCAATACATCATGGGTCAGGGATCTGCCTTATGTGATCCTTGGAAACCTGACTGTGGCACCTGGCGCAACCCTTTCCATTGAAGAAGGATGCAATATATTCATTCATGCAGACGCTCCTTTTATAGTTAATGGAACACTAAAGGTAAATGGAGATAAATTTGACAGCACAAGGGTAGTATTTGCTGGTGACAGGCTCGATGAACCTTACCGTGACTTCCCGGCAAGTTATCCCGGGCTCATATTTACAGAAACAAGTACTAACAATACTATCAACTATGGTATTATAAAGAATGCATACCAGGGAATAGTTGCCATCGATCATGGAGGCAGCACGAAGCTTACACTCAATGAGACCATTATTGACAATGCCTATGATGCAGGCATCTTTGGTATCAATACCAGTATCAGTGCCCGAAATCTTTTAATCAGCAATTGCGGAAAGAACATCCTGCTGGTGAAAGGAGGTAATTATAATTTCACCCATTGCACGGTAGCTTCTTATTCCAACAATTTTATCCAGCACAAAGAACCCATTGTGATCCTAACAGATTATTTAAAAGAAAATAATAACATTACAACCCAGCCATTAAATGCACTGTTTACCAACTGTATTTTTTGGGCCCAAAGCGGAGGCCTGGTTAAAAATGAAATACTCGTAGATAAACAAGGCGGTAATACAACTGTAAATTTCAATAATGTACTATGGCCTTCAGTTATAATCCCTGCCAATGTGAATGCAGCCGGGAATATTATTTCTGATGATCCTTTATTTGAAAACATACAGGTTAGTGAAAACCTGTACAGCTTTCGCTTAAAAGAAAATTCACCCGCTATCAATAAAGGATCTGATGCAGGGATCAACAATGACCTTGATGGCAAGCCCCGCCCCGTCGCATCACCTGACCTGGGCGCCTATGAAAAGCAATAGTCAGTTCCAACTGAACTATTCATTCTTTAACATGTTATTGGTTGAATGAAAACCATGTCCCGATTGGGCCAATAAGAGTTTTGTTACCTTTATTTATTAATCAACTTAATTCATTTACAATGAAAACAGCGGTTATAGCCTTATTGTTCACTTTATTTATGGGTACTACATCTATATATGATTTTAAAGTTCCGGGACTTTCCGGCGGAACTATTGATTTTTCACAGTACAAGGGAAAGAAGATCCTGATTGTAAATACGGCTTCTCAATGTGGTAACACTCCACAATATGCCGACCTGGAAAAATTGTACGAGAAATACAAAGACAAACTGGTTATTATAGGATTCCCTGCCAATAATTTTGGGCAGCAGGAACCGGGATCTAATTCTGAGATCAAGGAATTCTGCACTAAAAATTATGGCGTCACCTTCCCTATGGCTGAAAAAGTTTCAGTTAAAGGTGATGATATTCATCCCCTGTTTAAATACCTGGTGGGTGAAGCCGAAAAAATGGGTGAAAAAGATCCTATCAAATGGAACTTTACCAAATTCCTGGTTGATGAAAATGGAAAGCTGGTAAAGGTCTTCTTTCATAAGGTGAACCCTATGAGCGATGATATCACCAAATATTTAAATTAAACTTAGTAAAGAATAGCAATTCTGATATTATCCTGATATTTGAAGCTGCCGGAAGGCAGCTTTTTTTATTCAAGACGATTAAGTCAAAAAGATCCTATGTTATTTAAAGATGTGATCGGGCAACAGCAGGTGAAGCAGCAATTGGTTGAGATGGTTCAGCATAATCGCCTCAGTCATGCTTTATTGTTCTTAGGAAGGGAAGGCAGTGGCGCTTTAGCACTGGCCATATCTTTTGCCCAATACATCGCCAGTCTTCCGCCCAACAATAATGCAGGAGGAGATGCACAGGATGGTGCTTCCTTATTCGGAGAAGCTATTGAAGTGAAGTTACCATCCAATGTAGAAGAAGCAGATGCCTGGATGCAAAAGCAGCCCTCTTTTTCCAAAGCACAAAACCTGGTCCATCCCGATATTCATTTCTCTTATCCTGTGGTAACCAAAAAGCCAGGCAGTCCACCCTTGAGTGTTGATTATGCAGCAGATTGGAGAGAATTCATCAGGCAGTATCCTTATGGCAATATTTACGACTGGTTGCAATTTATTGGGGCAGAGAACAAACAGGGAAACATAACAGCGAATGAGTGTAATGATATCATCCGTAAGCTAAACCTGAAAAGCTTTGAAAGCGGGTATAAGATATTGCTGATGTGGATGCCTGAATATTTAGGGAAAGAAGGCAATAAGCTTTTAAAGCTTATAGAGGAGCCACCCGCAGATACCCTGTTCATCCTGGTAGCGGAAAGCGAAAGCAGCATTCTTTCCACTATTTTATCAAGGTGTCAACTGGTAAAGGTACCCGCCCTTGATCCTTTGGCTATAGAAGAATCCCTTATCCGCAGGTCTGGCAGTAATCCGGATACTGCCAGGCTGGTTGCCAATGCCAGTGACGGTAATTACCGGGAAGCTTTGCAACTTTTACAACATGCTGATGAGGACTTTCATAGCCTCCTTAAGGAATGGCTCAATGCCACTTTAAAGAATCAACCCATCGTCCAGGTTAAGGTGATAGAAGAAATCGCCAGGCTGGGACGCGAAAAACAAAAGCAATTTCTAAAGCATTTTACCCAGCAAATAGAACAGGCAGTCAGGATACAGGCAGCAGATGAGGATATGAAAACAAAG
The DNA here is from genome assembly GCF_059568575.1 of Flavisolibacter ginsengiterrae DSM 18136. Taxonomy (NCBI): domain Bacteria; kingdom Pseudomonadati; phylum Bacteroidota; class Chitinophagia; order Chitinophagales; family Chitinophagaceae; genus Flavisolibacter; species Flavisolibacter ginsengiterrae. Next base: position 80,448 of record NZ_JCANTR010000006.1, read on the forward strand.
ATCCTGGCAGGCCTCTCGCCCGCAGAACAAGACTTTACCGGCCGCCTGAACAAGGCAATGAGCCTGGAACAAAAAGAAGCGTTGGCTGAAGAGTTAGACAAAGCCACGTATTATATTGAGCGAAATGCCAATGCCAAGATCCTTTTTCACGCCCTTACCATCAAGATATTTCATATCGTCAAAAACAACGTGGTAGTTTCCGTCTGAAAATCCTGCTAGCGCCACTGGCATAAAAAAATTATATTTGCGTACGTCTCGCAAGAGGCCTCTATATATATCCGGGGCATTTTGGCTGGTGAAGAGTGATTTAATTAGCTACTGAATTTTCTATATATACACTGATTGATGTTGACGTTTTTCTCATCCTCAGGTAGTTGCTTGCTCTCAGCATATAGCGATAATATCAACGTATAAGAGTAAGTTCCGGTTTGCCATTGGCTTGCCGTACATACAATGAAATTTCATAGCTACTCTACAGCCTGCTCCTGTAAACAATTTTAATAACAACAATTAAGGAATTGAAATAGTATGGGATGTGGTACATGTGGAACAGGCAAACCTAATGGCTGTAAAAGCAACGGAGGCTGCAGTACAGGTGGATGCAACAGGATGAATACTTACGATTGGCTGGTGAACCTCCCGATCAGCGATGCGGAAACCGCCTGCAGGGTAGTCGAGATCAGCTTCAGCCAGGGTAGCAGAAAGGACTTCTATCGCAATAGTGCTTTACAATTATTCGAAAAAGGAGAACTGGTAGCCATAGAAGGTGTCAGCGGCTTTGATGTAGGTGAGGTTTCCCTCACTGGCGAAGCGGTAAGGCTGCAGCTAAAGAAAAAAGGTGTTGATGAATTCAGCACAGAAATGAAAAGGATCCTTCGCCGGGCTACTGACAGGGATATAGATATCTGGAAGCAGAATAAAGCAAGGGAAAAGGAAGCATTGATCAGGAGCAGGGCCATAGCCAGGCAATTAAACCTGAACATGAAAATGAGCCAGGTGGAGATACAGGCTGATGGCAAAAAAGCTACTTTCTTTTATATTGCTGATGACCGTGTAGATTTCCGCGAACTGATCAAGATCTATGCTTCGGAATTCAGGGTCAAGGTCGAAATGAGACAGATTGGTTCCCGCCAGGAAGCGGGTAAAGTGGGTGGCATTGGTAGCTGTGGACGCGAGCTATGTTGTGCTACCTGGCTTACCGATTTTAAATCTGTCAATACTACCGCTGCACGGTACCAGAACCTTTCCATTAATCAAACCAAACTTAGTGGCCAGTGCGGCAGGTTGAAATGCTGCCTGAACTACGAACTGGATACCTACCTGGATGCCTTACAGGGATTCCCTGAAAATGCAGATATGCTACAGGTTCAAAGAGGTACGGCAACGCTGATTAAAAAAGATATTTTTAAAAACCTCATGTGGTACGTGTTGCCTGATAGCAGTAAGCAATATCCATTGACCATTGAAAGAGTTAAAAAGATCCGGTCTTTAAACAACCAGAATATTGTACCTGATGAATTGGAAGCCGTAGAAGTAGTTTCAGGCAAACCAAAAGAAGTGGAACCCGAGTTTGTAGATGTTGTGGGTCACATTACATTAAAAAGTCTTGAAAAAGCAGACAAGAAAAGACAACAGAAAGGCAGGGATCAGCGCCAACAACAGAAAGGCACGCAGGCCAACCGTCCATTACCTGCTATAAATAAACAATTACCGAGGGGGCCACAGGCGCAGGGACCACAGAAACCTGTTCCTCAACAAAGACCTCCTCAACAACAACAGCAACAAAGACCACCTCAAAAAAGAACGCAACAGCCACGCCCACCGGGACAACAGCAACAACAAAAGGGCACTAATCAACAAAGGCCGCCGCAACAGCGACGACCTCCAAATTCTCCAACATCAAATGATCCTAAGGATTAATATACTTTCTGAGTAGGGGCTGCATCTGCAGCCTCTTCGCTTTTAAGGGCTTTATATATAGCGTCCTGTATCTTGCCCCTGATGTTCATCTTACCCAGCAGATTGTTGTCACGGGTATTATACACCCTGTTCGATAAGAAGATATATACCAGCTTTGACTGGGGGTCCACCCAGACACAGGTGCCTGTAAACCCTGTATGACCAAATGTGGAGGGCGAAGCCAGTGCTGAAGGATATGGTTCTTCACGACCAGCATTATCTTTTTCTGGTTTGTCAAAACCTAGCCCTCTCCTGCTGATATCACTGCTGTAAGCAGTAAACAGTTTGATCGTCTCAGGTTTTAAATAGTGCTCGCCGTTTAATTCACCGCCATTCAATAACATCTGGTATAAAAGGGAAAGATCGTATGCATTGGAGAAAAGACCCGCATGACCTGATACTCCTCCAAACATGGCGGCTCCTTCATCATGCACATAACCCCTTAACAACTGGCGGCGGAAATATTTTTCTTCTTCTGTAGGCACTGTCCTTTCAGAACCAAAACGCTGCCAGGGTTTGAAACCCGTAGTGGTCATGCCCAAAGGATTATAAAATGTCTTTTGCGTAAACTGGTCCAGTGGCATTCCTGAAACGGCTTCAACTACTTTTCCCAATAAAATAAAATCATTATCGCTATATACATATTTAGGGGCCGGTCCAAGTTTGCTTTGCACGATCCTTTTCAACATGGTGTCATTCCAGTCCCTGCGCAACCAAACATTACGGGCCACAGGAATGGTAAATAAAGTATCTCTTTTATCGCTGTACAATTCAGGCGAAGGCATACCTGATTGCGGATCTATCGTCTCACGGTAAAAAGAAATGTAAGGATTCAAACCTGCCTGGTGCAGCAATACATCCCTGATCTTCAATCCTGCCTTGTCAGTGCCCCGGGTAAAAGGTAAATAATCTCCCAAGGTATGATCTAATCCTATTCTACCCTGCTCATACAGTTTCATAATAGATACAGTAGTAGCAGAGATCTTGGTAACCGATGCCAGGTCATAAATGCTTTCTAATGTTACAGGTAATGACCTTGGGTCAAATTCTATATGTCCGAACGCTTTATGGTATTTGATCTCACCATTCTGCACGGCCAGCACTTCACAACCAGGGAAGGCTTTTTTGGCCAGGCCATCATTCACTATGCTATCAATAGCCAGCCAGGCCGGTGAAGTGCCTACAGGAAGAAAGCGCCGAATGACAATACCAGAGCCATAGGGAATATTACAAACAGTCACCGGGAGTGTGCCCCTGGCAGCTATCTTACCTTCTAAAAAGTCAACTGCAGTATGCTGGGTAATATCATCGTCCTGGTGCATGGCGACCAGGTTAGCTGCATTGCAGAAATTGGCAGCAGCATACACATTGCCAAAAACGAAAGTGGCCGTGCTGTTTGATTGCAGCGAGTCCCATAATGCCAAAGCAAAGGAAGACAGCCCATAATTCTTTGCAGGCCTTGTGCTGATATTATGAATGCCTATGATCAGTTTTTCATAATTACCCGAACGGATAGAATCCAGTAATAAAGTCGTTCTATCAGTTGAATCCTTATAGTTTACATAATAGGAATCAGCATGCATTTCATCGTGGAGGCGTTTGCCCATTTCAGTGCTGTCAGATCCTATACCCAGGTAAGCAATCCTTCCTTTATGAAACAGTGGGAAAAAGCCTGTCTTATTATTCATTACAGTTACACTATTCCTTGCTACCTGCTTCCTGATATCATCAGTCTTTGCATTCAGATCTGCCAATAAATTTGTTGTATCTATAACCTGTGCGTGGTTTAGCCCCAGGGTGTATTTAGCCCAAAGCACCTTTTTTACTTTTGCATCAATATCCTTCCATTTCAAACGTTTCTGTTTTACGGCTGTTTTAATGGCATCTATAGCAGCAGGAACATCTTCTGGCAGGCAAAGCATGTCATTGCCAGCGACCAGGGCCAGCACTGCTGCTTCTCCTCCTGGAAAATATTTGCTTACGCCTTTCATCTCCAAGGCATCGGTAAAGGACAGGCCTTTGAAATTCAGTTCATCCTGCAGAAGGCCATGCACATTATTCTTTGATAGAGAAGTAGGCAAATGTTCGGTAGTGTCAATGGCAGGAATGGAAAGGTGTGCGATCATGACACTGCCCACACCATTATTGAATAATTGTTTAAATGGATACAGTTCTAAAGAATCCAGCTGATCCTTTGATTTATTGATAACCGGAAGATCCAGGTGAGAATCTACATTCACATCACCATGACCCGGAAAATGCTTTGCGCAGGCCATGATGCCTGCATCCTGCATTCCCTTCATATAAGCTACTCCAAAACGGGCTACCTTGAACTTGTCCTCGCCAAATGAACGGTAACCAATCACAGGATTGTCGGGGTTATTGTTCACATCAACTACCGGTGCAAAGTTCACATGCACCCCTATTCTTTTCATTTGTTCTCCAATGGCCTGGCCCATCTGGTAAATGATCTTATCATCATTGATAGCACCCAGCGTCAGCTGGTAGGGAAATTTGGTGATGCTATCCAGGCGCATGCCCAACCCCCACTCTCCATCAATGGTTACCATCAATGGCGTTTTTGCTATGGACTGGTAATAATTAGTCAGGTTGGCCTGGCGCAAGGGGCCACCCTGGAAAAAGCAAAGAGCACCAACATTATATTTAGTTATTTCTTCCACAACTTTCTCCACATGTTCCGGGCCCAGGTTACTGTGTGCACGAACAACCATCAGCTGTGCGATCTTTTCTTCTTTTGACAATGATTTAAAAACGCTATCCACCCACGCTTTGGCAGGTAGCTGGCTTTTGTACTGGGCAAAGGAAACGGAAACAAATAAAGTGAACAGGGAAAGGGCTACAATCTTCTTCATAGTTACTTAAAAAGGAGTCCACAATTTAAAACAAAACAAATAGCGAAGACTTAAAAGGTTGTGAAAGGAAGGCTTAAGAAACAATGATTCCTGCCCATCATCATTCCATATCTTATTGCAAATAAAAGTTCAGTAACTATTCAAGATCTCAAACATTACAGCTCCCTGATCCAGATATGTACATCGTGTGGGGCCACTTCGTCGCCACCGAAATAAGGGTACAGCTGGTAGCCCTTTCCATTAGCTGTTGTAGCCATCCTGGGCATTCTCTCAGTCACTCCATTCACAGAAAATAAATAGCTGCTGGATGTCACCTGGATGGAACAGCTGATCTCTTTACCAATATCCACAATGGCCAACTCCCGGGAAATTACAGCTGCATTATTATATACATAGGCAAAAAGATGCAGCGCATTATTACTCCATCTCCAACCAAATCGGGCGCTGAACTGGTGGTGATCTGCATTGTTGTCCGAAAACCCATAGAGCTTATTGATATCATATTGGTTCTCGGCGCTTGCAGTCTGGTAGATAGCAGTACTGTCAAATTTCACAATAAACTTCATCTCCGGGGTTTCTACTGGCCTATAACCATTTTGGTCGCAATACTGGCTGCCTTTGGCAATTGTGTATTTAATTACGGATTTAGCAGATGTGGAAGAATTGCTCTTTTCAATTATGGCTTCAACCGCTTTTTTACAACCTGGCAGGATCACCAGGCTTAAAAGCGCAATCAGAATGGTGTTTTTCATCGTAATTTCTGGAATTGGAATGTGGATTATACGAAGGTATTAATGGATATTGTATTAACAAATGAAGTTGATAGTATTAAGATTTCTTTTTCTACCATGTAAGGAAAAGCCCCTGGCAGCCCAGCCGGGATAATGGAAAATATAGACCAGCCCACAATCCATTTAAGTTCAGGACGCACGTTTCAGGCCACCCAATTAATTCTCAACACATAGAGACCTAAACCGTATTTTTGAAACCTTAAGGAAAGAAACCGTGGCTGATAGAATATTACTGCTTCCCGACAATATTGCCAACCAGATAGCGGCAGGTGAAGTGATCCAAAGACCTGCCAGTGCCGTTAAAGAGTTACTGGAAAACGCTGTGGATGCCGGAGCTACAGAGATCCGCCTAATCGTGGCAGATGCCGGCAAATCCCTGATCCAGGTGGTAGATAATGGAAGTGGCATGAGCGAAACAGATGCACGCATGGCATTTGAACGCCATGCTACCTCTAAGATCAAACACATTGATGATCTTTTCCATATTCGCACTATGGGATTCAGGGGTGAGGCACTTGCATCCATTGCTGCTGTAGCACAAGTGGAGCTCAGAACCCGTAAAGCAGAGAATGAAATAGGAACCTGCATTGAAATAGAGAACAGCCTGGTTCTTACACAACAACCAGTAGCCTCACCGGTGGGTACCAGCATTAGCATGAAAAACCTTTTCTTCAATGTGCCGGCACGCAGGAATTTCTTAAAAAGTAACGCTTCAGAAATGAGGCACATTGTCGATGAATTTATTCGTGTGGCATTAGCATTTCCCGGAGTATTTTTTTCACTTACCAGCAATGGACAACAATTGTTTCACCTGGAGGCTGGCACACTGAAACAACGCATCGTCCAGCTATTAGGCAATAACTACGCTGCCAAACTGGTAGCTGTAAAAGAAGATACTGACTACCTGAACATCCAGGGTTTTGTGGGAAAGCCTGAAACAGCCAAAAGGACCAGGGGCGACCAGTACTTTTTCGTCAACAACCGTTTTATTAAAAGCGCTTACCTGAACCACGCATTGCAGAATGCCTACCAGGAAATGATCCCTTCTGAGAGCTTTCCCATGTATGTGCTCTTTATTGACCTTGACCCGACCCAGGTGGATGTGAATGTGCATCCCACCAAGCAGGAAATTAAATTTGAGGATGAAAAGATCGTGTATGCATTTGTTCAGGCGGCCGTAAAACATGCATTAGCACAATTCAGCATCACCCCAACACTTGATTTCAACCTGAATGCTGACATACAACAATTAGAATCAGTTCAGAAACCTTTTACAGAAGACAAACAGTCCTTTACCCGATCTTCTTCCATTTTTCAAGCATTTACGGAGGCCAACCAGGCGCACAAGATCGAAGGCAGTTCCTTCAGGCACTGGAGTGATATGGGGTCCAACCAAAGCGAACCCAAAGATCCAGCCTTTGTTTCCCTTGGCAGGAAGTTCCTGGAATTTGATGAACAGCCTTCAACTTCAACCCAGGGAATAGCATTGCCTGCTAAAAATTCGCTGATCACTGATGATACAAAACTGACGCAGCTTTTACAAACCTATATCCTGGCCCCTTCACCTGTTGGATTTATATTACTTCACCAGCAATCTGCACATGAACGTGTTATTTACGAACGGCTGGCCCTGGCACTGCAGGGGAAACCTGTGGCTACACAACGAAGCCTTTTTCCTGCCTCTATAGAATTGACGCCGGCCGATGCGGTATTGCTGACAGAGTTATTACCAGACCTGTTGCAAATGGGTTATGCCATTGAACCTTTTGGTAAGTCAGCCTTTGTCATACAGGGAACCCCCGCCGATATGGAAGTTGGCAATGAAAAAGGAGCATTGGAAAAAATTCTGGAACAATACAAGCATTTCAACAGCGATCTGAAACTTTCCAAAAGAGAAATGCTGATGCGTACCATCGCCTGGCAGCAGGCCATCAAACCAGGCACCACGCTTTCTGAAAAAGAAATGCAAAACCTGGCCAGAGATCTGTTTGCCTGTCAAACACCTAATGTGACCCCATCAGGCAGACCTACTTATCTCGAATTTAAAAAAGACCAACTGGAAAAGATGTTCGGGCGGTGATAGAACCAGGATTGACAGGATTTTATAAGATTAATGAGGAGATGGCACTCTTTTCTATGGCACATCATTCCCGGGTAATATAGCGACACTCCTTTTCAACCGGATTTATTAATTCTTATCCCGTAATTGCTCCACGAACTTTTCCACAGCCCTTCTAACAGCAGTGGCAGATGCCTGGTGGTTATTGACAAGAACAGAGACGATGAACAGCTTATTCTTTTTGGTGAATAAAAAACCGCTGAAAGCCACTACACCAGATAAGGTTCCGGTCTTGGCAAACAAATAGCCCGTTTCATTCTTATAGTAATTGGTAAGTGTCCCTTCATTTCCTGTAGGAAGAATTTCTTTCATACGGACCATTCCAAATTCCAGTCGCATCTTATTCAGGATGGTGACCATGTCCTGGGGTGTAAATAAATTATACCTGCTCAGTCCAGATCCATCCACCCAATGAGGCTTCTGAGGAAGGTCTTTTAAATCTGTTTGGAGCAACCTGTTGATAATATGGGCATCATTCATTTCTCCCAATACATTTTGACTTACCATCATCAGGGATTGTTCAGCAAAGAAATTATCACTTCTGTGCATCATGGGCTTCAACATTGAATCCGTAGGCTGGCTATAAATGACTTTGTCCGCCGTTAATTGTTCATTAGACAGCAATACCTGCCTGTGCAAAGTATCTGATAATAAGTCAAGCGCCAGTTGGCTGTTTGCTGTGAAATAAGGCGTTTCTACAGGCTTTCCCTGCGCCTGGCCTTGCACCACGAAACGGTTGGAAGCAATATCGCGGTTTACATTGAAGGAAGACAGGTTACTTGCCGGATCTTTGATCTCTACTCCCTGTTTGAAAAAAGATGGAAAGACCTGTAAACTATTGCCACCGCTAAAGCGCACAACATTCCCATATACTGGGAAGGCACTTCTTTCAGGCATATAACTTTCACTGTAATCATTCCATGACCAGCCACTGCCCCATCGTTCATCTTTCCATGCTGAAAGAGAAAGATTCAAATGAAGTGTTGTATTTTTTAAAAATTCGTAAACCCTTTGCTTGCTGAACTCAGGGTGTAGAAATGTTGGATCACCTGTTGGTATAATATAAAGGTCATTACCCCGCTGTTGATAACGCAGACCTGGCAAGCTATCACCGAGGTATTTCATGGCTGCATAACAGGTTGGCAACTTTGTATTACTGGCTGGAACAAAATATTTGTCACCCTGGTAATTGTACAAAAAGCTGGCTGTTGCAGGATCAAATACACTGATACCCACATGCGCTGATTTCAATGCTGAATCGTTGATCACATCCTTTCTTGCCCACTGCCCGATCTTGCGGGCGGGCGAACAACTCAGTAAGGCGGAAATAACAGAGACCAGGACAAGCAGTTTTGTTTTCATCAGTACCAGCAGTTTCTTCAAATGTACTTCTTAAAGAATTTTGTTTAGTATTCCAGGCACCAGTTTAAAAGATACCACAATATACAGGCTAAGAGCAAACCCCTAAATTTTTACAACTGTCTTAAATCACTGTTTTTAGCAATGGGTTATACTGCTTCTGTATTACATTAGCCCTCCCAAAATAAAAATACACAATGAATAATTATGTCAAGGTACTGATGCTGGGCGTTTCAGCCGCCGGCATTGTTGCATTTACTCCGCCTGGTGGAAAGAAGGATAAGCCTTTCAAATACATTGATAAGGCCAATATGGACCTGTCTGTGAAACCTGGTGATAATTTTTATTTATATGCCAATGGAAACTGGCTGAAGACCCACGCTGTTCCTGCCTCAAAGACCCGGTGGGGAAGTTTCGATGAATTAAGGGAAGAAAGCAGCAAAAGGCTTCGTTCCTTACTTACTGAGGCATCGGCCAAATCAGCCACAGATCCTACTATGCAGAAGATCGGTGAGTTTTACATGAGCGGCATGGACAGTGCAGCGATTGAAAGAATGGGTGCCGAACCTATCAAAGCCGATCTTCAGCGTATTGATGCTGTCAATTCCATTAATGACCTACTATCCCTGGTAGCTGAAAACCGTAAGCAGGGTATCGGTGGTGCCTTGTTTGGTTTTGGTATTACCCCCGACCGCAAAAATGTGAATGTCTATATTCCCAGCCTTGGCCAGGGAGGTACCTCCCTGCCCGACCGGGATTACTATTTGAAGAATGATGCCCGCAGCTCCGCTATTCGCAACGCCTATAAGCAACACCTTTCCAATATGTTTTCTCTGGTTGGTGAAGGATCTGAGAAAGCACAAAAAGATGCCAGTACTGTATTGCGTATCGAAACAGCCCTGGCAAAAGCTCAAATGAGCAGGGTAGAAATGCGCGACCCTTATAAGACCTATAATAAGTACGGAATTAAAGAATTCACTTCCTCTACACCTTCCATAGACTGGAACTGGATGATGGGACAGTTTGGTCTGAATGGTGCCGATAGCATGATCGTTACCAATCCCGGCTTCTTCAAAAGCATGGATATTTTATTGACTGCTTTACCCCTGGAAGACTGGAAAACTTATCTCAAATGGCATTTGATCAACAGTTCTGCCGATTTTTTAAGCAGTTCTTTTGTAAAGGAGAATTTTGACTTTACTAAGGTACTTACAGGTCAGAAAGAACAAACACCACGCTGGCAAAGAGTAAGCGGGTTGATAGATGGATCGCTGGGCGACCTTCTAGGTCAGTTGTATGTAAATAAATATTTCAAGCCAGAGGCCAAAAAGCGCATGCTCGACCTGGTGAATAACCTGCAGCAAACCTTTGCAGGCCGCATCCGGCAGCTTGACTGGATGAGCGATGAAACAAAAACAAAAGCTTTGGAAAAGCTCAATGCCTTTACCAAAAAGATTGCTTACCCTGATACATGGAGAGATTATAAAGAGATCACTATTTCCCGGAATGATTACCTGGGCAATGCACGCAGGGTAAGCCAGTGGATGTACAATGATATGATCAGCCGATATGGTAAGCCCGTAGATAAGACCCGCTGGAGCATGACCCCTCCTACCATAAATGCTTATTACAACCCGTCCAATAACGAGATTGTTTTCCCTGCCGGCATTTTGCAATTCCCCTTCTTTGACTTTGGTGCTGACGATGCAGTAAACTATGGTGGCATTGGAGCTGTGATCGGTCATGAAATGACACATGGTTTTGATGACCAGGGTAGCCAGTATGCTGCCGATGGAAATTTGAAGAACTGGTGGTCTAAAATAGACGCAGACCAATTCAAGGAAAGAACCACAATGGTAGTAAACCAGTACAATGGTTATACTGTCCTGGATACAATTCATGTGAATGGGAAACTAACACTGGGTGAGAACCTGGCTGACCTGGGTGGATTGAATATGGCATATTCCGCCTTCATGAATAAAGAGCAATTTAAAAAAGGAAAAACCATTGATGGATTGACACCAACACAACGTTTCTTTTTAAACTGGGCCCAGGTTTGGCGCAACAATGCTCTGCCCGAAACACAGGCTCAGTTGATACTGACTGACCCCCATTCTCCTGGCATGCACCGTGCTAATGGACCGCTGGTGAATATGGATGCCTGGTACCAGGCTTTCAATATTCAACCCGGAGATAAAATGTATGTGGCACCTGAAAAAAGGATACACATCTGGTAAGATATATGGAATAATTGATCTCAAAGCCCCGCAGTTGCGGGGTTTTGTCTTAATATAATAGCAACCAAAAGAAAGAAACAACTGTTAGATTAAGATCAAAACTGATTATTGAAGCCCTGTCTCTATTTTTACCAAATGATCGATGCCAATGAATTAAGGCTGGGTAATTATATCATGCAAAAAGTAAATACCCGCATCACTACCACCCGTTGCGCTCTTCAACATTTCGAATTAATAGCAAAAGGACAGGATAAGGACATGTTTCCTATTGTTTTAAAGGTTTCCGTACTGGAAGGCGCTGGTTTCCAGGAAAACAAAGACTATCCCTTAAATCCCCAGGCAAGGGAATTTAAATTACAATTACCTGTCATTGGTAATAACAAGAATGAGATCTGTGCCTATATCAAAAACAACAAAGAATGCTTTGCACGGGCCACGGTCAATGGACTTCCTGTCAGCAATAACATTTTCAACCTGCACCAGTTGCAAAATCTTTATTATGCCCTTACAGGAGAAGAAATGGTAGTCAGGATCTAATGAACAATATTTGCGGCCTTGCGGTTCATATTTGAATGGCACACGCAATTACCCTATCAAATGTTAAGCTATGAGCTCTTAACATCACCACCCACCTTCATTTTTGTACCTTTACCCATGCAGAATAAGAACTTTTCGGTTGAATCTATACTTTCTAATCTCAATATTGAATCCCTGAATGAAATGCAGCAAGCTTCTATTGAAGCCACTGCTAAACACGACAATGTCATTATTCTTTCTGCAACTGGCTCTGGAAAAACATTAGCCTTCCTCCTACCTATATTAAAATCATTAAAGCACGCCGATAAGAAGACAGCAGCCATGATCGTTGTTCCTTCACGGGAACTGGCCCTGCAGATAGAGCAGGTGTTCAAATCCATGGGTACAGGCTTTAAATCTTCCTGCTGCTATGGCGGACACAAAAGGGAAATAGAAGAAAATAACCTGGTGCAGCCACCTGCATTGCTAATTGGTACACCGGGGCGTATTGCCGACCACTTGCGCAGGGGAAATATTACTGCTGACAGCATTCATACACTGGTGCTTGATGAATTTGACAAATCGCTGGAGCTGGGCTTTCTTGAAGAAATATCCTTTATTGTTCAATCACTGCCTTCCATTAAAAAAAGGATCCTGACCTCAGCCACAGCCGCAGTGGAGATACCTGAATTCATTGGTGCAACAGGTGCTGAGGAATTGAACTTTCTACCGGAGGGTGGAGTTACCACTCCCGCTTTGGCCATTCAATCCATTCATTCACCGGAAAAAGATAAAATAAATACGCTCTTCAAACTCATTTGTTACCTGGGCAACCGTTCTTCTATTATCTTTTGTAACCACCGGGAAGCTGTGGAACGAACATCAGAATTGTTGGCTGACAAAGGAATCATTAATACATTTTACCACGGTGCCATGGAACAGCGAGATAGGGAAATAGCATTGGCTCGCTTTAGAAATGGAACTGTAAACTTCCTGGTGACCACAGATCTAGCAGCACGTGGACTGGACATACCAAATATCAGATACATTATTCACTACCATCTGCCCTCAACACAGGAAATATTTACGCACCGCAATGGCCGGACAGCGCGCATGGATGCTACCGGAACCGCCATCCTGATCCTGAACGATGAAGAAAAACTGCCTGCATACATTACTGCTCCCGTTGAACAAATTAAATTACCCGCTGATCTAACCGTTCCTGAAAAACCAAAATGGACCACCCTATTTATTGGTGCCGGGAAAAAAGATAAAGTAAACAAAGTGGATATCGTTGGGTTTCTAACCAACAAGGGAGAGTTGAAGAAAGAAGACCTGGGTCTTATAGAAGTAAAGGATTTCTTTTCTTTTGCAGCCGTTCGCAAAGTAAAAGCGAGCCATGTGCTTCAAATGATCAAGGAACAAAGGATGAAGAACAAAAAGGTGCGGATCGATGTAGCAAGGTAATGGGAAAAGGAATTTGATGAGTATTTATCACAGCTTCCTTTATTGATAGGAATGGGATGATAAAGTTACAGGTTGCGTCCACGCTCTTTCCAGGTCACCGGTTTGAAAAGGATTTTCCTGAAGCTTGCTGGAAATGACCTTAGCCCTTATATACAGAATATTCTTTGCCAGTTTATAGCTGGCACTGGTTCCTTTTACTTCTTTTAATATTTTGCCTGTCATACCTGATCTTTCTGCACCCCAAAACTGGATGGCATAGGTCTCACCCTGCTTTGCTGCAATTTTTATCGTTAGTGTTCCATTACTAAATTTTACATCATCGAGCTCTACGCCGGTGCTTGCATAAAAATCACCATTCTCCATGGCAGCGATCAGGGCAGCAGGCGTCAGTTCTTTGGCTTTCACCCTGATCCATCCCCTGCCAGGATTACTCATACCTACCCTGTGCTCCAGGTAATTGTGCGCATCATCTGTTGCCAGGCCAAATACAAGTGGCTTATTATCCTGTATAAATCTTATCAGCAATTTGTCCCACAATTCTTCCATGCCCATCACTACTGAGTCTCCATAATTATGCACATGAGGATGCCCGTTATACACTTCGAAAAATCGTTCGCCTGTCAGGTGGAACATATCTTCGATCTTTATGGCCCAGCCATAGTTGGGATGATTGATATGGGCAAACATGGGCTGGCCAGTTTGTGCCCGCTGTTCGTAAACGGCATTAAGATTGTTCTGCATCACTTCTGTCACACTATTCCCACCCTGGGGCTTGATCACATTTTTTACGTTAACAGCTCCCATATGCAATGGCTTGCCTTTATAGGAATCTGTTATTTCTTCGGCCTGCATCAGCAGGAATTTTCCAGGCTCTTCAAACAAAGGCCTGTATTCCTGCAAGGCTTTAAGTTTAACGCTGATCCGGCCTGCAGAATCAGTTTTAGAGACCACCCAATCTTTTCCGTATTTCTCAAGATATTCATTGTAACGGTGCTGACGAAAAGGATGAGCCGGTATCTCCACCCATTTTTCTCCTTTGGCCAGAGTATTATGATCAGAAAGTGAAATAAAATCATAACCATGAGATTTATAATAATCCATGATCATCTCGGGGAAATCATCTCCATCACTCCATAATGAATGAGTATGTGTATTGCCTTTATACCATTTAGCAGGAATATTTTGGGCATGTACGTTTTCCAGTGAAAAATGCAATAAGAGGATGAAAAAGAAAAATCGAATAGTCATGAATAGAGGCTAATTAGTACTTACTGTGAAAGATAATTAAAAAGATATAGACACTTGATCTGTTTCCGTGCATTAATACCGAACCAACATTTTATAATAAGCCAAACTGTTTAAAATGATGTGTAAAATGTTTATTGTGCAAGATGATCCATTCATTATGATTTAGCTTTCCTAACCTGGGTTGCACGAATTCAGCCATGGGATTATTGGCAAAAAAAATTTCAAAATCATCCAACTCCTGGTTAAGTTGATTTTTGGCCGCCTGCAGGTCTGCAAATACAAAAGGATCAGGTATTTCTCCAGCTAATGAGCTTTTTAAACCCAAAGGCATTTCAACATCTGTATAAATAAATGCCGCTTTTGCTTGCCTCCCTTCTTCTTCGGTTGTCTTTTGGCCAATCTCTTTTTTACCATTGGAATACTGTAGGGTTTTAATTAAGTGTTCGATCATGTTTTGAGGCTCCATGATGCCCCATTTTGCCACTGTTAATTCCGTCAGCCTGCTTAAAAAAGTATTAAGCTCCTTCCTGTTGGTTATATCTACCCCTGTTGATAGTGTATCCTGGTTCATTCTGAATAAGATGGTTTAATGTAGTGTAAAATAAATCTGCGTTTGTTCTTTTACGTTAAATTATAATTTGTTCGCTTTCTCAATTCCTTCATACTGGTTATGCGCTATTGAATTAAAAAGGTATTAAAACTGTTCGCCTTAAGGAAGGGGCTAATGCTCCTGTTGCCCAATTTAATGCGTATCTGCCTGTCTGTAGTACTTTAATTTTGCAACATAATAACAATAGATTTATCAGGATTTATAAAGGCCAGCAGGTTATTGAACTGGCCACTTGTTTTCAATAGCCTGGCTTGTGGTTTAACAAAATAACTCAGGTGCTTCATCAGGAAGTATTCGTAATTGTATTGGTAGGTTTTTTTAACTGTATCCACACTCACCAAAGAATTTTGCTTCCAGCCCCAGGTGCTGATGCCGCCCTGATTCAAAGAAGTATTCCAATACATATAAGCATTGGCACCGTTGCCCAGGTAATGCTTCATTAAGTTCCAGGCATACACACAATATTTCCAATCATTTTTACTGTTACCACACTCCTGTTCTGTTTGGTACAGCGTAAGTTGAGGATGTTCCTTATGGATGACAGGAATGGCTTCTTTACCTGCCCACTGGAAGCCCACACCTTTTACAAAAGGGCTGCTTTGCGGATCATTCAGAATACTGTCCACCAGTTTTGGATTAGGTCTTTCCATAGTACCAAAAAATAGCTTAACACCCAGTTGCTGCATCTGCGGGCCGAGGTAAGAAATAAACCTGGCAAGACCAGCTGCAGTCCAGGTGCAGCTTGGGAAAGGTTGTGCCGAATTGAACTCGTTTTGTGGCATTACCATGTCAATATTGATATTTTGCCTGCGGTAAGCTTCAATGAACCTGGCAAAATACAGGGCATAGGCCTTAAAGTATTTTTCTTCCTGTATGAACATATTGGTTCCTTCCTGTCCTTCCTTATCAGGTGACAACCCATTATTGATGCCTCTCATGTCCATACCCCAGTCTTCAGATTGAAAATTGCTGTTTCCCAAAACACTTTTGGCTGCATAGTGATGATTATACTTCATCCAGGTGGGTGGCGACCAGGGCGATGCCCATAGCCTGAGTGAAGGATTGTAATGCTTTGCTGCCTTAATAAAGGGAATAAGAGTTTCCAGGTCATTGTTGATGCTGAAATTTTTCATTTCAAAATCGCCTTCCGTTTCATTATAAGAGTACCATTGCCTGGAAAAATCATTGGCGCCCACCGGCATCCTGCAAAGGGTGAAATTAGCCCCTGCCCCAGGAGCAAATAATTCATGCAGGATGCTTTCCCTGTCAGAGGCGCTCAGCAGGCCTAAAGAGGTCCAGCCGAGTTCATTGAAACAGGTACCGAAGCCTTCAATAGTCTGTTGGGGCTGATCGGGATGAATAACCACATCTGCCTTTGCAGCTGCTTTGGTAACCGGCAAACTTTTTTGAATTTTCCATTGTGCTATCGGAGAACTGGATACCCAACTGGCCCTGGTCTGGGCATTTAATGACAGGTTGAATACCATCAGTAAATGCAGAACTATCAATTGCTTCATTCCTTCAAATTAAAATATAAAAAACAGGTTCTCTTCATATGAAATTAATAAGTTACACAAACATTAATCTAAAACCAGTAAGACTCTTGTAGTATCAAAACTATTTACTAACCCATTTTCCTACTTTGCAATTACAAATACTTCATTATGAGAAAGGTCATCCTTGGACTGGCCATTAGCCTGGATGGATTCATTGAGGGTCCCAAAGGAGAATTTGATTGGTGTTTTACCGACCAGGATTATGGCATGTCAGAATTCTTTACCCAAGTAGACAGTCTTTTTATTGGGCGCAAAACCTATGAACTGATGCAGGCTATGGGTGAAAATGCCAGCCCCGGTTTTCCTAAGATGAAAGAATATATTTTCTCCAATAGCTTAGAGGAAGTTAAGCCAGGGGCTATACTGGTTAAAAGCGATGCCGCAGAAGCCGCCAGAAACATCCGACAAGAACCTGGAAAAGACATCTGGCTTTTTGGAGGCGCAAATCTAACAGCCTATTTTCTTGAACATGGATTGATAGATCATCTCTGGCTGAGTGTACATCCCATCCTGTTGGGCAGTGGAAAGCGATTGTTCCTGGAAAGTGATCACCGCACGCTATTACAACTTGTTGAAACAAAAACCTACGAAACAGGCCTGGTCTCCCTGAAGTATGACCTAAAGAAATAAAGGCCCCAGTTATGAATTCGATACCTTTTCTACAGAGTTATTAGAAGTCTTCATTCATTATTTAAGCCTCAAATAATAATTTATTACCATAACATTCTCCAATGTGAATAAGTTTACGGTACCTATTCCATAAGGCAATACCCTTTATTATCAACTACTTATATATCAATCGTAAATTTTCATATCTCCAAAAGCTATGACTTACGAAAGCCGGAGATTACATTTGATGCTTTAGGTAACATCAACCCAGTTCTCCGGACGCGAAAAACCCAATATGTCCGTCCCCCGGAAGATCTGAGTTCTCAAAAGATCCACTTTCCCTGAATTACCCCTACCAATATTCTCTGATCTAACCCGATCAATTATCCTTTTGAAATTACCCTTGCTGTAATCCATGTTCTTAGGGTCGGCATTGTTTAACCCTTAAAAGAAAACAATGTTGAAAAGAAAATTAGTTAAAGCAGGGTTCTTTGGTCATGGCGCTTTGTTTATTATGGTATCCCCATTTAGCGTTAGCCCCAAGGCTCAAACCCTCGGTAATGACTCAGCTCTTTCCGGCAACTCCATTGTTCACCAGGCTGTAAGCATTGACACTTCGGTGCTACAGGCTGCAGATACAGTAGTTTTGACTGCTGCAGAAGCAGAACCTGCAGCCCCGAAAATCACCATGAATGCCATGGCGGCCAAATATGCCGGCCAGTTCATTAAAAAGAACACGGAAGCCCTTGAGATCGTAGAAAAAAGGAGCGGCGTTTATTTTAACATCATCGAACCTATCTTTAAAAAGTATGACCTGCCGGTGGAACTGAAATACCTGGCAGTGGTAGAATCGCAGCTGAAAGCTTCGGCCTTGTCACATGCCGGCGCAAGGGGTCCCTGGCAGTTAATGGCTTCCACAGCCCGCGACCTGGGCCTGAAGGTGAGTGGCAAACGCGATGAGCGCACTCATTATTACAAAAGCACGGTTGCAGCGGCCAAACATTTAAAAGACCTGTATAACGAATTTGGCGACTGGCTGCTGGTAATAGCTGCTTATAACAGTGGCTCAGGACCGGTATTAAAAGCTATCAAACGCTCTGGCAGTCACAATTTCTGGAAGTTGCAGGCCTTTCTGCCAGCTGAGACCAGGGGACATGTCAAAAGATTCATTGCCACCCATTACTATTTCCAGCAGGAAGGAAGCCTGACCATGCTAACCAAGTCAGAGACCAGTAAATACCTGAAAGAAATATCAGATTATAAAGTGAAACAAAACCTGCAGATGGATGAAAATACCATAATTGCAGTACGCTAAAAATGAACTAACAAAGGGTTGTGTTTTTACATAACCCTTTGTTGTTATTTTTATTGATGCTTAAGTTTTTTATAATTGTGATCCTGGTAGCTTATTTTGTGAGCAAAGCTTTCCGTACTGACCCAAGGAAGAATGATTCCCTATGATGCAAGCAACCTTTACTGACCTTGCTGCACGCTATTGTAGCAATAAACGACTGATCGAACAGGTTTGGGCTGAAATAGAAAAAAGCTATTCCAATCCCAAACGATCCTATCATAACCTGGCCCATTTACAACAGTTTTACAATGAACTGACAGCATCCAGGGATACAATTCAAAACTGGGATACCCTTCTGTTCAGCCTTTTTTTTCACGACCTGGTGTACAATCCCCTGCGCCGGGATAACGAGGAAAGAAGTAAGATCATAGCAGAGAATAGGCTTGCTACGTTAGATGTACCACAGCCTATGATCAATACCTGCATGGATCTTATTATGGCTACCAAATCTCATGACCGATCTGACAATACAGATACCAATATCTTCATAGATGCAGACCTGTCTATTCTGGGTCAACCACCTGCAGTGTATGATGCGTATACTGAGGGTATCCGTAAAGAGTACATCCTGTATTCTGACATGCTTTATAAGCCAGGCCGAAAGGCCGTAGTACAACATTTCCTTTCCCTCGACCCCATATTCAAAACAGAATATTTTTACCAGAAATACGAACAACAGGCAAAAGAAAACCTGCAGAGAGAATTGTCAGGTCTTTAACTCTTATATGCTCTCCATGTGTGAAGGATTCCATCGAAGCAACTTGTCAAAAGCCATACATGCCACTTAACGCATACACCACCACTATGACATCCCCGGGTAATGACCGTTGCCTAAAAAGCTGAAAATAGGCACCGGCGATTATACTCCGGCTTTTAGTTCTTTTTATCCCATGAATGTGCCGTGTATGTGCCGCCTCTTTAAAGGGGCGGTTCAAAGGCGGCTCAAAGGCGTTTCATACACGGCTCAAAGGCGGCTCATACTACCCGGAAGTCAGGAGTTGGTATCAGGTTGTGTAATTCCAAAATAGGTTGTCAGTTTTAATTTATTCCAGTAAAAGTTGCCAGTTTATCATGTATACCTTATTTGGGTTTACACGTTGCCTTGGGTACTATAACCTCCTGGCCGACAACAAATTTTAACCAAATGGGTGCCTGCCCTGGTTTTGTCTATTATCATTTCCTTTGTGCAGCCCTTTTACTGTTCAGCTTCCTACGGTAGAGCATGCAAAAACTATCAAGAATTAGATGTCTGCATTAATAAAAACTTTAACTTCAATATGCATAGAACCAGAAATCCAAACTATTTTATAGAAAGGTTGTTTATCTCCAATTTCTAAATGAGTAATTGATTTACTCACTATAAAGGAGTTCTATTATGCAAAACAGTAGATTTTTTTCTGTTACAACTGTTTAGTTGCTTCTTACTTTTTGCTAGTTAGCTAAATATCTCCTTACGCCAGTCCTGCACCTGTTTAAGCTTTTTCCGTAACTCATAACTACATGATCCTTTAAGGCATGCAAATCCAGGCATACGCATGATGTTTTGAATGCCGACAATGAAATGAAACATTTTTCTGTAATAAGAATAATTCATCATTGAAATCAAGACACAAAGCATTTATTAATTAACCAAAACAACTAGCATTATGAAAAGGATTTCTTTTATCACTGCTGTATTAGTAGTTTTTTTGTTTTCTTGTAAAAAGAATATAGATACGCCAGCATCACAGGAACAGATGACAATAGCCGCCAAACAAAACAAGGAACATGGCCATTTAAAACAATCAAAAACTTTTTCTTCAGATGTCGTAGTAAGTTGGCTTAATATGCAACTCCAAATGGTAAAAGTGCCAATGCCAGCTGGTACTACTGGTCAAGCTACAGACAGATGCCAGGCATACTGCGGTATTGCACTTTACGAGTCAGTAGTTCCGGGCATGCCCGCTTATCAATCACTCTCTGGCCAGCTAACCGATTTTCCAGAAATGCCTTCAACCGAGCCGGGTAAAGCCTACCATTGGGCAGCAAGTGCAAATGCTGCACTTGCAGAAATGAACCGGAGGCTTTTTCCAGGAACTGCCATTGCTAATAAAACAGCCATGACTAATCTTGAAAATTCGTTCCAGGCAACTTATAGTACAGAAACAGATGACGCAACATTACAACGCTCAATTGCATTTGGAAAAGAAGTAGCGACAAGAGTTTATAATTGGGCCGCTACTGATGGTACAACCAATACTAATCCGCCATATGTGCCTCCTGTAGGTCCGGGTCTTTGGATACCAACATCGACTACCCCAATTGTTAACCCTTATGCATATCAACTACGGTTATTAGTTCCGGGCTCTGCAGACAACACTACACTGGAGCCGCCTCCTGCTTTTTCAACAGTTCCAGGTTCGCCATTTTATAATATGGTAAAAGAAGTGTATGACGCACGTGTTAATATAACACCCGAACAAAAAGCGCTGGCTGATTACTTTAAAGATGTACCAGGCTATACCCCAGGAGGTACTTATCTTGCCCTAATGACGCAGTTACTGGACATCACAAAACCCACACTGGATATGGCAGCTCTTGATTATGTGAAAATTGGATTAGCAACACGTGATGCCAGTATCGTGCTCTTTACCAATAAATACCACTTCAACCTGATTCGTCCTGTCACTTATATCCGTGCGTATATTGATCCTAATTGGTCGAGCTATATTCCTACACCAAATCATCCGGAATTTCCTTCCGGCCATTCAACATCAGGGGGCGCTATTCTCACCATGATGAGCAAAATCTTTGGTGAGGATTTCCATATCACGCTGCATACGTACGATTATCTTCAGTATCCTTCCCGCAGTTATACCAGCTTTACTCAAATGAGTAACGATATATCCGACAGCCGTTTTTATAGTGGCTTGCATTACAGGGCTACCTTAGTTAAAAGTATCCAACAAGGCAAAAAAGTGGCAGAGAATATATTGAGTAAGGTGAAGTTTATGAAATAATAATTTGTAATGACTTTTGCCAAAAACCACTACGTCATTAGATAATAGTTAACCGCTCATCGAATAGACGCATCTTATTGCTTGTAAGCGATAAGGTGCGTCTTTCACATACAATACGTTCTCGCTCTGAAAACACGGATTTCCTATGTAACTGCGGGACGCTATTAAGTTGTGCGGCTTTTATAAAATCAGCACACAGAACGGTCTGTTTGTAAGCAACACCCGTTAACCTTATGTTCTTTATAATCCTTCGCTGATTTTATAATAAGGAAACATATTCTTTATATTCACCACTATAAAACGGTATCATGGCAAAGCAAGTTTATAGTTCCTTTTTTATCCTATCACTTTTACTATTTATAAACAGCTCATTTGCCCAGCAAACAAATTCCAGTGAAAATTACTCAGCCTACCTGCCGGAAGTTAGAGCCTTCAACCAGCAACTGGCTCAGATACCGCAGGGAGCCTCTATATTAACCAAAGAAGGTTTGTCGGCTGCCCGGAATTCCATGGTGCCAGGCAATTTGAAACCACAGCTACATCCATTTGTAAAATACATTCCAGGGCCTGCAGGAAATCTTGCACTCAGAATTTTCAAACCTGACACCATACGTGCCATAGTGCTGCAAATTCACGGGGGAGGATGGTCTTTGGGCACAGCCGCCAGCGATGATATTTCGAATGATGACATGGCAAGATCATGTAAAGTAGCAGTTGTGAGCGTTGATTACCGGTTGGCTCCTGAAGATCCTTTTCCAGCTTGTATCAACGATTGTAAAGCCGCAGCAAAATGGTTAGTTAATCATGCAAAAGAAGATTTTGGCACAGACAAGTTATTTATTTCAGGCGCTTCTGCCGGCGGACATTTAAGCGCTATAACCACTCTATACATCAGGGATTCACTGCATGCAATTAATAAGGTAAAAGGTGTAAATCTTATTTATGGTTGTTATGATCTTTCACGTACACCATCGTGCAGAATGGCAACTGATAGTACACTTCTACTTACTAAGAAGTATATGGATGAAACTTATGAACTGGTGTTTCATGGAATGAGCAAGGAACAATTGCGGAATCCACAATATTCACCATTGTATGCTGACCTGAAGAATTTGCCGCCTGCATTATTTACTATAGGAACTGCAGATCCTTTAATAGACGATACTTACTTTATGGAAGCAAGATGGAGACTGGCAGGCAATAAAACCTTCCTTGCAGTATACCCGGAAAGTTCCCATGCTTTTAATTTTTTCCCTACACAAATGGCCAGGGCTGCCAACGAAAAAATGTTTCAGTGGATCATTGACTTGTGTGAAAAAAACTGATGCTGATGCGTATCATAAACCAACATGCTTCTTTGCACGATGCATTCAAATACTTTTGTATAAGTATGCAAAAAGAAGTACCTTAATACCCCGATCCCTCCAAACTATTCCTCCAGTACTTTTTTGACTATACTTTTCCTGTACGTACAATCCGCTTATTGTCAGCAAGTATTTTTTAACCTTAAATAATACATCATGCGTACATTCCAAAAGGTAATCACCGATACGGATACCAATGCTGCTGTATCAAAGGGCTCACTTTCTATAAGAAAGGAAGTTCTGAACCGTATCAAGCCTACGGCTGAGAAGCCTCCCATCTCCTTGAAAAAACTAATTCTTTTCTGCTTCTCTTTATTATTTTTTACAATGCTAATGCCGGGATGCAAACGGGAACAGATTGTTGATAAAACTGTAATTAATGATAATAGTAATGTATTGGCAAAAGCAAAAGTAAAGTCAATCCAGGCCAGCATGAAAGCGCAACTGGTAACTGGCCTTGGAGGCGGTTGGGGTAGCACTGTGGGACCAGGTGGAGACCTTTTTATTCCTGACGGAAAGGCAGGTGCTATCTTACGTGTAGACCCTAAAACCGGCCAGTATACTACATTTGCCAGCGGATTACCCCAATTAATCCCGGATGTTGGAATTGGCGGGATCTCAGATGTGGCATTCTTTGGCGGGAAAGCTTACGCGCTTGTCACACTGGTAGATGATCCTACTCTCTTTCCGACCGGGCAGGTCAACGGCATTTACCGGATCGATGGCCCGAACAGTTTTACGGTAATATCTGATATTGGCGCTTTCAACGTAGCCCATCCCCCAAGCGGCTTTGAATTTGATGTTTCAACCGGTGTTCAATATTCCATTCAAACTTACCGTGGAGGATTTCTTGTCACTGACGGTCACCTGAACCGGGTGTTATACGTAACACTTGATGGTAATATTGAGATAATTAAGAGCTTTGGTGATATTGTTCCAACTGGCCTGGCTGTAAAAGGAAACGATATTTACATGTCGCAGGCAGGTCCAATTCCTCATCTTCCAGAAAACGGGAAGATTTTGTCATTCAGCCTTAATTCCCCAATGGTTACAACTGTTGCCTCAGGCGCCCCCCTTCTTGTTGACGTGGAGTTTGGTCGTGGAGAAACACTCTTTGCTCTTTCACAAGGACCCGGCAGTGGTGATCCCGAAGGTTCACCTGCGGTGCCTAATTCCGGCTCATTGGTGAGGGTTAATGCAGACGGAACTGTCAGCGTAATCGCCGACAAACTTGATCGTCCCACTTCTTTTGAGATCATAGGTAACACCGCATACATCGTTACACTCGGGGGTGAGATATGGACGGTAGATAACATCGCCAGTCCGCCATTTGGCAGAAATAATACAAAACGTTTGCTTCACCGGCATGGCTAAACAAACAGATTTATACTAATAGTTCATTTTATTACCTGGCACATTTTTCTTCCCCCGCGTGTCACTGAAGGATCACGCGGGGTTTTTCTTTGATCAAAGTATTAAGTAAAGGATTAGAATCGGCAAGTTTAAAAGAATAAAGAAAGCATGGTAACATTACATCATCTGTTTACATGCTTTTACTCTAAACTTGTACAGTTTGACGCTGTTTTCTACCCTGTCAACTTTTCAACTAGTCAATCTGTCAATATCATCTCACGGCCTTTCCTGGAAACGCAGCCATCGCTCGGGGATCTCGTTACTGCTGGCAAGCAGGTAATCTTTATAGGAGCAGGCAATGAATTGCTTGTCGGGAAGCTGCATCCACCACCTGCCGGTCTTTTTGCTTTGCAAAAATGTAGTCTCAACCTCCGCAAAGGCTGTATGAAACTCGTTAAAGGATTCTCTTTCATCAATTACAGCTTCACGGCTGCCCCGGCTTCGGCCATCCATAAAATACCAAAGCATCTGGCTGATTTGTTTGGCTGTTAGTTGCTCTACATCTTTTTCAGGTCGATAACTATAGATGCCCACACTTTGCATGTTGCTGCTCATGCCTGCATATTGCATCAACGTGCAGGCCTCTTCACCATTTAGCCCATTAGGTGTAATGGTGTTGGCCGGAGCAAACGCATTGGCCAGTGCTGAAATATCAAAAGAGAAGATCTGGCAGTTGCGGATCACTGGTTCCATTTCATCAATATGCTCCTTCACCGTCCCTACGCGGAAGCAATCAAACCGCAATTTGTCCATAGTTTCCAGCATACGGGGATGCACGAAATAACTCTGGAAAGCAATATGATTATAATGCCTCATGTAGTTGGGATCGGCAGTGAGCAGCTCCATTAAAAAATTATCGCTGCGGAATGGAGAATCAATATTGATGTCGATAACAGCATCAACTCCCACCGCGTCCACCTGTCTTTTTTCATCTGCAAACGCATAGTATTGAGACAATGTCAGGTCATGCGAGCCACCAAGGACTATCACTGTCTTGCCGTCCAGCATCATTTCGTGCAGCACAATCTTTAATGCCGCATAGGTGTCAGTGTTAGCCTTGCCGATCTTCACATTCCCAATGTCTGCCAACCTGATGTCCTGGTGCCAGTAATAGAGATTGTAAAATTCATTCCGGATCACATCAGCCGCAGTGCCAGGCTGCAGCAGCGCTGCCCCCCTTTGCTCCCCGCAACCTACAAGCACAATATCCACATTATCAAGATCAGGAAACTCATCCTCGTAAACCTTGATCACCTTTCCTATCTGGCCTTCCTTGTACCCGGTATCATTAGAGATCATACCAAGGTTGACAGGATCTAAAAAATCAACTATTGATTCAAACATTCTGCAAGTTTAGGGAGTTCCGTCAACAGTTATTGATGAAGTTGATAAACAGCATATCCCCAGGGTTCAATACCAAAACCTTTATCCACAGGTTCCTTATTTCCGGCAAATACATTATTCCACTCTTTTTCAGATGGCTGCTCTTTCCAGCTAAATTGTTGTGGGTCTTTACTGAGGTTTAAAATCACCAGCACCTTGTCGCCTCCTTTCATTCTCTCAAAAGCATACAGGGCTGCATCGTTGTTGGTCGCCAGCTTTTTAAAGGAAGCGTTGGCTGCCAGTGCCTGGTTTGTTTTCCTTAGGTTCAGCAATGTTTTGTAGAAACCCGCACGTTGGAATTTGCCAAAGGTGATGGTATCCTTATAAAAGAAACGGATGCTATCGAGGAAAGGTTCTTCCTGGCCGCTGTAAATGAGAGGAACGGAACGTTCAATGGTCTGGCTCAGAACGGCAAAAGGTGCATGAATGGCCCCTGGCATGGTTTGCCAATCTGCACCATTCCAGCTGTTCTCGTCATGGTTGGATGTAAAATACATGCGTATGGCGTTCTTTGGATAAGTTGCATTTACTTTTTGAAGGATGCTATCCATACCAAATGCGGGCCGTTGACCTTTTGCAATCAGTTTCATCATGTTGAATGCATCCCAGGGATAAGAGGCATCAAAACCAGCTTCATGCAGCCAGGCGTCGTTGCCTTCAGCCAGCATAAAAACATTCTTTAGCTGGTGCAACCCGGTGATGCATTTTGTCCAGAATTCTTTAGGAACAGCAGGTGCTACGTCGCAGCGAAAGCCATCGATATCTGTTTGCGTGACCCAGAATTTCATCGAGGCGATCATGCTGTCAACCAGTTCAGGATTCTTGTAATTCAGTTTACGAGTATCTGTCCAATCGGATTGCGAAACCGGTTGGCCGGTAATGCTATCTCTTACAAAAAAATCAGGGTGTGTTGTCAGCCAGGGGTGGTCACCACCTGTATGATTGGGCACCCAATCTATAATGACCTTAAAACCCATATCATGTGCATGCTTCACCAGTTGTTTCCAGTCGTCCATAGTTCCATATTCCGGGTTAATGTCAGTATAACTGGAAACGGCATAATAACTTCCAAGAGGTCCTTTGCGATCCTTAACAGAAATAGGATTAATGGGCATGAACCAGAGTGTTTGAACACCCATATCTTTTAACCGGGGAAGGCTGGCTTCAAAAGCTTTGAATGTTCCCTGGGGTGTGTATTGCCTTGTATTCACTTCATAGATATTTCCCTGTTCTATCCAGGCGGGATGACCATCAATGCTGGAAGAGGAATTACTACCAGTAGTGGAAGGATGTGTAACAGAGCAGGAAAAAAAGAAAAAGCTTATGGAGGAGAGCAGGAATATATATCTGCGCATAGGTTTGATTTGCAATAAAATTACTCCATTTGATTTTGCATCTCTAAAATTCATGGTTGCATTTCTTATATAATGATTTGAAATCGATATCTTGAAAGAAGATCTGTTCCACTTGCAATGATCTTTTTCCTTTGAAGACAATAACCGTCCTGGTCATTTTCAACCAAAACTTCACATACAATGAAACAAGTATTAGTTCTCTTTATTATTGCCGGCATGGCATCCTGCAACAGCGGTGATCAAACTAAAACCACAGATACCGGGGCAAAGTCAGCCACAACCACGGAAGAACCCAAAATGGATTATGCCTATACGATAGAACACCCGGATAATTGGGTGGCAGGCCCTAAAGAAAATACCAAAATGGTGTTGCAATCTCTTAAGGATTTTGAAAATGGCGATGTCGACAAGTCATTAACGGCCTTTGCAGACTCAGTGGAGTTGCGATTTAATGAAATGGAAGGCAAATATTCAAAGGACAGTATTGCCAGCATGTTCAAGCGCGAACGCAGTGGGTTGAAGGCTATGCAGATCAACATGCATGATTTCGAATCGGTTAAATCCAAAGATGGTAAGGAAGAATACGTTTCCCTTTGGTACACCCAAAAATGGCAGGATCAAAAAGGCGTTTGGGATTCTATATCAGTAATGGATGATATGCGCATTCAAAACGGTAAGATCGCACTGCTGGATGAAAAGACCAGAAAATTTGCGAAGAAGAAGATGTAAGATGTTTGTGGCAAATGCATGATTTATTCTTTGTTTATCCCTATTCTTCGTTTATTGCCCGGGGTTAATCATCTCATGGTAACAGGATTGTAATGTATTATAAGGTTGGCATGGTTTTTTACTATTATAGTATATCTACCTTATAAAAATTAAACTGTAGGAAGCTCCCTAGCTCGAAAGAGACCGGGGCTTTTCTATTTTAAGCCCTATGCAAGAAACTAATAGCCCCTGGCTCCAGGGGCTTTACATTTATCATTTAGAAGCTGTGGGCATTGGTGGCGGTGCGTATTCCGGAACCCTGTTAGGCACGGCTGGTAAGGATTTCAGGTAGGCGTAAATGGCACCAAGATCTTCATCTGTGTATTGATTGATATAGTTCCAGGGCATGGGTGGCATGATCGGTCGGCCATTAGCAAGGCCAAGGTGTTTACCGGTTCTCAGGGTTTGGATAAATACTTCTTTTGTCCAGGCACCAATGCCTGTAGCAGAATCTGAAGTAAGATTAGCTGCGTAAGAAATTCCCCATGGTCCAACAAAGGCCGTTGCATCCGGAGCCATGCTCATCCAATTTCCTGGCTTGTAAGCTGCGGCCTCTACAGGTGGCAATTGTGAAGTGGCAGGATGGCCTGAAAGCATTTTAGAAGAATCTACTACAGGGCCATGGGCTGTCATGACCTTAGGTGAATGACAGTCATTACAGGCAGCTGCGGTAACAATGTAATTGCCTCTTTTGACAAGGGCTTCGCCTTCCAGTTTCCTTGCTTGATCAATATCATCGTTTTTTGTAACAAACGGTTGCTCATTACTGCCGTTACAGGATGCAAA
Organism: Flavisolibacter ginsengiterrae DSM 18136; assembly: GCF_059568575.1. NCBI lineage: Bacteria > Pseudomonadati > Bacteroidota > Chitinophagia > Chitinophagales > Chitinophagaceae > Flavisolibacter > Flavisolibacter ginsengiterrae. Next base: position 109,214 of record NZ_JCANTR010000006.1, read on the forward strand.
AGCCAATGCGGCCATTGCCGGGAGGTAAAAGAGTGTGCGCATGAGTGTTGGTTTTGGTTTTATCAAGCTTTAAGATAACCATTTTTCCAACAGCATTTTACCTGTGTTTTTCCAGGTAACTAACTACAGCTAATCTTACATCAGAACGGGGATCATTGTTGGAAGTTTCAGCTTTATATATCCTTATTACATCGGGGTTGCCTGGATTCAAAAAATCCAGGTTGGCTTCTTTGCCTGTTAAAAGAAATTCCGTGATACCAACATGGTAGGTTTTCCCAGGAATAATAGGTTCACCGTTGATCTTCCAGGTACCCTCTTCGCGTGTTACTTCGCTATTGTATTGCAGGAAGCCACCATTGCCCCTGTTCTTTTTTCCCTGTTCCAGGGTTTTGATCAGCAGGCTACCCTTCATATCTGCCTCCCTGATGCCACCGCCAAAGGGCATGGTGCGGATAATATCATATTCAGTTAAAGGCATCTGCAGGAAATCATCAACCCTTATAGATCCCGCATTCATCAGGACAACTTCGGCTGTAGGAACTGCCTCTTTAATAGAAGACATTATCAGTTGGGTAAGATTGGTAGCGTGAGACCGGATCTCTGTTTCCCGTCCATCCAGGGGCCCATTATGGTCCATGACCACTTTTGCAGCGTCAAACCCCAGGTTTTTATAATTTTCATTGGCAATGCCCGTCCATTTTTGTACCACTACATTGGTGGCGCTGTCCAGGGCCACAGTTTGGTCCAGGTAAACAAGCTTAGGCTTTACCAGGGTTGACCTTTTCTTTTTATTAATGGTCAGGTTAACTACATATGCGGATTTGGCATTAGCATGTGCTTTAGCTATGTATATATTACCGACCTGCAGGAAACGCATATCGTGTTCGTGACCGCCCAATATCAATGCCAGTCCTGGTATTTCCTTAGCCAGTATGCTGTCTTCGTATACAGCCTGGTGGGTTAGGGCTATTACAGCATCCACAGAATCTTTCAGCGAATTATAAGCCTCTTTGGCAGACTTCAGCGGATCAGTGTAGGAAACATAATCTGCCTTGTTGAAAGGAAGGACGATACCCATGAAACCAATGCGTGCTGTGGTGCCATCGGCATCACGAAAATTCATTATAAAGGTCCTGGGAAATGCAGTATCATTTTTTGCAAAAGGCTTTACTGCACTATTCTCGCGGTGAAAAGCATTGGAAGCTATCCATTGAAATCCAGATTCATTGATGCGCTGCTGAAGCTCAGATTCTTTAATATCAAATTCATGGTTACCGAATACCGCCAGGTCCATACCGGCAACATTCATAGACTCCACCATTTGTTTGCCCCTGATGGCTTTCCCTCCGTATTGAAGGCTGTTGTAAACAGAAGGACTCAAAAAATCTCCACCTATTACCAACAGGGTATTGGGGTTTCTAGCTTTATACTTCTTCTTCAATGTGGCTACCCTGGCCATTCCTCCCTGTGTACCTCCCGCCAAAGGAGCTATCTCATAAACATCGTTGATGTGAATAAACGTGATATCAAGTTTATTTTCGTTACGCCCGGTTTTAAAGACTGAACAAGAAACAGAGCTAACCAGGATAAAAAAAAGGACAATACACCTCACCAGTTTCATGAATGATTTCATTAGGAGGCAAATAAAATGGTTTTTAGGGGAAACTGATCTTCTGTGGATACTGAAATTGACAAACATGCAGTAAATTAGGTTGGGCAATGGTTCAAGTTCAACCCTGTTGGGCACGTTTTTTTATACATAATTATAAAACAATCAATTATGCTTTGGCAAGGAAGAAAGGGCAGCGATAACGTTGAAGACAGAAGAGGGGTATCCGGCGGGCAGGTGGCTGTCGGTGGGGGTATATTGGGAGTTATCGTCCTGGTATTGAATCTATTATTGGGAGGCGACGGGAGCAACACGCAACTACCCCTGCCCAACCAGGGACAGCCAATGAGTACAGAGCAGAAGGGCGCCCAGGACCAGGAAGCCCAATTTGTAACCGTGGTATTAAAAGATTTGGAAGATACCTGGCAACAGATTTTGTCGAAAGCGGGAAAGGATTATCCAAAACCCACCCTGGTCTTGTTTAGTGGTGTTACGCAATCCGGTTGTGGTAATGCCAGTGCATCTTCAGGACCTTTTTATTGCCCTGCCGACCAGAAGTTATATATCGATCTTTCATTTTATGATGATCTCAAAGAACGCTTTGGTGCACCTGGTGATTTTGCCATGGCATACGTAGTTGCTCACGAAGTGGGTCATCATATCCAGTATCTCCTTGGCATCTCCGATAAGGTACAGAGACTAAGAAGCCGGCTTAGTGAAGAAGAATACAATCAATATTCCGTGCGGCTGGAGTTGCAGGCAGACTTTTTTGCCGGCGTATGGGCGCATTATGAAAAAGGAAAGGGCTACCTGGAAGCCAACGACATTGAGGAAGCCTTAAATGCTGCCAATGCCATTGGTGATGACAGGCTACAGAAGGAAGCACAGGGATATGTCGTTCCGGAGTCCTTTACTCATGGCACTTCTGCTCAAAGGATGTATTGGTTCAAAAAAGGGTTTGATACCGGAGACATTAACCAGGGCGACACTTTTAACGCTACAGAATTATAGCTATGTACTATTTTGTTCCTGAACTATCCTGGGCCTCCCATGCTTAGGGCTCTAATGCTTCATCTCCTATCTTTGCGGGCATGGAAGGATTGTTACAGCAAATTGAAGGTTACCGAAAGGATATTGAGGGTTACGAGATCGTAACACCACAACAACTGGAGGAATACCGGATCAAATACCTGGGCACTAAAGGACTGGTGAAAAGCCTTTTTGGTGAGATGCGTAATGTACCCAACGATCGCAAAAAAGAGTTTGGCCAGGTGCTGAACGAATTCAAGCAGTTTGCCGAAGCCAGGTATGAACAGGCCAAAGAATCATCTGCAGGTACCACCACTACAACAAAAGAAGAAGTGGACCTTTCCCTGCCCGGAGATGCCATTGCCATTGGTTCCCGGCACCCTATAACGCTGGTACGCAACCGCATGGTCAACATTTTCCAGCGATTAGGATTTTCTGTAGCTGACGGACCTGAGATAGAGGATGACTGGCATAACTTCACAGCTTTAAACCTGCCGGAGAATCACCCTGCCCGTGATATGCAGGATACATTTTATATTCATCAAAATCCTGACTGGTTATTGCGCACACATACAAGCAATGTACAGATAAGGGAGATGCAAAAAGGAAAACTGCCTATCAGGATCATTTGTCCCGGGCGTGTTTACCGCAATGAAACCATTTCTGCCCGATCTCATTGCTTTTTTCACCAGATCGAAGGACTGTATATTGATGAAAATGTAAGCTTTGCTGACCTGAAGCAAACACTTTATTTCTTTGTCCAGGAAATGTTTGGCAAGGATACAAAGGTGCGTTTCAGGCCTTCCTATTTCCCTTTTACAGAACCAAGTGCGGAGATGGATGTAAGCTGCTTTATCTGTGGCGGCAAAGGTTGCCGTATTTGCAAGCACACTGGCTGGGTGGAAATTCTTGGATGCGGCATGGTTCATCCGAAAGTGTTGGAAAACTGTGGTATTGACAGCAATAAGTATACAGGTTATGCATTTGGAATGGGGATAGAGCGACCTGCCTTGTTACTGTATGATGTGAATGATATACGACTGTTCAGTGAAAATGACGCACGATTCCTGAAACAATTTGACAGTGCGGTTTAAAAAATAACTATTTAAAATAATCAAAAAGACCCTCTTGACAGAGGGTCTTTTTGATGCTAAAGTTTTCTTACCAACCATCAGGAGGTTTGGCGATTTCTTCCCTGTCTGCCTGCCTGGGAGAATCGACCTCATGATGAATATCGATATCTCCACGTTTATAGTTGAAGAAAGCCGCAGCCAGGAAGCTGGCAATAGCTATGAAATACCATACCGTATAATTGGCCGTGACCCTTATGTTATTGGAAATATCAACAGGTCCGTTACCTCCCGAGTTTCGCCTGACATCACTGTTGATCTGGAACATAACAACGACCAGGCATAAAGCACCCAAAATGCCCATGAACATGGAAACTGAGGATGCAGTGCGGTTTCTTGATAAAGAAAATAACAGCCCGGCCACACCCGCCAGGAGTGCAACCAGAGCAAAGACATATAATTTTCCTTTTTCTTCTTCACTGGCAACCTCTTTATGGTTTTTATTTTGCAATATATCCGGGAGATCTTTTTGAGCCATGACCTTGTAATTGGTGCCAAATGCCAATCCCAGCCCGGTGTTTTCAGCATAGGGGGTATTGTTGCATTTGATCACTACAAATGGAAGGAAGAAAAGCAGCAGTCCTACCAGGAAAGCCACAGAACTGGTATATCTTCTTTGAAACAGGTCTCTCCCGGCAGTTGTTGGCATAATGAAGATTTATATTATTTGTATGAAAGGCATTGCATCTTCAGCAAAGGGTTCTCCGCGGTCATCCCGAATCTTTTTGGCTATCCAATTTCAGAATCACTGGGAGAAGTTAAGAACTCCGACTGGTCACCCGGATTCTCCACATTCTTTAATTGGGGTGCTTTACGCGGAGGCCTTTCACCTGCCATTTCCTGCTTTTTTCTTACCAGGAAAATGGTTGCCAACGCGGCCAGGGCAGCACCCACTGCGACCAATATGGTATTTTTATATTTCATCTTGATTTCTTTGGTCTTTATAAAGTTAGAAATTATTGTACCATATTTTTACTGACTAATATCAACAGATGAATATCATTTGCATTTGCGGGGCGGGAACAATGGGTAGCGGCATTGCACAAGTATGCGCCAGTGCTGGTTATACTGCCCTACTTTATGATCTGAATGAAGAAGTATTGGAAAAAGCGAAACAGAAGATCAATAGTGACCTTGATAAGCTGGTAGAGAAAGGAAAGCTCACGGCAAAAGAAAAAGATAATATCTACCACAATCTCCGGTTCACTACATCCATTACAGATTGCAGGGCCGACCTGGTGATAGAAGCCATCATTGAAAAAATGGAAGTCAAGACCGGGCTGTTTGATCAACTTGGTGCGATCAATACAGGGCAGACCATCTTTGCATCCAACACTTCCTCACTTTCCATCAACGCCATAGCCCAACATATTCCAATTCCCGGTCGATTTGCAGGCCTGCATTTTTTTAATCCTGCACCGTTAATGAAACTGGTGGAAGTGGTCAGGGGTGAACAAACGAGTGACGCGACAATAAGCGCATTGGTGGAATTTACCCAAAAGTTGGGTAAGCAACCCGTTGTATGCAAAGATGCTCCCGGGTTTATTGTCAACCGGGTGGCAAGACCCTTTTATATTGAATCCCTGCGCATTGCAGAAGAAGGAATTGCAGATTATGGCACCATTGACAGGATACTGGAAAGCAGGGGTTTTAAGATGGGGCCATTTAAATTAATGGACCTGATAGGCAATGATGTTAATTATGCTGTGAGCTGCTCGGTGTATGAGCAACTAAATAAACCTGCACGCCTCAAACCATCCTACCTGCAGGAAGAAAAGGTAAAATTGGGGCACCTGGGTAAGAAGACCAAAAAAGGCTATTATGATTATTAGTAACAAGTTGATAGGTGAAACCATTGATTCGTAATATTTTCGCCCCCATCAATGTCAACCAATCAAAAAGGAAAAGTTCTTGTAACCGGCGGTACGGGCTTTCTCGGCGCTTATATTTTAAAAAATCTTGTTGAGAAAGGTTTTGATGTAAGAGCTACCAGGCGATCCCCAAAACTTCCTTCTTTTATTCCTGAAGCCATACTGCAAAAAGTGGAATGGGTGGAAGCTGAGGTGCTGGACGTGGTTTCTCTTGAAGAAGCGATGGAGGATGTGTCGGCATTGATCCATGCTGCTGCCATTGTTTCATTCGACCAGAAGGACCGCAATAGAATGTACCAGGTCAATGTGGAAGGCACAGCCAACGTGGTGAATTGTGCTATTGAAAGCGGTATTACCAGGATGATCCATGTGAGTTCAGTGGCGGCCCTGGGAAGAACAACAAAGGCAGGAATGGTAACAGAAGAAAGGAAATGGGAAGAAAATAGCAGCAACACGCACTATGCGATATCAAAACACCATGCAGAAATGCATGTCTATCGTGGTTTCGCGGAAGGACTTGAAGGTGTGATGGTCAATCCAAGTACTATTTTGGGTTATGGCGACTGGAACCAATCCAGTTGCGCCATATTTAAAAACGCTTACAAAGGTTTTGCCTGGTATACCAAAGGAATTAATGGGTTTGTGGGTGTGGAAGAAGTGGCAGAAGCAACAGTACAGTTACTTGATTCGGGCCTGAATCAGCAAAGATTTATTATCAATGCTGATAACTGGCCATTTCAAAAACTATTCAACACAATAGCTGACAATTTCGGCAAACAAAGACCTACACGTGAAGCTTCCAGGGCCATGGGCGAACTGGCATGGAGACTTGAAGGCGTAAAGGCTATGGTTACAGGAAGTAAACCTCTATTAACCCGGGAAACCGCTAAGGTAGCCCAGAGCCAGACAAGCTTTGATAATTCGGCGCTATTGGCAGCCCTTCCGGGGTTCAACTTTACTCCACTTGAAACCGTTATTGCAAATTCATGTGAAAAATATAAGGCAGCCCTGGGAAGAGGTGAAATAACGCTTTAATTTTTCTATTTTAGTATCACTATGAAAAGTCCACACCTCCTCCTGGCCACTATTTCCTTATTCATATCAGCCATTGTTTTTTCTCAAAGTACAGTAACAGGTAAAATTACCGATGCAGAGACCAAGCTTCCACTGGAAGGTGCTTCAGTATTTGCCCAGAACACTACCAGGGGAACAGTTACCGACAAGGAAGGCAACTACCGGCTTTATCTTACTAAGGGTGGTTATGAACTCATAGTATCTTTTACCGGGTATGTGAGCCGAACCATCAACTTTGAAGCTGTGGCAGACAGGGAATTCAACCTGGAACTGCAGAAGGCTGACAACAGCATGAGTGAGATCGTGATCAAGAGCAGCAATGAAGTGACTGATGGATGGGAGAAGTATGGCAAGTTCTTTACTGATCATTTTATTGGTCGCACTCCATTTGCCGACAGTTGTACTTTGGCAAATCCCGAGGTTTTGAAATTCTTTTACTATAAAAAAAATGACCGGTTGAAAGTATTGGCTACAGAGCCTTTACAGCTCCGGAATAATGCACTGGGCTATACCATGCGGTATGAGCTGGATTCCTTTGTTCATTCTTACAAGACCGAGATCAACTCCTACAGGGGCTATTGCTTATATACTGATATGGAAGGAAGTCCGGAACAACAGGCAGCATGGAAACAGGCAAGAGAAAAAGCCTATTACGGGTCAAGGCTGCATTTTATCAGGTCTTATTACGATAGTACGCTTAAACAAAATGGGTTTACCGTGGATCTGCTTTCGAAAAATAACACAACAAAATTTGACCGGCTGGCCAATCCTTATGATTCCAGCTATTATTACTTTAATGACACTACGGCCGACGCCGAACTATGGTTTCCAGGAAAGGTTAGTATTACCTATACCAAAAAGGCTCCTGAAAAACAATACCTGGAGCAGTATGGTTTGCCACTGGATGTCAGAACCCAGATCTCCTATGTGGACCTGCTGGATGCGATACTGATAAAGCCAAACGGGTATTTTGTTGACCAGAGAAGCTGGATCAACCAGGGTTACTGGAGCTGGAAAAACCTGGCAGACCTGCTCCCCTATGATTATGAACCAGGGAACTAACGATAAGCAGATAATTTTAAACTACCTGGATAAAAATTTCTACTCAGGCAAAAAGGTTTACGATCACCAGGAGCATGATCACTACCGCGATCACTTTGATGGTTGCTCTCATGGATTGAATATCAAACAGGTTAAACATTGGATGATGGTTTGTCGGTGCAAATCTTATTCTTCACTGCTGGTATAACAAATATTTTAGACCGAAGCTTTTATTTCATCGACAAAGGATAATGGTGCATGCAGATGGTACATCTTAATTACTGCATGATCTGCAATTGCATGTGACAATGAAGATGGATGGGTAATATGTATCCAAAGCGGATAGCAGCTATAAGTTTGCCGCATTTACATATTCTTTAACCAAAGAAATTTGCAGAATGGCTGTTTGCGGTAATACATTCATAGTAAATATTTATTCCGGATGGAATCCTCAGATGATGGTGGTGATCCTTATACCACAATAGCCAAAACCAGCCTCTTAGCATTTATTTTTTTGTTCTCCTGTCACAAACCTTCAAGAGTAATTTTTACTCCACCTGTTGCAGTTTTACAGCAACCCGTTGTTATCAGTAAAATAATTGACGCCAATGAAACAAAACCTTTGAAACCCAGGAAGAAAAAGAAAAAGCTCTATCTCACCTTTGATGATGGACCCAACAGGGGCACCAAAAACGTACTGCATATCATGCAGGATGAAAAGGTGCCGGTAACTTTCTTTATCGTGGGCGAGCATGTATTTGCCAGCAGCAGCCAGGGAAGAATGTGGGACAGCCTGCAAATGGCCAGGGAGATAGAATTGTGTAACCATAGTTATTCTCATGCCCACAACCATTATGAGAAATTTTACCAATATCCTGACTCAGTGGTACATGATTTTGAGAGAAGCCAGGATAGCCTTCATTTAAAAAATGATATCGTGCGAACGCCCGGAAGGAATATATGGCGCACAGACAGCATCCAGTTTACAGACATCAAAAAAAGCGCTGCAGCCGCTGATTCGCTTCAAAAGGCAGGATTTATTGTTATGGGCTGGGACCTGGAATGGCAGTTTGATCACAAGACTATGAGTGTGATGACAAGCGCGGAGAAAATGTCCGATGAAATTGACAGTGTATTCCGGAAAGGAAATACAAAACACCCTGATCACCTGGTATTGCTGGCCCACGACCAGGTGTACGCTAAATCGGCAGACTCCTTCCAGCTTAGACAGCTTATTAAAATCTTAAAGGAAAAAGATGAATATGAGTTGTCCCTGGCGAGTGCTTACCCGGGTACTACCCCACAGAAAAAAGACACTGTAGCTGTAAAATAAAAATAAAGCCCCGAAGACCGGGGCTCGAAACTATTTGCTTTCCTTAAGCACCATATCTATGGTAATGGCAGTAATTACAATATTCATCTTATTCTGATCTTCAGCATACTGCGGAACAATACTGACATGATACTTATCTGCTGAAGTAAAGAGTTCTTTGGCTACCCCTGCCCATTTTTTATTGATCAATCCAATTTCATTTCCACTGGCATCTGAAATACGGAAATTCCAGGCTTTCCAGTCTCCATTGATCTCCGCTATTTGTTCTTCATGGGCGTCAAAGATGACAAAGCGGGGCTTTAAAAAACGGAACTTTTGCCTGATAGAACCTGTAATTTCCCCATTGGGGCCTGTGATCAAAATTTTGGACATCCAGAAGGTCCATCCCCTTTGAATGCTGGCCAGTAAAACTTCGTTAGTATCTGTAACGTGCAGCGTGAATGGGAAAAAAGCCTTTTTCAGGAACAGGCGCAGGAATTTATGCCATCCCGGAACATGCTGGCGCACACTTCCCACCTGTAAGCCCATGGGATCATACACTTTGTATTCATTGTGAAATTTAAGAAAGGAGACTTTTTCATCTATAAAATAGGCGTTGCTTTCAAAAAAGGCCGGATAAAAAACGGACATAGTTAGTTTGGTTTTAAAGAGGCCAAAGAAAGCAGATTTGAGAGAAAAGTAAAAATTGCCTTAGAAAAATAATGCAGTTGACCACCTGCCCTATTACATTTTATATTGAATAAGGTTTATTAAGGCGACACCCATAAAAAAAGCCCCTGTAAAGAGGCTTTACCATATTTTCGAAAGGATCATTTACCATCCGTCGCCATCTATCATATTACCCAACCCCCCAAGTATGCCCCCTTCATCCTTACGGCTTACCGTACCATATTGAAGGATTCGGCTCGCTAACCTGCTGACAGGGAGGGTTTGCACCCACACTTTTCCTGGGCCCCTGAGTGTAGCATAAAAAAGTCCTTCACCCCCGAAGATGGTGTTTTTGATGCCACCTACAAACTGGATATCATAATCACAGCTTGGTGTAAAAGCTACTATGCAACCCGTATCGATCTTAAGTATTTCGCCGGGTTGCAGTTCTCTTTCCATAATATGACCGCCTGCATGAACAAATGCCATCCCATCCCCTTCCAGCTTTTGCATGATGAATCCTTCACCACCAAATAAACCGGTACCCAGCTTTCTTTGAAATTCTATTCCTACCATTACTCCTTTGGCAGCACATAAAAACGCATCTTTCTGGCAGATCATTTTGCCACCCAGCCTGATCAGGTCAAGGGGAATAACCTTGCCTGGATAGGGAGAAGCAAAATATACTTTCTTCTTGCCATGACCTATGTTGGTATAAGTGGTCATAAATAAACTTTCACCCGTCAGCACTCTTTTTCCTGCTGACATCAGCTTTCCCAACAGGCCCTGGCGCTGCCCTGTTCCATCCCCAAAAATGGTTTGCATCTGGATGCCATCATCCATCATCATAAACGCGCCGCTTTCGGCAATGGCTGTTTCTTCAGGATCGAGCTCGATCTCCACGCATTGCATTTCTTCACCAATAATCCGGTAATCTATTTCATGAGCCTTTTGGCTAAATCCATTCATAGTGGAATTTTTTTCTAAGGTAAGAGAAAGTTGAAAACGCATTTAGGGAAATGGATGGCCGGAAATGGGATCAACCTATGGTGGAAACAAAAATGATAAAATTTCTAATTACTTATTTTACATCGTTTAGCGCCGCTTTTTTGGCACTGAACGAATGATGCGCCTTTTTTTATAAATGGTAATCTACAGCATCTTTTTTTAATCTATTTTGTCGCTTCGCTTTTAATAAACAAACATAAACATGAAACAAAAATTACTGCTGCTTACCTCCCTGGTGTTCATGGGTAGTTCCGTCCTATTCGGGCAGGCAAAGCTGGTAGAAAAAATTACCAAAACAGGCAATGAGATCGTCATCCCTTATGAAAAGTATGTTTTACCCAATGGACTAACCCTGATCGTGCATGAAGATCATAGCGATCCCGTAGTGCACGTGGATGTTACCTACCATGTAGGCTCGGCCAGGGAACAGATAGGCAAATCAGGGTTTGCCCACTTCTTTGAGCACATGATGTTCGAAGGTTCGGATAATGCTTTAAAAGGACAGCATGATAAGATCATCACAGGCGGTGGGGGATCCCTTAACGGCTCTACCAACCGTGACCGCACCAACTATTACGAAACCATTCCAAGCAACCTGGTGGAAAAAGCCATTTGGCTGGAAGCTGACCGCATGGGGTTCCTGCTAGGACAAGTTACCCAGGCACGTTTTGAAGTACAAAGAGCCACTGTGAAAAATGAAAGAGGCCAGAGGGTAGACAATGTACCTTATGGTCTTGTATCGCAAACCTTCAGTAAAAACCTCTATCCCTATGGCCATCCCTATTCATGGGAAGTGATCGGATACATTGAAGATCTGAACCGCGGAGATGTGAATGACCTAAAGAATTTTTTCCTGCGTTGGTATGGACCTAACAATGCAACGCTGACAATTGGAGGAGATGTGCAGACTGCCAGTTTAGTTAAGATGGTCGAGAAATATTTTGGCTCTATCCCAAAATGCCCGGAAGTAAAGCCAGTTGTTTTACCTCCAGTGCAGGTTGAGGGTAACCGCTATGCTTCTTACACGGATAATTATGCAAAGCTTCCTTTGCTGGCTGTGGTATATCCAACGGTTCCCAATTACAATAAAGACATGGCGGCCCTTCAGTGCCTGGCCCAATTGCTTGGACAGGGAAGGACATCAGTATTATACCAACAATTGACCAAGAAGCAAAAGGCTTTGCAGACAAGTGCATTCAGTCGTTTTGATGAATTGGCAGGAGAGTTTATTTTCCAATTGACTCCAATGGCAGGAAAGTCTCTTGCCGACCTGGAAAAGAATTTCCGTGCTGCGCTTGACAGCTTTGAAGCCAAAGGAGTGACTGAGGAAGATATCGCCAAGTTCAAAGGATCCAGGGAAGCCCAATTGATCAATGGGTTGCAGAGCGTGCAGGGTAAAGTGAGCCAGCTGGCTAATTTTCAAACCTTCACAGGAAACCCTAACAAGATCGCTGACCTGTTGAAGATGTATTCCAGCCTGACAAAAGAAGATGTGTTAAGAGTATATAATTCTTACCTGAAAGGAAAAGGTGCTGTGGTATTAAGTGTGACACCAAAAGGGCAGGATGCACTTATAGCTGGAGCAGATAATTTCAAAATAGATTCGACAAAATATATCGCACCTGACTATGGCTATTCCGGTTTGCAATATGTAAAAGCAAAGGACAATTTCGATCGTAAAAAAATACCGGCCACGGGTGCCAACCCTGTTGTAAAAGTGCCGCAGTTCTGGAAAAAAGACCTGCCAAATGGTATAAAGGTGATCGGTGCGCAAAACACCGAAGTGCCAACAGTAACTTTTTCTTTAAGCATCCCAGGTGGACACCTGGCATCATCCAGTGACCTAAGTAAGGCAGGCCTGGCCAGCTTTTTCACGGATATGATGATGGAAGATACAAGGGAGCATACAGCGGAACAACTTACCGCAGCCCTGCAATCATTAGGAAGTACCATCAGCATTGTAAGCAATACAGATGATGTGACCTATACAGTTCAATCTCTGAAAAAGAATTTTAGTAAGAGCCTGGCTATTTTAAAAGAGCGTTTGTATCAGCCAGTTTTCAAACAGGATGCATTTGACCGGTTGAAACAGCAAGCCTTACAATCTTTGAAAGCTGCCAAAGGCCAGCCAGCAACCATTGCCAACAGCGTTTTTGCCAAATTGAATTATGGCGCTAACAATATCCTGGGCATTAGCGAAGACGGTACGGAGGAAACAGTAAAAAATATCACACTGCAGGATATAGAGAACTATTATAAGAACTACATGACCTCCCAGGGGGCCAAAGTTGTGGTGGTGGGTGATATCAGGCAGGATGAAGTATTGCCTCAACTGGATTTTCTGAAACAATTGCCTAATAAAAAAGTAAACCTGGTGAAGCCTTCTAATGTGGCAACCAATGTAGATAAAACAAAGGTTTACCTGGTAGATGTCCCTAAAGGTGCCCAAACTGAATTCAGGGTTGGTTATGCTACAGGCTTAAAGTACGATGCGACGGGTGATTATTACAAATCCTTCCTTGCCAACTTCCCTTTAGGTGGTGGTTTCAACAGCCGGCTGAATATGAACCTGCGCGAGGAAAAGGGTTGGACATATGGCGCCAGCAGTCGTTTCATTGGTGATGATAATACTGGAGAGTTCCGTTTTTCCTCAGGCATCAGGGCCGATGCTACTGACAGTGCGCTGGCAGAAGTAATGAGGGAGATGAATGACTATGTTCAGAAAGGTCCATCAGATGAAGAAGTAGCTTTTATGAAAGGTGCCATAGGCCAGAGTGATGCCTTGCGTTATGAGACCGGTCCCCAAAAGGCCATGTTCATCAGGCGGATACTGGATTATAATTTACCAGCCAATTATACAGCCATGCAAACAAAAATCCTTAATGGAATGACAAAATCTGAAATGCAGGCATTTGCAAAAAAATACCTGCACCCGGAAAAGATCAACATCTTGCTGGTAGGTGACAAAGCCAAAGTATTGGATGGAGTGAAAAAGCTCGGATATGAAATTGTTGAACTGGATAGCGATGGCAATAAAGTAGATAGTAAAAAAGTCTTTTAAAACTGCCTGGTTCTAATTTTTTATAAAAAGCTGCCCCGATGTTTTATAAAACGGGGGCAGCTTTTTTTTGCCATTGTTTTCTTTACGGATATTTCATAAATTGATTGTAAAATCTCCCCTTAAAAACGCCGTATCATTTTAACTGACAAAACCAACCAAAATGATACCTGCAGCCTCAGCCCCTGTGGCACAAAAAGAACGCATCCAGATCATTGACACTGTACGGGGAATTGCACTCCTGGGAATCCTGATGATGAATATCCCGTTTTTCTCCAATCCAGAGGTCCAGGCTTTCAATCTAAACCTCAAGAATGAATACAGTGGTTTAAATTATTACACCTGGTGGACTGTAAATGGGCTATTTGAGGGAACCATGAGGGCCCTTTTTTCCATGCTTTTTGGGGCAGGATGCTTACTACTTTTATCAAGGTTAGAAAAGAAACAAACCAATATCAACCCTGCCGATATTTATTACAGGCGATTATTATGGCTGTTCCTTTTTGGGATGATCAATGCGTTTATATTTTTATGGCCCGGTGATATTTTATATTCCTATGCGATTTGTGGACTCATTTTATTTCCCTTCAGAAATTTAAAAGCCCGCCATCTTTTCCTGATAGGGATAGTCTTTATGCTTTGTGCTACAGGTAAAAGAAGTTATGAAATGTACCAGCAGCATAAGCTTAGAATTAATGGGGAAAACGCTCTTGCACTGGGAAAGCAAAAAACCATGCTCACGCAGGATCAAAAAGAAGCAAAAGAAAAATGGATGGCTTTCCAGGACAAGCATAAGGTGGAAAATCTTAAAAAAGAAGCACAGAAGGATATCAATGGAATCGGAAAGAAAGGATATTTCGGCACATTGGCGTATATGAGTTCTATTAATGCTATGATCCAGAGCAAGATCTTTTATCAATACTATTTCCTGGATATAATCTGCCTTCTTTTCCTGGGAATGGCATTTTTTAAATGGAATATCCTGACCGGCCAGCGATCAAAAAAATTCTACTGGACACTACTTATTGTTTGTTACACTATTGGATTACCTCTAAGTTATTATGAACATTATAGTCTTGTTGCTATACGCTTTGACAATTCATTATTTTTCAAACGCTCCATCATTGATATATACCAGGAACGAAGAATAATAATGGCCTTGGGCCACTTAAGCCTGGTCATGCTACTGTATAAATACAATATGGCTATTACGGCCAGGAATTGGCTATCGAAAGTTGGCCAAATGGCATTTACCAATTACCTGATGCAATCTATCATTTGTTCCCTGGTATTTTATGGATATGGTTTTGGCTTATATGGAAAACTGGAGCGTTACCAGGAGTATTATGTGGTGTTCTGTATTTGGATATTTCAAATCATCTTTAGTACTACCTGGCTGTACTATTTCCGTTTTGGTCCTTTTGAATGGGCATGGCGAAGCCTGACTTACTGGGCACGACAACCAATGAAAAGATCAAAGGCCATCACTGAAAGAGGTGAAGAAACCGAAGGCATTGCCCCGGCACTGGCATAAAAGCATTAAGTAATGGCAATAAACAGGAATAAAAAAAGCGGTCTTATAAAGACCGCTACCTAACTAAGTTTAAAAACCTTCCTGATATATCGCCC
Source organism: Flavisolibacter ginsengiterrae DSM 18136 (assembly GCF_059568575.1). Lineage (NCBI taxonomy): Bacteria > Pseudomonadati > Bacteroidota > Chitinophagia > Chitinophagales > Chitinophagaceae > Flavisolibacter > Flavisolibacter ginsengiterrae. The sequence continues at coordinate 124,644 of NZ_JCANTR010000006.1, forward strand.
AGCTATTTTATGTATGTCGGCCTGGTGCTGGTCTTAATTGACCCATCCAAACCGGTTTACCTTGTATCTTTCTTACGGCGAACATTATTCCAACGAAAATAAAGAAAAATGGACCAAGGAATCCTAACAAGGCAATAAACTTAGTACCATAAAATTTGCTCATCGGCCTGCGTAGGCGTTCAGCAATCAAATACATACTAGGTACCATCACCAGTGTTAAAAAGAAGGCGAAGATAAGGCCGAAAATAATAGTCCAGCTAAGAGGGCCCCAAAATACTACGCTATCTCCACCAAAGAACAGGTGTGGATTGCCATACTTAAAGAAGGATTCAAAATCTATATTCAAGCCTACAGCTAAAGGAAACAATCCAAGCATGGTGGCAAGTGCCGTTAACAATACAGGGATGATACGGATCTTCCCTGCCTGGATGGCAGCCTCCCTGGTTCTCATGCCCCTGCTTCGCAATTCGTCAGTAAACTCGATCAACAGAATTCCATTTTTCACAACTATACCGGCTAAACCTACGATACCAACACCCAGCATAATGGTGGCGATCGTCATACCAGTTATGGCATAACCGATCATGACACCAATAATGGAAAAGAAGATCTCTGTCAATACAATGAATGGCTTACTCATTGAATTGAATTGCATCACCAATATGAGGAAGATGAGCATTAAGGCATAGATCAACGATTTGCCAAGGAAGGACATGGTTTCCTGTTGCTGCTCACTCACTCCACTTTGGCGAACTGTTACATCTGCAGGTATCTTATATTTTGATTTGAACTCATCGATCTTAACTGCCAGGTCTGCATTGATCCTTTGAGTCTGGGTTTCGTCCAGCACATTGGATTGCAATTGAATAGTGCGTTTCAAATTTTTTCGCCTGATACCGCCAGAAGTGTTGGTATAATCTACCTTGGCAATAGCATTCAATGGAATCTGCTTAATGGCCATGGTATTGAAGTCCCGGAAGGTAATAGGCCTGCTCATGAGGTCTGTTACATTATTACGAATTAGATCATTATAACGCAACTGTATTTTGTATTCATCTTCACCTTCTTTCAACTTGCTCACTTCCTTTCCAAATACCGCAGTACGCACTTCCATGCCTACTTGCCCGGTACTGATACCTTCTATCATTGCTTTTTCACGATCCACCGTTATAGATATCTCCGGATTATTAACATCAACATCCATATTGAGGTGCTCTATTCCTTCTACCCTGTTTGTATCGAGATAGTTTTTCAGATCATAGGCAACCTTAGCGATGGATTCAAAATTATCACCAATGACTTCCACATTTACCGGGGGATCTGTTGGAGGGCCGGCATCTTCCTGGTTTACGGTGATCTCAGCTCCTGGAATACCTTGTGTTGCCTTCCTGATAGCATCCAGGTAAGGCTTGGTGCTTTTACCATGCCGCTTTTCAAATTCCACAAAGGATATCTGCACCCTTCCGAGATTCGGCTGTACGCTCCGGTTATTATCACGAGGATTATTGGCACTGACAGCCACATTGGAAATGATGCTTTCAACAATAGACCCTTCTGTGCCAGGCTTTTCTTTTTCCAAAACCTTGTGCACCCTGTTTTCCAGCACATGTGTTATAGAGTCTGTGTATTTAATGTCTGTTCCCACCGGCATTTTTAAATAGACATAAATAAAATGCGGATCGCCGCTGGGGAAGAATGTTTGCTTGCCCTGTGTGCGCCAAACGAATAAGGCTGCCGCTACAGGGAATAAAATAAACAAAGCCACCAGTAACCTTGCCGGCCTTTTGCGGAGCAATGCCCATCTCAAAAGATTTTCATAATGAGACATTAACCAGGGAAGAACGTGATTTTGAAAATAATGTATCACATCACGCAGCACAAAAACATTAATGATAGATACCACTGCCATGAACAACAGGAAATTAGCAAAGCCATGCCATCCGGCAAGATGGAATAAAACACCAAATGCCAGGGCTGACCAGAACCACCATTTACGGAAAAGGTTCCGCTTAGGCATTTCATGTTCCCTACCTTCCGGCTTCATAAACGTAACCGCAAAAACCGGGTTGAATATAAAGGCCACAACCAGTGAAGCTGCCAGCGTCAGGATCAGCATGGTTGGCAGGTAGATCATGAACTTCCCGATTAATCCTTTCCATAATAATAAGGGGAAGAATGGCGCCAGTGTAGTCAATGTACCTGCGAGCACAGGTATCCATACCTCACCCGCTGCTTGTTTGGCAGATTTGACAATGGGAACTTTTCCATTATGATAGATCCGGTGTGTGTTTTCGATGACCACAATGGCATCATCCACAATGATACCGAGGCCAAACAATAAGGCAAAGAGCACAATAAAGTTGAGGGTCATTGTACCACCTACCAGCAGGTCGCCAAGCGGAAGGAACATGAACGCCACAAACACACTCAGAGGCACACTCAATGCCACGAAGAAGGCATTGGTAACACCCATAAAGAACATCAGGATCAACAGCACCAGTATAAAACCAATGATGATGGTGTTCACCAGCTCATTAAAGGAAGTTTTGGTTTGCTTGCTCTGATCACCAGTAAACTCCACGCGCAGGTTGGGAGGGAGTTCCTGCTTTTCTTTCATATCGGCTACAGTAGCCTTGATATTGTCTGCAGCATCTATCAGGTTCTCTCCTGAACGTTTAACAATATTAATAGTAATTACATTCTTTCCATCTAACCTGGCATAGCTTTCCTTTTCCTTGACCGTATCGATCAATTGAGCTACATCGCGAAGGTAAATGGGCGCGCCCTGGATATTTTTTACAACAATGTTCTGCATATCCTGCGCTGTAACAAACTGTCCCTTCACGCGCAATGTGCGTTTCATATTACCAACTTCTACCTGTCCACCACTGATATCCCTGTTCTCCCTGTTAATGGCATTTTCTATATCTGTGAATGATAGTTTAGCCACCTGCATTTTATAAGGGTCGACGTTCACCTGTATCTCTCTTTCAGGCGCACCAACTATATCAGCCCTTGTAATTTGCTTGAGCTCTTCAAAACGGTCCTGCATTTTATCAGCAAACTGCTTCAACTTCACAGGATCATAATCGCCACTGATATTCACATACATGATGGGAAATTCACTGAAATTGAATTCCTGCACATCAGGCTGGGAAGTAAGATCAGTCGGGAGGTCGGTCTTCGCTTTGTCAACCGCGTCCTTCACTTTTTGTTTGGCGATATCAGTTTTGACATCCGTTTCAAATTCCACCGTGATCAGCGAGAAATCCTGTTGTGAAACTGAATTAACCTTGTTCACTTTCGCACCGCTGATTGATTTGATCTGCTTTTCAATTGGCCTGGTAACCAGGTTCTCAATATCCTTGGGAGAATTACCTACATATACTGTCACAACAGAAATAGTAGGGACTACGATGTCAGGAAACTGTTCCTTCGGCATGGTAGTGAATTTATTCAGGCCATACAATGATATAAGGATGGCCAGGATATAGATCACCGTTTGGTTGTTCACGGCCCAACTGGTTGGGCCAAATTCCTTGAACTTATCTTTTATCCCTTCTATAAGTTTCATTATATTATTTTTTGTCCTTTTCCTTTAGAGGAAAGGCATGTTAATTAGTTAGTTGGTCCAGTGCTATAAATTATTGGGCTGAGCCAGCACCTACTGTTGCAATCACCTGTCCTTCGTAAAGGTTCTGGTACCCTTCTGTTATCAACTGCTCGCCTTGTGTAAGACCGGATTTGATCTCAATCAGGTAAGCATATGATTCTCCTACAGTTACCGCTTTCTTTTTAGCTACCATTTTATCGCCGCTTTTTTCCATAACATAGACATACTTCCCATTCTCATCGCTTTGCACAACATTCAATGGTATGGCAATAACTTCTTTAGCGCTATAATCAAGTATACGCATCTGTGCAATTTGGTTGGGTTTTAAGCTGGCATCCGAAGGGATCTTTGCTTCTATATTGAAGGAACGGGTGTTGGGGTCAATAACTTTTTGTACCACGTTTACCACCGCATCAATAACACGGTTGTTTTGCTCAGGAAGCACGATCTGGATCTTGCTGCCCACCTGTACACGACCCAGGTAATTCTCAGGCACGCTGGCCACAACTTTCAAATTGCTGGTATTGACGATCCTTATCTGCGGGCCTGCCTGGGTAGCACCTACAAACATTTCTCCCACCCGGACATTTACCTGGTCTGCTATGCCCGAACTTGGAGCGGTAACAGTCATTAAAGATGCCTGCTTTTGAATGACGCCTATTTGCTTGCTAAGGCTTTCCATTTGAGTTTTGGCGGACAAGACCTGCTGGTAGGTGCCAATGCCCTGGTCCCATAAACTTTTTGTGCGGCGGTACGTATCCTCTGCGCTGGCCAGCTGCACGCGCAATGGCTCAATCTGTTGCCTGATCAACTGGTCGTCGAGGCGTGCAAGCACCTGTCCCTTCCTTACTGACTGGCCCTGTGTAACATATAAAGCCTTAACGATACCACCCTGGCCATTTGGAGGTGCTACGTAAGAAATATTCTGAGCATCCACCCTTCCCTGAAGTTCAATATAATGTGAAAAATCACGGGTAGCCAGTGGTAATACTGAAACCAGTTTTGCATTGGTCACTATAGCAGTAGGATCTGCCTTTTTTATATCAGACTCCAGTTGGGCTATGCCTTCATTGATCTTTTTCTGTTCTGATTTAAGCTTTTCCAATTGGGCCTTTTTATCATTCAGTGAGCCTTCACTATCCTTTTTGGTGTTGCCACAGGCAGTAGCCAGGCTTGCTACAATGATAAATCCTATCAATTTCGATTTCATGAAATAAATTTTATGGTTAGTGTAGTGGTTCATTATTGAAGTTTTCCAAGTGATGACTGGTAACTGATCTTGGTTACAATAGCGTTGTATAATGCATTGAAATAATTGGACTGTGCTGTTTGCATATCAGCATCTGCCTGCAATACTTCGAAGCTGCTACCCAGGCCCTGCTCAAATTTTAATTTGGTACCATTGTAAACTCTTTGAGCCAGCTCCATATTTCTTTCCTGCACGTCAAGGTTGAAGAGTGCAGAACGTAAACTGCCACTTGTAATTTTCTGTTCCAGGTCGATAGCCTGTTTTACATTGACAATAGTATTTTGCAATTTCTGCACATTCAATTTGGATTGCTGAATCTTATACCTGCGTTGAAATCCATCGAACAAAGGAATGTTTATATTGATACCGATATAAGAACTGCTAAACCAGAAATCATCACCCGAGGTAAAGAATTTTGGCCCCATACCATTCAATGTATAGTTGCCTGCTAATGCTACTGTAGGCAGGTAACCCAATTGATTTCTCTTCACATCAAGATTTTGCAATTTTTCCAGTTGTGCCAAAGTTCTTATCTCTGTCCTGTCTTCGTATTTAAAACCTTCCGCAAGAATATTTTCCTTAACAGAAGCCGAGTTCAGGTCATCTTTCAGAACAACAGTATCCTGTTGTGTTAATCCTATAGCAAATTTCATAGCTGCATAACCTATTTCCACTGCATTTTCGACAGCACTGCGTGTGGTAGTCAGGTTATTCAACTGTACCTGCACTTTATCCAGATCAAGCTTTTCAGCAAAACCATTCTTGTACATGATAGAGTCGTCATGATACAACTTTTGTAATCTTTGAACACCTTCATCAATAAAGTGCAGCTGTTTTTCTGCTATAAGGATTGCGTAATATCTTTTATAAGCAGAGTCTTTGATCTTTTCCTTTGCCTGCTCCACCAATGCCTGCGAGTAATCCAGCGCAGTCTGACGCGCCTGCAAGCCTACGAATACATCAGGCTGGAACAATAACTGGGAAAGCGTAGCACCAACACTGAGATTCCATGGTTGCTGAAAGCTTACCTGTCTTAGAGTGGGTGATGGCACAGTAGTTATTGGACCATTATTTCCATTTACGCCTTCATCTTTCAATATGGAATACACCGCTGTAGAAGTAGCATCAGGAAATAAAAGAGCTGGAACTTTCAAATAACGGTTAGCTCCGGCATTACCCACTAATTGTGGAAATGCCTGCCCGAGGATCTCCCTGTTCTTGGCTACTTGTATCTGGTAGTCTATCTGTGCATTTTTCAGATCAACTACATTCTTGTAGGCGAGGTCTACTGCCTCCCTCACTGTCAATTCGTATTTCTGTTGGGCCTGCGACACTAATGCCAATAGCAGGAAATAGAATCCCATTAAAGCCTTTCTGTTCATTACTTATTTTTTGGTGCGTTGGTTTAAATATTTCTGTATCAGTTTATGTCCTTTTGGTGTGGCAATGCCGTTTAAGAACACTTCCAGTAACTGTCTTTCTATGTGAATAACATTGGAACGGTTGCCAGGGAATACCTCCGGGTCAAATGCAAGTAGTATGCTGTGAATACGGTACCTGGTCAGAATATCCACATCCAGGTCTTCGCGGTATAAACCTTCTTTTATTCCTCTTTCAATATTGCTTTTCAGCATCTGATAGATAAAGCCATTCTGGTGTTCCTTAAACTTTTTAAAGCATCCGGGGTGATATTTTTCCATGTCAAACAATACCGCAGGATTCATTTCGGCAAACATTTCCTGTACCCAGTCAAAGGATAAAAACACTTCGTGCAATGCATTTTCTGAAAGTTCATGTCCTTCAATACAACGGTGCTTGTTGGATTCCATAATGGCAGTAAAAACATCTGTTACCAGTTCATCCTTATCGGCATAATACTGGTACAGCGTCTTTTTTGACATGCCTAACTGTGAGGCAATGTCATCCATGGAAACAGAACGAATACCATAACGATTGAACAACTCATCTGACTTTTCTAATATGCGATCTTTAGGTTCCATATTGGCGGGCAAAACTATGGAAACTTTTTACGTAACCAAAGTTTCCGGTATTAATTATTTGTGAACGGTAGATTTTAAAGGATGAATTGTAGAATTACCTTTGCCTGATGAATGACGCGCCGATAAAAGAGGAAGGATTCCAGGCAGGAAAATTATTCCAGTACTTTTTACAGGGTTTACTGGTCATGGCACCGGTGGCCATTACTGCCTATGCTGTGTATTGGATCGTTTCTTCCATTGACAGCCTTATACCTCTATTCACAGCAAAAGATGAAACAGGAAGGATCTATATTCAGAACTATGGCCTTGGTTTCCTGATCGTTATAGCTGCAATTTGCCTGATCGGCTATCTCAGTTCCTTTTTTATAAAAAACAGGCTGTTCCATTTATTTGACAGCATATTGATGAAAACACCGGGCATCCGGTTCATTTATTCATCCGTGAAAGATTTCTTTGAGGCCTTTGCCGGTGAGAAGAAAAAATTTAATAAACCTGTGCTGGCCAATATTGATGACCAGGATGTCTGGCGCATTGGATTTTTAACCCATGAGGATGCATCCGATTTTGGTTTAAAAGATTATGTAGCTGTTTACATTCCCATGTCGTATTCTATTGCAGGAAATGTCTACTTATTGCCCCGCGCCAGGATCAAGGCTGTAGTAAATATTGGCGCTTCGGAGGCTATGAAGTTTGCTATTAGCGGAGGGGTGACCAGCGTAGAAGAAGATAAGGTACCCGTAAAACTGCAGGAATAATATTATTTTCAAAGCAAGTTTAAACCAATCTATTGTTTGTGAGGCCTTTAATAATCATTATTGGCAGGAAATGCCTTTTAGTTTGTGTATTATCACTTGTATTTCATTTCCATTCTAATTCATGGGGATTTTTCGGTCACAGGAAGATCAACTATTATGCTGTTTTTCTTTTACCACCGGACCTCGTGCGCTTTTATAAGCCCCAGATCGAATTTATTTCTGAGCATGCGGTAGACCCGGATAAAAGAAGGTACATACTACCGGAAGAAGGGCCAAGGCATTTTATGGATATGGACAAGTATGGCCATTACCCTTATGATTCCATACCCCACAAATGGGAAGATGCAGTAACTAAATATTCAGAAGATTCCCTCAAAAAATATGGCATAGTCCCATGGTGGGTGGATGTAATGCAAAAGCGTTTGACAACAGCATTTAAGGAAAAGGACTCCAGGAAAATACTGAAGCTATCTGCAGAAATAGGGCATTACATTGCCGATGCCCATGTGCCATTACACGCCAATAGCAATCACAACGGACAATATACCGACCAGAAAGGCATACATGCTTTCTGGGAAAGCCGAATCCCGGAATTGCTGGCGGATAATGGTTGGGATTTCTTTATTGGGAAAGCAGAATATATCCCTAATCCATCTGCCTATATATGGAAAAGGATCGCAGAAAGTGGGGTTGCAGCAGATACGGTGTTGCTGATGGAAAAAGAATTATCAAAACAGTTTCCGTCCTCACAAAAATTTTCATTTGAAGAAAGAAATGGATTGATCATACGTCAATATTCTTCGGCCTTTAGTAAAGCCTACGATGAAAAATTAAAAGGAATGATACAAAGGCGTATGCGGCTATCCATTTACTCCATAGCCTCTTTTTGGTACACAGCATGGGTCAATGCAGGCCAACCGGAGTTAGCCCCATTAGATGCCGCCATTTTCACACCGCAGGACCAGGCAGAATTTGAAAGGCTGAACCAGGCCTGGAGAAATGGTAAAATGCAGGGAAGAGAAGAAGACTAAGTGTTACCCGTTTAAAGGTCCAAAACAAAAAAATTTTTAAACAAAGTTATTGGTACCGGATAGGGCCATTTATTGTTCCATAAAGGTCCATGCTGATTTAGAACTTAAATTTGTAGTTCAACGATACAGTATGAATGCCAATAAAGAAGCGCTTACACATTTGCCGGGTAATGGAAGTCAAACTGCCATGATCCACAATTTTGGAGCCGGTCCATCCATCCTTCCGAAAGAAGTATTTGAAGAAGCCAGCAAAGGAATTATTGATTTTAATCATTCAGGATTATCCATCCTGGAGATCGGTCACCGGACAAAGACCTTCCAGGCTGTAATAGATGAAGCAATTCATACTTTAAAAGAATTAATGAACCTGGATGCTGATCATGAGGTATTATTTATGCATGGAGGTGCATCCACTCAATTCTTCCAGGTGCCAATGAACCTGCTGGATGAAAAAGCCACGGCCGCTTATACTGATACAGGTATTTGGGGAACCAAGGCTATTAAAGAAGCCAAATTGTTTGGCAATGTGGATGTGGTTTGCAGTTCCAGGCCTGATAACTACACCTACCTGCCAAAAGATTTCAAGGTAGATCCTTCCTCTGTCTATTTGCACCTGACCACCAATAATACCGTGTACGGAACACAGTGGCAGGACCTTTCACTTTTTTATGATAAAAATGTGCCTCTTGTTGCGGATATGAGTAGTGATATTCTTAGCCGGGAGATGGATTTTAACCAATTTGACCTGATCTATGCAGGTGCCCAGAAAAATATTGGAGCCGCCGGCGTAAACGTAGTTATAGTGAACAAGCGCTGCCTGGGAAAGGTCAACCGAAAGTTACCTACCATGCTGGATTACCGCAATCATATTGAAGCAGGATCATTACTGAATACGCCACCAGTTTTTGCTATTTATGTCTGCATGCTCACGCTCAGGTGGCTCAAGAACAATGGAGGTGTAAGTGTGGCAGAAAAAAGAAATATAGAAAAGTCTGACCTGTTTTATCAAACCCTTGATTCCATTCCCGCTTTCAGGGGCACAGTAGCAAGGGAAGACCGCAGCAGAATGAATGCTGTCTTTGTCGCTGAAAATGCAGAAGTGGAAAAAGAATTCCTGGGCCTTTGTGAGAAAGAAGGTATGATAGGCATCAAGGGGCATCGCACAACAGGAGGGTTCAGGGTATCCATGTACAATGCATTACCCTATGAAAGTGTAAAAGCTTTGACCGATTTAATGCTTTACTTTGCCAACCACAAATATTAGATATGGCAGTAATAAGACCCTTCAAGGCTTTACGTCCTCATAACGAGTATGCGGCACAGGTAGCCTCCCGTCCCTATGATGTATTGAACTCTGAAGAAGCAAGGAAGGAAGCAGGAACCAATCTTTTATCTTTCCTGCATGTAACAAAGGCAGAAATTGACCTTGACCCTTCTATTGATGTTCACAGTGAGCAGGTGTATCAAAAAGCAAATGAAAACCTGCAACACCTGATTGACCGCAAGGTTTTGTTTTTTGAAGATTACCCCTGCTACTATATCTATGAACTGGCATGGAAAGGCCGTTCTCAAACCGGGCTGGTTTGTGTTTCTTCGGTTGCGGATTATTTTAACGACACCATTAAAAAACATGAATTCACAAGACCAGAAAAAGAGCAGGACCGTATCAGCCATATGGCTGCCATTAGGGCTCAAACAGGTAATGTATTCATGGCCTGCAAGGATACCAGGGAATTGAATGAAGTTTTTCAACAATGGAAAAAGGATAACAATGCAACGTATTTCTTTAGTGCTGATGATGGAGTGACGCATTCGGTTTGGGTGGTTAACTCTATCCCCACTATTGATATTCTTACAAATATTTTTAAAGAAAAAATTCCGTTCACTTATATAGCCGACGGGCATCACCGGGCAGCATCGGCAGCAAAGATCAGCCAGCAGTTCCCAGACAACGAGGAGGCTCAATATTTCCTGACCACCATATTCCCAGCCAATCAACTAGCCATACTGGATTACAACCGCGTGGTGAAAGATCTGAATGGATTGAGTGATGAAGCTTTTCTGGATAAATTAAACGAGGCGTTTGAAGTAGAAAAAAAGGATTCTGCTCTTTCCCCCTCTAATCTTCACCAGTTTGGGATGTTTCTGAATAATCAATGGTACCAGCTCACGGCCAGGGAAGGTAGTTATAAAAACGACCCGATAGGTGTGCTAGATGTTACCATACTCCAGGATAATATACTTGATAAGGTACTGGGAATCAGTGATCCGCGAACAGATACACGGGTTGATTTTGTTGGTGGCATCAGGGGACTTGGCGAATTGGAAAAAAGAGTGAGCTCAGGTGAAATGAAAGTGGCATTCAGTTTGCACCCTGTGAGCATTCAGCAACTGTTTGATATTGCTGACAGTGGAAATGTGATGCCTCCCAAAAGCACCTGGTTTGAACCTAAGCTTCGTGATGGCCTTTTAACCCATTGTTTTTAATTGAACCGGGCGCTCATCAAGGCTCAGAAGAATTTGTTATTTTCTAAAGGGATGTTAGGATACAGCCCTTTTTAATTTTTAATTTGGATCATGAAAAAAATCTTTCTCTTATTATTTTCTGTTAGTTGTATAACTGTATCATTTGCCCAGCAGGAAGCCAGTGCACAGGAAACTGCACGTACCTATATGCGTGCCGCCGACTGGGATAATGCTATCCTGGTATTGAACAGGGCATTGCAGCAGGATCCTAAAAACCTGGATTTGCAGAAAGACCTTGTTATGTCTTATTACTATAAAAGAGATTATACAAGGGCTATGGAAAAGTTACAACCCATGTTGGAGGATAATAATGCCGATGAAGTTGTGTACCAGTTGGGAGGGAATGTGTACAAGGCCCTGGAAGAAGTAAAAGAGGCTGATAAAATGTATAAGAAAGCCCTGAAGAAATTTCCAAAAAGCGGTCCTTTATACAGTGAATATGGAGAATTACTTTGGGAGAAGAAAGATTTTGAAGCTATTAAGATCTGGGAGAAAGGAATAGAGGCCGCGCCAAGCTTTCCAGGCAATTACTACAATGCAGCCCTATTCTATTATTACACCAAGGATAAGGTATGGACCCTGTTGTATGGCGAGATATTCGTAAATATGGAATACCTCACAGACAGGGCCACAGAAATGAAGAAACTGCTATTAACGACCTACAAGGAGAAACTCTATAATGACCTGGATACTAAAAACAAGGGTAAGAATTCCGAGTTTGCCAATGCCGTACTTCAAACCTTTAACAAACAGGGATCCCTGGTAAATAAGGGTATCAATACGGAGACTTTAAATATGGTCAGGACCCGCTTCATCCTGGATTGGTATAAATCCTATGCTACGAAATTCCCTTTCCGTCTGTTTGATTACCAGCAGCAATTGATCAAGGCAGGCTTATTTGAAGCCTATAACCAATGGTTATTTGGAGCAGTTGAAAATCTTTCAGCCTTTGATCAATGGACCAAGACCAATGCCGATACCTATGCGAAATTTACAGAGTTTCAAAAAGGTAGGATATTTAAAATGCCAGCCGGTCAACATTATAATGAACTATAAAGCATAATCATTTTTTTTAAAAAAAGGTGTCTCCTCCCCGGGACACCTTTTTTTATTCAACATTGGATCTAGAATTCTTAAAAAATTAAAGATCTCAGAAGAATCATGGCTTAACTCATATTTTTTTAATGTATATAGCTTGATTCCAGGTTTAGGCCTTTGAATAACTATTCCAGGTATAGTTCCTTTATGCCTATACCCTGTCTACTCCCTACTTACTCCCTACCTGCCCCCTATGAACGGTATACCAACGGTATAGATACTGCGTGATCACCACGCAGTATCTATACTTCAGATAGGGAGTTGATAGGGGACAGATAGGTAGCAGGTAGCCTTCGGGTAGGGGGAAGTATGGAGGAAGACAGGGCTGATGTTAGTTATGCCTTGTTTCATTCTATTTTCCCCAATTTCATTATTCAGAATACAGTTGTCTTCAGCGCTTTCTAAAAACCGGCATTTTTTATTGTTACTGATTTTCTTATCTATGCTTAATTAGTTAATTTGTTCTGTTGAAAACCTTGTTTTATTAATGAATCATCCACACCGGTTATTCGATTGCCTGGAAATCCAGCTTGCTAATGGAGGAAATGAAGCTTGTTTTGCCGCCAAAGAAGGAGGCGCATGGCGGAAATATCCCACTGCCGAAGTAAAAGATATTGTAGACCAGTTGAGTACAGGCTTATTGGCAGAAGGCTATAGCGCGGGAGATATGTCCATTGAAGGCAGGGATAAAATAGCCATACTTGGAAAGAACAGGCCGGAATGGATGTTCCTGGACCTGGCGGTGCAACAAATGGGAGCTGTTCTGGTGCCGTTATATCCAACCATACATATTAACGACCTGGAGTTCATATTAAATGATTCGCAGGTAAAGGCTGTTTTTGTGAATGATGAAGATCTTTTTCATAAGGTTCAAAATGTAAGAGGTAAGATCAAGAGCATCAAAGAGATATACAGCTTTGAACATGTAAGTGGTGCCCGGCACTGGAAAGAACTGCTCACAATAGGGAAACAACCTCACTATCTGCAGTTAAGCAGTATTTCCGAGAAGATCAATATAGAAGATCTTTTTACCATCATTTATACATCCGGAACAACGGGTACTCCAAAGGGTGTCATGCTATCGCACCGGAATCTTTTATCCAATGTTATGGCCTCTATGCCTTGCTTTCCGCCCGGAGATAATATGAGAGCGCTAAGTTTTTTACCGCTTAACCATATATTCGAGAGGATGGTTACCTACCTGTATCTATTCAATAATACTTCCATTTATTATGCGGAAAGCCTGGATACTATTGGAGATAACCTGAAGGAGGTTCAGCCCACTATGTTTACCACGGTGCCAAGGTTGCTGGAAAAAGTGTATGACCGCATCATGGCCAAGGGTGCAGAACTTACAGGAACTAAAAGAAAGCTCTTTTACTGGGCACATAGCTTAGCTGAAAAATTCGAGATCAACCAGTCTCGGGGACTATGGTATGATATCCAGTTGGCCCTTGCCAATAAACTAATCTTCAGTAAATGGAGGGAGGGCCTGGGGGGCAATATCAAATGCATAGTCACCGGTGGGGCAGCCTGCCAGGTGCGACTGATACGGATATTCACCGCAGGCAAGATCATTATCATGGAAGGATATGGGCTAACAGAGACCTCCCCTGTGATTGCAGTGAACCGTTACAATGAAGAAGACAGGATGTTTGGAACTGTTGGACCTTTGATCAATAATGTGGAAGTGAAAATTGCTGAAGATGGAGAGATCCTTTGCAAGGGTCCCAACATCATGATGGGTTATTATAATCGCCCCGACCTCACGGCGGATGCGATCAAAGATGGCTGGTATGCCACTGGCGATATTGGTGCTATGGTTGATAATAAATTCCTGAAGATCACCGATCGCAAAAAGGAGTTATTTAAAACCAGTGGTGGTAAGTATGTGGCACCCTTGCCTATAGAAAACAAATTGAAGGAATCGCCTTTTATTGAGCAGGTGATGCTGGTCGGTTCAGAAAAAAAGTTTGTTGGGGCATTGATCGTTCCCGCCTTCAGCAATCTGCGTGAATGGTGCGATAAACAACAGATCCACGGTCTTTCTAACGAGGAGTTGATCAGGCATCCAAAGGTCAATGAGTTGTATAAGGACCTGATAGAAAGTTTCAATAAATATTTTAACCATGTGGAGCAGGTGAAGAAATTTGAACTGTTGGCCAATGAGTGGACTATTGAATCGGGCGAAATGACGCCAAAGCTCTCCCTGAAAAGAAAAGTGGTTATGGAAAAATATTATGAAGCTGTGGACAGGATTTATAGGTAACCAGAATGGAGTTCAACTCCTGCTTTCAATGGTACATTAGGTTCCGATGTACCATTCCCGTGCTAGTTCTATCTTTAGTGTTTTTCAGATAGATAATAATAATTGTTCAATCATGCTGCAGGAGCAAAAATGGGATTGGGAGATCCAATCTCAGCCTAAATTTAAATGGGGTGTCCGGGACATTTTGTCCTACAGGCACTTACTGGGCAGCCTGGTAAGAAGAGAATTCCTGCTAAACTATCAACAAACCATATTAGGACCAGTCTGGATATTATTTCAACCCCTGCTGACATTAGTTACCTATGTACTGGTATTTGGAAAACTCATAGGGATACCTACAGGAGAAAACCTGCCACCTGTATTGTTTTACTTTTCCGGTATCGTGCTCTGGAACTTTTTCAATGATAGTTTTGTTGGCACATCTAATACTTTCAGGGATAATATCCACATCTTCAGCAAAGTTTATTTCCCACGGATCATCATGCCACTGTCAGTACTGTTCACTCATTTTTTCCGGTTGCTGGTTCAATTGATATTGCTGCTATTGATGATCATTTACTATATCACTTTCAGGGGTTTTCATGTTCCTCTCAGTCTAAATCTATTATTAATTCCGCTGGCTATTATTTTAACTGGCGTGATCAGTTTTACCCTGGGATTATTTTTTTCAGTTCTTACTGCCAAATACAGGGATATATCCAACCTTGTGTATGTGGGAATCAGACTCTTAATGTTTGTAACGCCGGTAATCTACCCACTATCTGCGGTGCAGGAGAATCTACGCTGGATCGTTACGATCAACCCATTAACACCTCTATTTGAATTATTCAGGTTGGGACTATATGGCCAGGGCACAGTAGAACCCCTGCAGTTATTATATTGTATATTGTTCTCTATTGTGACATTAGTCGGATCGTTGTATCTATTTACCAGGCAGGGAAGTAAACTTATTGATGTCGTTTAATAAATTATGGCCGAAGTAGTATTAGAAGTTGAGCATTTAGCCAAGATATACAGGCTCGGAGCCATAGGAACCGGATCACTGCGCCAGGACCTGCAATACTGGTGGAATAAGACCATCTTAAAAAAGGAAGACCCGTTTTTTCAGCAAAAGGATGAAGAAGCAGAATTGAATAATGAACTGATATGGGCACTCAGAGATATCAGCTTCAAAGTGAACCAGGGAGAGGCATTAGGGATCATTGGCAGCAACGGGTCGGGTAAGTCCACCTTGTTAAAGATCATATCCCGTATTGTTCAACCTACTAAGGGTGTGGTGAGGGGGAAGGGAAAGGTAAACTCTATCCTGGAAGTAGGCACAGGTTTTCATAGTGAACTATCCGGCCGGGAAAACATCTATAACAGCGGGTATATACTTGGAATGAATAAAGAAGAGATCCGTAGTAAGTTTGATGAGATTGTAGCTTTCTCTGGCATTGAGAAATTCATTGATACACCTGTGAAAAGATATTCTTCAGGAATGTATGTGCGGTTAGCCTTTGCCGTGGCCGCGCACCTGGAACCAGACATTTTGATCGTAGATGAAGTGCTGGCTGTAGGCGATGCAGATTTTCAGAAAAAATGCATGGGTAAGATGCAGGAGGTGTCACATACCAGGGGCAGAACTATTCTTTTTGTAAGTCACAATATGCAGGCAGTGACAAATCTTTGCACAAAAGCACTGTGGTTGAATGCCGGAAGGATGAAAAATATGGGGAATGCAAGAGATGTTGTCGCGTCCTATATCGGCAACTCCAAACAATTCAGAACAGGTCAAACCTGGGATGAGCCTGAAACTGCACCGGGAAACCATTTCATTCGCATGAAAAGCATAGAAGTGAAACCGATAGGCAATGAAAAGAATGAGATGATCACCGTGGAAACGCCAATTCAGTTAGATGTGGAATTCTGGTGTTTGCAGGAGGGATTTGATATGAATGTGAATGTGCGGTTGTTGACCAATGCCGGTGAATGCATTTTTGATTTGGGCTCACCATCTGTAAAAGCAGAGAAGGCCGTAGTTGGCTTAAAAAGCGTGATACCCGGGAACCTGCTCAATAATAACAATTACATCATTGGACTTACTGTGGTTAAAAATCATACAACGCATTTGTATGCTTTTACCAATTGCATCAGTTTCGATGTGGAGGACATGAGGGAAGGAATGAGTTATTTTGGTTTATGGCCTGGCATTATACGTCCACGAATAGATACTTCATTCTTTAAAAAAGAAAGCTTATAAAAAACCCTGTTTTTTAATCACCCTTTTCAATGCCAACTGCTGTACTAGACCTGGAACTTACTAAACTGCCTCCGGTAATTACTGTACAAGAGCATTATACCCATGCATTTATATTAATGCGCTATAAAGGAAAGCCGGTAGGAAAGATCACATTACCTGTTACCGGGGGATGCCTGAAAACAGAAGAATATACTGAGCAAATGTTGACCAGTGCTGAAGCAATGGTGAAAAAAACTTTTTTACATAATTACCTTCAATGGGATAAGACAGACCTGGTAGACTTTGTACCGCACAAAGCTACTGTAGCCATTTGTACAAGGAACAGAACTGAAGATCTGAAACGATGCCTGGAAGCTTTAATGCTACTGCCGGATGATGGGCAAGAGATCCTCGTTATTGATAACGCCCCTTCAACTGAGGATACTAAAATATTAGTACAGTCCTACCCTTCTGTACGCTATGTACTTGAGCCGAGGACAGGTTTGGATATTGCCAGGAACAGGGCTCTTAAGGAAGCTACCAATGAGATCGTAGCATTTACAGATGATGATGCCGTGCCCGACCCTATGTGGTTACGAGCGCTGGTTAAAAATTTTAATACGCCTCTTGTCATGTGTGTGACGGGCATGACCATGCCATTGGAACTGGAAACAGAAGCACAGGAGCTTTTTGAAAGGTATTCGCCCTTTGGCAAGGGATTTAAAAGAAAAAAATATACCCATAATTCCAACAATCCATTACAAACAGGGGAGGTAGGTGCGGGAGCTAATATGGCTTTTCGAAAATCCGTGATGCAGGCGGTAGGCTATTTTGATGAAGCTTTGGATGCAGGAACTCCTACAGAATCGGGTGGAGATCATGAATTTTTTGCGAGGATACTTATAAAGGGCTACCAGATCATTTATGAGCCGGAAGCCATTAGCTGGCACAGGCATAGGCGCACCATGAAAGAAACCTATAAAGCCATCAGGGGCTATGGAATTGGAGTATATGCTTTCTGGACAAGATTACTGGTAAAGGAAAAAGAATGGGGCATATTAAAAATGCCATATGCCTGGTTCTTGCATACACAGTTACCCAATCTTTGGAAATCTATTTTAAGAAGACCGGGGAGATATCCCCTGCCACTGTTACTTGCAGAAATCGAAGGATGTGTATTAGGACCATGGAAATTTATCAAATCGGACAAACAAAAAAAACAGGCTGTAAGAAATGATAAATGATACCCTACAGGTAAGCGTTATTATTCCTACCCATAATCGTGCAGGGTCTATTAAAAGATTGCTCGATAAATTAGGTAAGCAGACCTTTCCATTGTCACAAATGGAAGTGATAGTAGTGGCCAATAGTTGCAGTGATACGACGATAGAAGTTTTGAAACAATACGAAGCACCCTATACATTTCAATATGCCGAAACAAATGGTCCAGGACCAGCAGTGCCAAGGAATAAAGGCGCTTCTCTTGCATCGGGATCGATTTTAATTTTTTTAGATGATGATATAGACCCCTCCCCTTCATTAGTGCAGGCACATGTATCTGCACACACTGATCCATTGATAGTAGTTATGGGATATCTTCCGTTGACCATGCCCCTGAAACCCGATTTCTTCCGTTTGAATCTAAGAGCCTGGTGGGAAAAGAAATTCTATCAAATGCGGGTCAGGGGATACAGGTTTTGTTATGAAGATCTGTTGAGTGGTAATTTCTCTGTTTCTGCTACATTATTCAGGCAAGCAGGAGGGTTCATTACTACATTCACTTGTCGCGATGATTATGAGTTGGGTATGAGGTTATTGCAATTGGGTGCACAATTCAGGTTTTCTAAAGATGCCTGGGGCTACCATTGTGACGAGGTAACTAATTTATATCACTCTTTAAGAAGGAAGAGAGAGGAAGGACGCACCGATGTAAAATTATGGAGGTTACATCCGGGCATTCAAAATGAATTGCAAAAAGAATATACGTCAAAAGGATACGATTTCCTTCAATCCAAAACAGCATTCCTGCTTATACATTGGCCAACGATCATGGAAAGAATAATTTGGGGGCTTGAAAAATTACTTCCTATCCTTGAACAAGTAAAAATGCGGTATCGGTGGGAAAAGCTGAGTTATAAAATACATACCTATTGGTATTACCGGGGCCTGCTTGATGAATTAGGCACAAAAGAAAACTTAAAAACTTATCTGAATCATTTTCCTGAGGAGAGCAAAGGCGAGCCGCTGGAAATTGATCTGCATATGGGCCTTTGTGAAGCAGAAAGAATACTTGATGACAGGAAGCCTTCCAGCCTCCTGATAAAATTTAATAACCAGGTTATTGGAGAAATACCATTTAAAGGTGGATCTGAACCTATACAAGGTATTCACTTGAGAAGAATGCTGGCCAAACAATTATCAAAGCCCTTATTAAAAGCTTTGTCGTTGGAACAATTAAAAGAAAATAAGTTATAGTGATTAGTATTCCCTGGTTATTATTTCAACCGTTGTAATTGTTCTACGGTATCTACTGCAAACCATTTTGAAGGAAGGGTGTAACTACAGTACAATTCATTCTTTGCAATAAGGCTACTCCACAGTTCATAAAAGTTTTCAACCGGTGGGACCAGGCGGTTTATTTTACCAGGATTTAACACCTGTATACCGGAGCAGTAAGTTTCAGATGTTTCATGCCTTGATATTTTTTTTACCACATTATGCTCATGGAAAATATAATCACCTTCAAGCCCTTCCACAGGCTTTACAGGAACCACCATACATGCAGGGCTATCAAAAGAAAAATATTCTTTAGATAAAGTTTCAAAATCAAGGTCAGTGACATTATCACAGGTCAATACAAAGATGGGCTCATCAAGATGCTTTAAAAGCGTATTAAATATCCACCAGGCATTATCGTGACCTTCAGTATTTAATATACCTGTTACATTATGCTCTATTACATGCTTAGCCAGCATAGCCCCTTTATAGCCTACAGTAATATAAATATTGGGGATATGTTGCCTTATTTTATCAATACCTATTGCGATCAAAGTGCTTCCATTGTATGGCACCATAGCCTTAGGAACAATGTCCGTCAGGGGCATCAGTCGCATGCCCCTGCCTGCAGCCATAATAATTGCATAATTGATCATCGGGTTCATACTTCTTCCATTGGCGGATTATTAATAATGGCCAGTATTTCAGCCTCAGATAGTTTATCTGTATTGGCTGAGGACAAACCAAAAGAAACAGGTTTGGCAACTTTTTCATTGAAGGAGATCAGGTAGTGGGGAATGCCATCATAATTCACCTCCTCGGTGTAAGGCAATTCCAGGTCCCCTATTAAAAATTCATCATCCCTTTCGCCAGGCCGGCCTTCAATTTTTTCATACCGGCCACCTTTTTCCCGGGTCCAGACCTTTAGAATATCTTCTATACGGGCAGCTTTCATTTTTCTTGAAAGTACCTTCCCCTGCACTTGATCCATGTGGTTCAAGGCAGTTATAACCAGGTTTACAGCTTCATCCACGGTAAAGAAAAACCTGCGCATTTCAGGGCCCGTTGTTCCGATAACCCCTGTCTCTTCCAGCATTTTTTTCCAGATTGGGAAAACCGAGCCTGTGGACCATGCTACATTTCCATAACGAACACAGGTAAACTTTGTTTCAGATTTATCATTTAAAGAGCAATAGACTCTTTCCATTAAGGCTTTGCTTAATCCATAAGTATTGCGAACGGGGGGTGCCGCCTTATCAGTAGAGATACCAATTACCTTTAGAACGCCCAGTTCCATTGCCACCCGGGCTACATTCTGAGATCCGACCACATTAACATCCACGCATTCCATAGGAAATTTTTCTGCCAGGTCAACGAATTTGGTAGCAGCAGCATGGATAACGACCTGGGGCTTGAATTCACGAAAAGCATCACGAACGGATTCAATATTAGAAACGTCCATTGGAGCCATTTCACAACCGGTAAATTTTTTGGCTGAAAGATTTTGTTTATTATTCCTTCCTGTCAATATGATCCTATACCTGTCTTTCAATTTCAAAGCAAGGCGTTTACCTAAAAATCCTGTTCCACCGGTTATTAAAATCGTTTCTTTCATTAGTTCTTCGAATATTATATATTTCTGCCTGTAAATAAAGATTGAAAAATTGGATTTTGCCAGTTTAAGTTAGTTTTATTTACCAACTATATTGTTTTCATTAGCATTCTAATTTTACTGGTATAATTGTATGGCCACCAAACTGCTGGAAATTGATTTATCTGAAGGTATAACTGATTTGATCATTGATGATCAATTTGAACATTACAGGATATTGATCCGCACTGAAAGGCAGCCTATTGGATGGATCAGTTTTGCAGGAAAAGAAAAAGAAAAAATCACAGCAGCAGAAATAGAATCAGCTATAATCCAACAAATTTCTCCAGCAGTAATACATACGGCTTTAGATAAAACAATAAGAACATCTGAACTACCCGAACTACCCACCTCGGGAATAAGTATTGTTGTGTGCACAAGGGATAGAACCGCTCAACTAAAAAATTGCCTGGCCTCATTGATAGAATCTGATTATGAGAATTACGAGATAATTGTTATTGACAATGCCCCTTCAAATGATGCAACACTTCATTTATGTAAGAGCTATCCTGTAAAGTATACCAGGGAAATTAAACCTGGTCTGGACCGTGCCCGGAACCGGGGAATCCAGGAGTCATCGAATGAAATCATAGCTTTTACAGATGATGATGTAAAAGTTGATAAATACTGGCTGCAATCTATCAACAAAATATTCTCCAATAAGGAGGTAATGGGTGCCAGCGGTTATGTTGCACCTGCCGAATTAGAAACACCTGCCCAGAAACTGTTTGAATTTGGATATGGCGGAATGGGACATGGATTCAGGCGTCGTTTTATTCATAAAGAAAGAATTTCCAGGCAGGAACTTTTTTGGGCAAGTAGTTTTGGTATAGGCGCCAATATGGCTTTTAGAAAAGACACATTTTTAAACTGTGGCATGTTTCATACAGGGCTTGATGTGGGAACTCCGAGTCATGGTGGAGGAGATATTGAAATGTTTCACAGAATCGTATCAAGAGGATATCTTTTTGTGTATGAGCCTTCCATGATGGTATGGCATTTTCACAGGAAAACGGAAGCTCAGTTAAAAAAGCAAGTGTATGATAATGGGAGAAGCTTCGGATGCTACATCATCCATTGCATTAAGAAATCATCTTTAAATGCTCCTGATATATTGTATTTCTTTTTTAAAGAATGGTTTTATAAATGGAATGTCAGGAATTTGCTATCTCCTCATAAAATTCCAAGAAAATACAGTTTGCAGGAATTAAAAGGCATGCTGTCAAGTCCTATGGCCTATTACGAAACCATGAAGTGGAATAAAAAAACAAGTGTGGGCGAATGATTTTAAAGTTCTCCACTAAAACGCATATCCCAGCGTGAAAGTAAGCGGGATCTTCACACCAGCATTTTCTGTAAATATGTTACCATTAGAATAATGATTGATGTTCACTTCAGCATTGACATGCCTGTTCTTGCCTGTGAATAAACCAATACCCATAAAATCCTGGAAGGTGAAATGTCTTCCTGACTTACTACCATCTATAGTAAGCTTCGAAATATAACTGGGCCCTGCCATTGAATAAAAAACATAGAAGTCAACAGGCTTTGTACGAACAACGTTGAATTGAAATATCGGTGATAGCGCCAGTGTATAGAATTCATCTTTATTCAATTTACTTCTCCACCACGAGGCACTCGTTCCTATATTTAATGCGAACACCTTCCCCGTATGATACACATTCCGCTGGTACCTAAAGGTTATCCCTTTTTCAATTTCAATGCCCCCACCCCAGAAGATGGGAATTGTTTTAGAGGTAAAATTATTGATGTTATAACCAAGGGAATTGGTTGTTATCCCTAGCTGAATCATATTATGCGGGAATATATATCCCTCCTGCTGTGCCTGCCGCACCCGTTCATCAGATAGTGGACGCATATTGTAACGGAAGCCTGCAGAATAATAAATGGTGTGTGGTTGATTTTCCTTGATACTACCAGGCGCATATGATGTGCCCAATAAAAAATCCCAACGGCGATTCGCATGCAATTCCAAACCACTGCCAAGAAAGACAGTGCCATAACTGGCATTTTTAACTACAGGCTTCTCATTGATCATAAAGCCTTTCCTTGTTACAATTCCCAGACCCGCTTCTCCATACAGTGCAAGTTTTTTCCCCAATGGCAGTTGGCCTTTTGCAGATAATGTTCCAAAATGCATCCATACATGATGATCCTGTTTATCCCCATTGATGTTTTTGTAGGCTACATATTTTACGGGACGCATGTAGCTAACCTGGGCCGACAGGTATTTATTGAACTGATGACCCAATAGTACAATTCTTACCGCAGTGTGAGGCACTTCTATAGATTCAACCTGGTTTCCCTGCTCTAATTGAGCAGTGGAAAACGGATAATCAATATATCCTATGTTGACATTAAAATAGGAATTAGACAAGAAGGAAGGATATTGTGTTCGTTTGTCCTGTGCTTTTACAAATAGTGAGCAAGTTATTGCCAGGAAAAAACAAAATATTGGACTATTTAATTTTTGACTCATGAAAGGGTTTATCATTTTTACAGACTTCAATTATACACTTTTTATACCTAGGATAGGGGTTCCAATAAAATAGTTTTGATTTTTTCAATAGACTTTAAACACTATTTGCTGTTCAAGTTATTCACATCGTAAATTTCCTATTGCATAGATAAAAATCAGCTATTAGGTTTACATCAGCTACTGACCGTACCCATCTCCTACTGAAATTCCCTTAGAACAATTTATCGTTCCTGTTTTTTGAACTAGACCAATTCCTTAAAAGAAAAATCATAGCGTCCATTTTCCTATGGAGTATTACTATTAATCACTCTTAAACGCTACCGCTATGAATCAAAAACAAATTCAAAAAGATCACGGCAAAGAGCTGTATCACACTGTAATTTTTCTTATTACACTTCTAAGTGTTCTCTGGTATTTAAATGTTTAAATTTCAACTCTCATAAAGTAAAAAACCCCTTTTATTTAAAAGGGGTTTCGTTTTTATTATTCTATTAATTCTTATATGCTGCCTGTTGTAAACCAATACAATAATATGGTTATGCACAATGTTACCTCACAAAATGTGCAATGATGTGGATACTGGTGGATAATTCATAAATCACTAATAAATAAACAATTATAACGTTTAACTAAAGTAAGCACTAGCAACTGGCATTTGTTTTTTGTAACTATATAGTATATGAGCCAACCCAGGAATAAATTGCGCACTCCCAAGCAATCGTCTCAATCTTTAAGTAAGCCATTAAAAAAATTACCTGCTAAAAAGAAGGGTCCCAAGGGTAAAAAAAATACTTCAATCTCTATTGATCTTCATGGCGGCAAAAAAAACCTGGCCAGTGTTATAGAAATCGAAAAAAGAAAACTATCCAATTCAAGGGCCAGTAAAATGCCCCATGATATAAAGCCAATGCTGGCCACACTGGTTGATGAACCGTTTAATGATGAAGACTGGCAATTCGAATTAAAGCTGGATGGTTACCGTTGCCTGAGTTATTTAAAAGATGGCCATGTCGATATCAGGTCCCGGAACAATAATTCTTTCAATACAAAATTTGAAACAGTTCATAATGCTCTTGCGGAGTGGAAAATTAATGCGGTAATAGACGGAGAAGTAGTTGTGTTGAATGAGTCAGGCGTTCCCGATTTCAATGGCATTCAATTATGGGAAAAGAAAAAGGAAGGGCAACTGGTATATTATGTTTTTGACCTGCTCTGGCTCGATGGCTTAAATATAATGGAGGAACCATTGCACCTAAGACAGGAAATTTTAAAAAAGATAATTCCTGAAAATAGTATCATTCGTTTCAGTGATCATATAGATGCAATTGGAATTGACTTTTTTGAAATTGCCCGGGAAAATAACCTTGAGGGTATCATTGCCAAGAAAAAAGATTCAAGTTATATTCCTGATTCACGAAGCAAAACATGGCTTAAGATAAAAGCAGAACAAAGACACGAGGCCATCATTTGTGGTTATACCAAAAAAAGAGATTCTGACAGGCTTTTTAGTTCACTAATCCTGGGAGTATATGAAAAGGATAAGTTGGTATTTATTGGACAGGCTGGTACTGGATTCACGCAGCAAGGGCAACAAGAGCTTGTGAAAAGGATGAAACCTCACATTACCAGGAATTGCCCTTTTAACAAGGAACCTGGATTAAGTGATGCAGTTGTATGGTTAAAGCCATTCCTTGTGGGTGAAGTGAAGTATACAGAGCTAACACCAGAAGGGATCATGCGCCATGCCTCCTTCCAGGGATTGAGAGAAGATAAGGTAGCTTTTGAATTAAATAATGAACTGGAACAAAATACCAGCGAAATAGTTTCAAAACCAGAGGAGGATCAACTCCGAGGTTTACTGGTTTTACCAGAGGAAAAAGAAAAAAAGGCCATTATTGATGGACATGATCTGAAACTGACCAACCTCGATAAGATCTTCTGGACAAAAGAGAAGATCACAAAGGGTGACCTGATCAATTACTATTTCAGGATGGAAGAATATATCATGCCCTACCTGTTAGACCGGCCACAATCACTCAACCGCTACCCAAATGGTATTGAAGGCAAAAGCTTCTACCATAAAAACATGGGTGAACATATTGATAAATGGATCAAAACCTTTGAACGCATCAGTGATTCTTCAGGTCCTAAAAACTTTTTGATCTGCACCAATATAGCCTCACTCATTTATATGGTTAATCTTGGATGCATAGAAATCAATCCATGGCATTCAAGGATTCAAAAGCCTAACAACCCGGATTGGTGCGTGATCGACCTGGATCCGGGTGATATCAGTTTTGAAAAAATAATTGAAACAGCAATTGTTGTCAAAAAAGTATTGGATTCTTTACAAATACCCTCTTACCCGAAAACATCAGGCTCTACCGGAATTCACATTTATATCCCTTTGGGTGGTAAATACAATTATGAGCAGTCCAAACAATTGGCAGAGTTGATAGCGAATGTGGTTCATGAAGAACTGCCTGCTTTTACCAGCCTGGTACGCAGCCCACAAAAACGCCTCGATAAGATTTACATAGACTATCTTCAAAACAGGCCCATACAAACTATCTGTTCCCCTTATTCAGTCCGACCCAAGCCCGGAGCTACAGTATCAACCCCCTTACATTGGGATGAGGTCAGAAAAGGACTTAAGACTTCTAATTTTACGATGAAAAATATTTTTGAAAGATTAAGGTCGGAAGGAGATCTTTTTACAGGGGTTTTGGGAAAAGGAATCGATCTCAATAAAATTTTGAAAGGCCTTTCAAACCTCATCTAGAATATATTCAAAGATTTTGTTCCTCTATGACTGAATAGCAATCTGGGCGACTTATTGACAAGTTTTTACGGCTTGGTACACTATATGATACATTTCTACTTAAAAACTATATGTCCAGTTTCCAGGAAGTGATCCAATCAGGTAAGCCGGTTTTAGTTGATTTCTTTGCCGAATGGTGTGGTCCCTGCAAAATGATGGCTCCCATTCTAAAACAAACCAAGGAGGCATTAGGAGATAAGGCCACAATCATTAAGATTGATATTGATAAAAATCAACAGGCAGCTGAGCAATTCCAAATAAGAGGTGTGCCTACACTTATACTTTTTAAAGATGGCCAGGTTAAATGGCGGCAATCGGGAGTGGTGCCTGCCAATACATTAGTACAGGTTATCAACCAGCATAGTAATTAAATGATTTGATTAACAGCCGCTTTCAGGAATGGCCAGGTGGGAAGCGTAGCTATTATTTTTAATTCCTCAGTTAAAGAACTCTCGTTATCTAGAAACTTCAATACAGAAGGTGTTGTATTCTTTTTAAAGAGGTCTGTAAATACCTTTTTTCCGGAAAGAGTATTATTAAATAAAATATTCAATAGTACACTATCGTAAAAAGTAAATCTTGCATGTACTTTTTTGCCAACCGGCTCCTCATTTTTTAATAACTGCTGTACAATATCGTGACTTTGTTTTTGAATAGATCGAAAAGTATAGCCACTTGATCCCTTGGTGCGGCCACCTGCCGTACCAATATTGATAATATTATTTTGGCGGGAAGGAAAGTTGAAATTAGTCATGGGGATCACTCCAAATTCTTCTTCACTGATTTTATAGGATTTGATTTGCAAAATGTTATGAATGTATTCTTCCAATTGCTGGTCATACTCCGGTTGAGATAAAAGAGACTTGCTAAAAAGGGTATATTCAACAACAGCTTTTTTAGAACTGAGAGGCAGGATATAACAAAATGTAGTTCCATTTTGCTGACGGGGCCTAAAGTCCATTAAGGTAGCCCTGTCTTCATCAAATTCATCCTGTTCAGTTTCAATGATCCAACCTTTAAAATGTTGCAATAGCCAGTATTGCCTGGCTGTTAACTGTGGTTTTTCAAACAAGATGCTGTTGAAAACATATCCGGCATAAATCGGATTACCATTTACAATTATTCCTGTATTTTCTTCACTAAACACCTTATTGACTCCTTCAAAGCGGATGATAAAATTTGGATGTTTGCTAATTTCTTCAAGGCAATAACTATAGAAGTCTATGCCCCGGATCATTTTATACGTGTATGGATTTAGATGCAGTTCATCATCAAAACCTTCACCAATGAATGATACTTTTTCCCATTCCTTGTATACTATGGACTCAAAAAGACCTTTGTTTTTTTCCCAAAAACACCAGGTGCGATCATTGGACCTTTTAGAATCCTTATCTATCAATAATATTTTTTTGTCTGCAAATCTTCCGGAATGAATGATATGCATTGCAAGACTTAATCCTGCGCATCCTGCACCGGAAATAATGTAATCATATTGCAAGGGTGGTTTCAGATCTGGAGATAAATAAATTAAAGCCTAATAAGTCAATACGAATCTAAATAAGTAAATGGTGCTACTGTTCCGGGGCATAGCTCACCTTTTTTGCCGCCATTAATTGCCTGTCTTTCCTAACCTTTTCCCAATACTTTTTATGAACCAGCAACATACCAAAACTTTCCCCCTGCTCTTTACTCAAATGCTTGTGGTGCATTTTATGGGCCCATTTTATGGCCCGGACATATGTATTACGGCTTTTGGAAAACCATTTAAACCGCTGGTGGATAATGACATCATGCACAATAAAATAGGCCGCCCCGTAAGCCATGATCCCAAAACCAATAGCCTGGCACCACCAAACAGAATTGAGTGTACCTGTCAATATTAATAAGATGCTTGGGACGGCAAAAATGACAAAGAACCAATCATTCTTCTCAAAAAAACCAGGCTCTTTCTGGTGGTGGTCCTTATGAAGCACCCAAAGGATCCCATGCATGATGTAGCGGTGGGTTAACCAGGTTATACCTTCCATACAAAGAAAAGTACCCAATACAACCAATATGTATAAAAACGCCGTCATTCTATTGGAATATTTGCATTGACATTATCATATTTTCCCTTCCACCATTTTTCAATCCTGGGAAAAGCTATTTTAAACCATGAAGTATAATTTGAAGGATTGGTTTCTATATCTTTTTTTATATCCGCCATTTTCCTGTAATCCACATTGGCGACTTCTGATTCATTGGGAATAATATCATTTACATATTCACCCGCAAATACATGATCGTATTCGTGTTCGATCAAATTATTTTCTACTTCAGCCTTATACATAAAAGAAAATATTTCATGGATACCAGTGACAAAACCAAGCTCTTCTTTTAGTCTTCTTTGAGCTGCATTATGCGCATTTTCACCTGGATAAGGATGGCTGCAGCAGGTATTGGTCCATAGAAGGGCGCCATGGTATTTATTTAAAGCCCTTTGCTGTAAAAGCATGCGACCCTGTTTATCAAAAATGAAAACACTGAAAGCCCTGTGCAAAAGGCCTTTCCTGTGTGCTTCCATTTTTTCCATGGTGCCTACTTCTTCATCCAGTTCATTTACTAATATGACTTCGTGGGTAATCATTCTATCAAACGTAATCCATTTTTTACACTCGCCCTTAATATGATAAATGCTTTTTGGTAGTTAGGGATACGTATCCGTTGCCGTAATATTTCCTTATGATGAATGGCCCTGATCTTTTTAAAAAGTGAATAATAATATTTGTAAGCAACATATACACCAAACCTTGCTTTTATAGGCAAGAATAGTATTCCCTGGTAAGCGTTTTTAAAATCCAGGGCAATATCTTCTTCTATTTTCACCTTATCCTTTTCAGTAAAATTATGAAAATCGCATCCCGGGAAGTACAGCCTTGAGAGATCATTAAAGTCGTATTGGATATCCCTGAGAAAGTTTACTTTCTGAAATGCCGCTCCCAATGCCCGAGCGTGGAATTTCAATTTTTCATATTGGCTGGTATTCCCTTCGCAAAATACATACAGGCACATGAGACCAACTACTTCTGCGGATCCATAAATATATTCCTCATAACCCTGCCTGTCATAGTTATTCTGCGTAAGATCGGATTCCATACTTCTAAAGAAGGCATGTATCAATTGCTGATCAATAGCATATTGGTTCACCGTTTTTTGGAAGCTATTTAAAATGGGATTCAGGCTTATACCTTTTTCAATGGCATCAAATGTTTCAGCTTTGAACTGATCCAACAGTACTATTTTGTTATGTTGATGAAACGTATCAACTATCTCATCGGCAAAACGCACAAATCCATATATATTATATATGGGCACCCTGAGGTCTTTATGCAATAACTGGATGGCTGAAGAAAAAGACGTGCTGTAATTTTCAGTCACAACTTTACTGCAATCATAACTCACCTTGTGAAATAAGTCTATAGTCATAGATCAGTTCTTAAAGGCTTTAATAACTTGTTTAGAAACAACTTCCCCACTGATGAGACTTGGTGGCACCCCGGGGCCAGGCACTGTGAATTGACCTGTGTAGAAAAGATTCTTAACTTTTTTACTTTGACAGGAAGGTTTGAAAATGGCTGTCTGGCTTAATATATTGGCCAATCCATAAGCATTTCCCTTATAGGAATTATAATCATTCTTAAAGTCAGACACAGAATAAGATCTTTTATAAATAATTGCATCAGCTATAGACTGGCCAGTATGCTTTTCTAATCTTTTCAATACTTTCTGAAAATAGATTTCCCTTAATTCTTCCGTATCATTTTCAAGACCCGATGCCACAGGAATAAGCAGAACAAGGTTTTCACATCCCTCAGGAGCCACCGTATCATCGGTTTTAGAAGAAACACTTAGATAAAACAATGGTTCATCTGGCCATTGAGGATCAGCATAAATCTGCGTAGCATGCTGATCAAATTCAACATCAAAAAATAATGAATGATGTAAAACGTTATCCATTCTTTTATTAATTCCTACATAATATAAAAGACAGGATGGCGCCAGCACTTTTTTATTCCAATATTGGTCTGTATAATTTCTGTATGCGGCAGGAAGTAAAGTTGAATCAGTGAACTGGTAATCCGCTCCACTTATGATTGCATCCGCCACATATTCGCCTTTATCCGTTAGCAGTTTTTTTGCAGCACCTTTTTCAATTATGATTTGTTCCGCACTTTCGTTATATCTAAAAACAACTCCCAGCTCTTCAGCCAGTTTCCTCATGCCTTCCACAATGGAGAACATTCCTTTATCAGGATACCAGGTTCCCCCAATTATGTCGGCATAATTCATCAAACTATATAGAGCAGGCGTATTTTGAGGTAAAGCTCCCAGGAATAAAATGGGAAATTCCATCAATTGCCTAAGCCTGGGATTTTTAAAAAATTTAGATACATGCGATTTGATAGAAGTAAATACATCCAGCTTCAGGGCATTCTTAATTATTTTCCAGTCAAGGAATTCTGTTACTGACTGCCCGGGTTTATAGACCAGGTCCTGGATCCCGATTTCATATTTTAATGATGCCTCTTTAAGGTATTGATCCAACATAGCTCCACTTCCGTTTTCCATGCTTTCAAATAAGCTTCGAAACTCTTCATAGTTAGCCGGAATGTTGGTGTGTGTATCGGGCCAATAGACCCTATAGGATGGATCCAGTCTCTGTAAGGAATAATAGTCCGTAACGTTCTTGCCGAACTGGCTAAAAAAGCGCTCGAAGACATCAGGCATCCAATACCAGCTTGGCCCCATATCAAAGGTGAACCCCTGTTCTTTTAGTTGTCGTGCCCTCCCCCCTGCCGTAGCATTTTTTTCAATAACTGTGACATTCCAGCCTGCCTTAGCCATGAAGGCAGCTGCTGACAGACCAGAGAATCCTGCTCCTATTATTATAACAGATTTGCTCAACGTTCAACTTGTTTTTGTAAATGCTTTTTCGCGAAGTGTATACGGCTTTTGATAGTTCCAATAGGTTCGTTAAGGGCAACGGCTATTTCATGGTACTTATAGCCCTGTAAATACAGTTGGCAGGCTGTTTTAAAGATAGCAGGTAATTCATGAATACTGTTATTTATTTCCCTTAGCCTGACATTGAGCTCAGAAGAAAATCCATATGCCGACTGGGAGTATTTAACAGTATCCATAACCAGTTTTTTACGTCCTTCCCTCCTGTACTCGTTTATGAAAATATTCCGCATAATGGTGAACAACCAGGCTTTTATATTGGTACCCGGATGATATTTATCCCTATAAGCAAAAGCTTTGTAGAGTGTTTCCTGGCAAAGATCTTTAGCTGTTTCATGGTCTTTTGTAAGTGAGATAGCAAATGGTCTAAGACCTTCAGTGTTGTTCAAAACCAATGAATTGAATTCCTGAATACCCATCTTGTTTAATTTATTATACTACAAACTTAAACAATATTTTGTTTAAAACAATAGCATAATTTATTAAACAAATAATTAGCCTAAGGATTCCACATAGCTCAAAACAGATGTAATCGATTGAAAATAAGTAACATTAGACTGGGGAGTTGCCTTCATTCTTTGCACAGTGCTACCTGAGACAAGGATCTGGGCCGAGGGGGCCTGGAGATTAAGATGCTGAAGGTATTTTTGAAGATTTAACTGTAGGGGCAGTGAAGTTAGATGCAGGTATAGGTATTGGGGAGCAACCAGTTTAAAAAGATAGCTAACATCTTTTAAAGGCACATTGGCCCCTAAGTAGATGACTGATATATTCTTTTTACGCAATAAATAATAAACAAACAATAATCCCATTTCATGGTGTTCATTCTCTGGCAATAACAGGACAAACAAAGGGGATGTTCTCTGAACGAAAGGTAGATCATCAATTGCCCTTACTAATTTTTGCCGGATAATATTGGAAACTATATGTTCCTGGACCGGGATGATCTTATTGGTTTGCCATAAGATGCCCACCTTCTCCAAAAAACCCAGGATCAAAGTACTGATCGTTTTTTCAATCCCGTTTTCAGCTATGTAGTTATTCAGAGCCAGTTCAAACTCCATACTTTTAATATCGATCATATACCCTATCAACTCATTCACCAGGCCTTCTTCGTAAGCCTCTTTGCCTGGAAGTTGCAGAACCTCCCTTGCTCGTTGGTCGGGGTGCATCTCGTCGATCCTTGAGATCTTGTAGCCATACTTATTCAGGAGGGCGACGGTAAGCAGGGTTTTTAACTCCTCGTTATTATAGGTGCGAATGTTGGTCTGGGTACGAGAGGGCTTTAAAAAATGGTAACGTTGTTCCCAAATCCGAATGGTATGGGCTTTTATTCCAGAAAGAGACTCCAGTTCTTTAATGGTAAATGACATGATCTTAGTACAAACTAAATCAAGATTAGTTGAAATTTGGTTAGAATCCGCCTTTAAAACAATATCCTTTCGGATATTTTATATCTAACCTGCATACAACTATCTATAACAAGTGATTTTTGATGGAAGAAGATTCCATCAGCTTCCGCATCCAGGAAGCGGATTTCAGTTTTTGCAATCCTGCCATATGTCTTTCATGATGAAGGTCTGAACCGGCAAAATCATAATAGTCTTTTTTCAATAGGTACTCGGCTAATTCCTGGACAGAACTGCCATAATATCCTTGCAGTGACAAGAGGTTTAACTGGAACAGGCAACCGGCATTTCTGAGTTCATCAAACACTTCTCTTTTCCTGTTTAAATAACTATAGCGTTCGGGATGTGCAATCACGGGCTGGTAATTTTGCAATTGCATTTCAAAGAGCATTTCCTGCAAATCGAAAGGAGCGGAAAGCATTGAAAACTCCACCAGGACCATATTGCCACTTAGGGTTAACAAGGGCGTTTTATTTTTCAATAGCCCGTTGAAATGTTCATCCAAAAAGTATTCTGCTGCTACATCAATCTGAATATCGAGGCCAGCTTCCAGAACGGCAGATTTTAATCCGGCATATTTATCCAGGATAATTTCCCGGGTGTTTGGATATACATCCCAAAGTATGTGAGGCGTAGTGATTATTTTTTTATAACCCAAACTGGCAAACCCTTTTATAAGTTCAAGGGAGGTTTGTAAATCAGGGGATCCATCATCAATACCTGGTATGAGATGAGAATGCATATCGGTTTGCAACCAGCCCAGGTCTACAGAAGTATTTTCTTTTTTCCTGAAAAATAACATTCTTATCTTTTTTTCTTTTCGAGGAGTTGGTAGTAAAGTTGTGACATATCATTCATTAAACGCTGGTAACTAAATTTTTGCAATACATGTTTCGAACTATTACTGCCCATACGCATCCTTAATGCATCATCTTCCACCAATCGCAAAAGATGATCGCAATAGCTTTGGGTATCATTAACATCCGCCAGCAGTGCTGTTTCACCTTCGACAACGATATCGGCTATTCCACCAACCCTTGTTGACACCACCGCTTTATCAGCAGCCTGCGCCTCTATCAGGCTTACAGGTGTTCCTTCATTGAAGGAAGTGAGGCATACAATATCTAAACCTGCGTTGATCACATCAATATCACTCCTCCAGGATGTGAAAACTAATGGATGTAAATGTTCCCTGTCATTTTCAGTGGAGAAGGGAATGCCGGCTTCGTTAGCTACATTTTCCAGGTCTGCCCTTGTTTCTCCATCTCCAATAATGAGTGCTTTTATTTTCTTATTGCTTCTATCCAATACCTGTTTTATTGCCTTAAGAAATAAGTAATGATTTTTTACAGGCACCAGGCGGCCTATAATTCCTATGGCTATGGTATCATCATCAATAGAAAATTCCGCACGGAATTTCTTCCTCTTTTCATCTGTACCATTATGAAACCTATCCAAATCAAACCCCAATGGTATTACATGGAATTTATCATGAGGTGCGATTTTAAATTGCTGTACCAGCTCATTTTTCTGTTGATCACTAATGGCAATAATGGCGTCGCTCTTCCTGGCCAGGTAACGTTCTGTATTTATAAATACTTTACTCTTGATGGGGTTAAAATAAGAATGGAAAACATGTCCATGGAAGGTGTGCAATATGACCGGTACTTTAGAAGAAGAAGCGGCTAATCTTCCCAGGGCTCCGGGCTTGGCCGAGTGCGTGTGTACAATATCTGGTTTAAAACTTTTAATTAGTCTTTTTAATTCCTGGTAGGCAAAGAAATCACTTGCCGGGTTAATTGACCGTCCCATGCCTTTTATGGTCACATAATTGATCCCCAGCTGGTCAGCCAGGTAGGCTGCACTTTTCTCATGGTCTTCTTTTTCGCCCACCACTAAAATGGTCTCAAAATCGGGGGAAAGGTAGCGGGAAAGATAGGTGGCATTCAACACAGGACCACCCACTGCCAGGCGGTTTAAAATTCGAAGTACACGGGGCATCGGGCAAAGTTGCAGGAAAAAATTGAAGGAAAGCAAAGGGGTGGTTATGAGAAAATTAATGAAAGAGTTTTACTGCATGCACTTTAAACTTTTTGTAAGGTCATAATTATTCCAGGAAAACCAGAATCATAATTGTGCAGCTTTCAAACAGGGGTGGTCCGCCCCATGCAGGTAACCAGTAGCTGATATGGAGTAGCCTAATCAAAATCGCCAGTAATTCGCCTATAACTTGCCTGGAATTAGCCTAAAGTTTCTTTCAAATGCTATGATATTTTATATTAATAATATATCTTGAAATACAAATGTTTTGACCTTATGCCTAAAAGAAAGAAATGGAGCAGGCAGGACATCCCGTACTGTGCTGAACCGGATCAACATGTTTTAGTGGTAACCAGGGAAGGCATTCACTGGAGGAAGAAAAGAAGAAAGGGGAAACTGAATGATTCTTTGGCTACAAATGTGGATTTATCTAAAATTTCTGGTCCTGCTGCGAGACAGGTTGTAAAAAAGATACGGCCCTATTTAAATGGTATAACAACTGGCAGGGTAACCCTGCGCATCATCAATAGTTTAAAAAAGGGACTTAAGGATTATAAGAGAATTGATTTTACATCTTTATTGGGGTTGGAAATACAAAGAGACCATCCTTTAGATGAATTACTTCACGGAAGTTATTCAATAGAACAACATAAAGAACACCTGTCGATAATTATAGCTATTGAAAAGGATACCATCAAAAGACACAACAAGCTGGTTACTCATTATTATTTTGAAGGGATATTAATATTTGGGGATGCGGGAAATGAAAATGGCTTGAGAGTTGTAGAAATGGAATCTGAGGTATATGCTTTTGAACGGCAAGCAAAGGAACATTGTGTTATCAACCTGACCTTACCAGGTGAAAGCATACCCTGGATGGCCTTATTAAAAGTGAGTTGTATGGAAGGCAATGAAATGGCAGTGCATCCCAGACATTATGGGATGAAGGTGGTGGCTGTTGGGGAAGGAAGCGCTAAGGAGTTTAAAA
Source organism: Flavisolibacter ginsengiterrae DSM 18136 (assembly GCF_059568575.1). Classification (NCBI taxonomy): domain Bacteria; kingdom Pseudomonadati; phylum Bacteroidota; class Chitinophagia; order Chitinophagales; family Chitinophagaceae; genus Flavisolibacter; species Flavisolibacter ginsengiterrae. The sequence continues at coordinate 160,312 of NZ_JCANTR010000006.1, forward strand.
GTTGAAGCGAGGAAATGAAAATTTAAATGGATTCGGAAATACATTTACTTTCGTCCTGTGCAGTATTTAACGATTTGGGATCTGGTCCTAACGCCTATTTATCTTTTTATATTGATTGCTATTGCTAAAAATCAAAGAGATAAGCGTTATCCTACGGGTCATCCTTTAAGGAAGTATTATTTACCAGGATTGTATGTAAAATTTGGGGGAGCAATATTTATTGCACTTATTTACCAGTTTTATTACGGAGGGGGTGATACATTTAATTTCTACCGGCATAGCCAGGTCATTAATTCGGCCCTTGATGATTCCATTTCCAACTGGCTGGATTTATTATTCCGAAAATCACCGGATGTAAATCCACAACTGTATAAATATACTTCACAGCTTGAATGGTATAATGACCAGTCTTCCTACTTAGTTGCTGTTATCGGTGCCATTTTTGGATTATTCAATGGGACCAGCTATATACCCATTGCTTTATTGTTTGCCTATTTTTCATTTACAGGGGTTTGGGCCATGTACAGGAGCTTTGTGAATCTCTATCCCAAATTATCCAAGGAATTAGCGATCGCGTTCCTTTTTATTCCCAGCACATTTGTGTGGGGATCGGCCATGTTCAAAGACACCGTATGTATGTTTGGGTTGGGTTGGATGACCTATACTACTTTCCGGATCTTTGTGAACAGGGATCTCTCGGTGAGAAACCTATTGATGCTTGGAATCAGCTTTTATTTAATCGGGGTTGTCAAGCTTTATATTTTAATTGCTTTTTTACCCGCGCTTAGTTTATGGCTGCTATTATCCTATTCGCATAAGATCAGGCTCGTTAGTATCCGGTGGTTGGTAAATATTTTATTTGTGGCTATAACTGTTGGAGGGTTTTTCTTTCTTTCAAAGCGGTTTGCTACAGAGATGGATAAATACTCCTTGCAAAATGTTGCCAGTACAGCTGCAGAAACCAGGGGATGGATCGCCTATTCTTCAGGAGATGAGGGATCAGCATATGACCTTGGTCAATTTGACCCCAGCCTTGTTGGGATGTTAACGAAATTCCCACAGGCAGTAGTGGTAACCCTGTTCAGGCCTTTTATTTGGGAGTCGAAAAAGATCATTGTGCTGTTATCTGGATTAGAAGCTTTATTATTTCTTTATTTCACTTTAAAAGTTATAGCAAAAAGAAAAACCCGGATTTTTTCAATGATTATCAGGGATCCTAACTTATCATTTTGTTTGGTTTTTTCTATCATCTTCGCTTTTGCGGTGGGTATTTCCTCTTACAATTTCGGCGCCTTGTCGCGTTATAAGATCCCCTGTATGCCTTTCTACGCCGCCTCGCTCATCATATTATATTACAATTTTGAAACTACAAACGTTTTGTATAAAAAAAACTATTTGAAGAGCTCTAAAAATAAATCAGCGTTAGCCTGAATGCTATATTCTTTTATTATCTTTTCTTTTCCTGCCCTTCCCATTTCTTTTCGCAAATTACTATCATCCAGTAACAAGGAGATGTATTTGTACCATTCATTCTCATTTAGGCACAAATAGCCGTTTTGGTTGTTGTCAATGATCTTTGCATTGACCCCAACTGGACTAGCCACAGCAGGAATTCCCAGGGCGAGGTATTGAATTATTTTAAAACCACATTTCCCTTCACTCCACCTGTCTTTCTCCAATGGCATAATTCCAATATTAATTTTTGACAGATCCTCAATTTCTGTGGCTTCCTTCCATTTTATAAATTTTAAAGAGCGAAGCTCAAATTCAGGCCTTTTATTACTAATTACATAAAAATCGAATTCCTTTTCCTTTTCGAGTTGTTGCAAGACGGGGGTTAGCGAATCCAGGTATTTCATTGTGGAATGCGAGCCTGTCCAGCCTATTGACGGCCTTGAAACATCCTGATCCACTGCGAAATGATAACGATTAGTGGTGTCAACAACTGTAGGAACTATGATTACATTTTTATTGAATTTACCTGCAAAACCTGCCAGGTATTGATTTCCGGCAGCAATCTTATAAGACCATTTACAGATCCACCTGGTTTTCCAAAAACATTTCAGGTAGAGGGCCAACTTATTTTGTTCAGAAATGGCCGGAATCCAGATTGCATCATCAAAGTCAAATACCAGTTTTTTCTTCCAGAACCTGGCAATGATCCATTCGAAAATGGGGGGACCTATCGGGGAAGCTTCCCTATGTACCAATACAAAATCATATTTGTGTACCAGGAAAATTACTGCCCACAAACGTTTGGCAAATCCCTTGCATACATCAAGAGATTTTGATATCAATGATCCTTTTTTGTATAATCTGGACCAGGCCTTTTCATCCAAAAAAGATTGCGTTTTTATTTCTATTTTATTTTGGTACAATAGAGGAAAGAAAGCCTCTATTCTGAAACGCTGAGAAGGAGCTGTATGCAGCGGATATGGCAGCAGTAATAATACTTTCCGAGGATTCAATGGGCTAGTTTTTCGTAAACAGCACTGTATTTTCTGATACCTGCATCCAGGGAAAAAAACTCTTCAGCACCCTGCCGTATCGCATGCTTATCAAAAGTTTTACCAGCCAGGGTTTTGACATATGCCTTATAGGCCTCCCGGGAAAATTCTTTTACTACAATTCCTGCTTCATATTTCTCAACAACCATTGAAGTATCACCTACATGATCATTGCAAATTACAGGGATACCCATTGCCATTATTTCACCTTGCTTGGTGGGAGAAGAAGCTTTTTTGGAATAGGCGGGTGTAATAAAAAAAATGGAGTAATCTGATAGGGAAATATACATTGGCACCTGGTTCCTTTCGGCAGATACCATACGAAGTGCGGCCTGTGGTATATTTTTCTTTTCGAATACTTTCCTGATCTCTTCTTTGTTGTCTTTGGTGACAAAAAGGAATACCGCACCTGGATTTTCCTGTAAAAAAACACTAAAAAAATCTATCATCTCATCGATCAAATACCAGGTGCCTATTGAACCAATGTAGCTGATTATTTTTTGATCAACGCCGACTTGCAGCTGGCTTTTAAGTGTTCCAGCCTGTAATGCATTAATGGTGGAAGGATCAAAAAGATTAAGATCCACGCAACAGGGAATTACTTCAACAGGTGCAAATTTTTCACTGGCATCCCAGGATTCCATTTCCTTCCTTGCCGTGTTGGTAAGAGTTATGGTGTGATCCGCATTTTCTAAAAATTCTCTTTCCTTCCTTTTGAAATACCTGTAAACGGAAGCAAATACCGGGTTTTTAATATTCCATAGTCCACCATCAACCCTTTCATCTGCCCAGAAACCGCGCATATCGAATATAAGCCGGGTGCCCCATTTTCTTTTCATCCACAGGCCGGTTATAGCTGTAATATAACTGCGGCAATGTACTATATCAAAACGATTTACTTTATGTAGTGACCTTATTTTCGACTTCAAAGATTCTATATCCTTTATAGTAGAAAATATAGGTGGACTCTTAGTATATATCAAAGGGTGCCATTCAATTCCATTACTGGTACAAAGGGTAGCTATAACATCCTTAGCAATTTCATACCTTCCTGGTTTTTCAAAACTAATAAGGGTGAACCGGTATCCTTTTTTGCCGAGGCCAATAAGATAGGGAAGCACCTGTGATTGACCCAAAGGGTCAGTCATGCCGTCATAGGATAGGTAGAGGACCCGTTTTACATCCATTGTTTATACCACATTTGGAACATCAGTAAATACCAAACTTTCAGGTGTTTTTCTTTCCTGCCATTTAAAAAGTCTGAAACGATATTTCTTACTTCCTGCACATTGAATAAACCATGAAGTTTTAGGCTTGCTTCACTTAGATGCTCTTCCACCAGGTCCTTCAATTCATGTGAAAGCCAATTGTCAACAGGGATGCCAAATCCCATTTTAGGCCGTTCCATTATTTCCTTTGGAATATACTTGTGTACTATCTGTTTTAATATATATTTTTTCTGACCTTCATAATATTTATAGCTGGAGGACAATTGAGCAGCCCATTCAATAATATCCTGGTCAAGAAAAGGTTCCCGTCCTTCCAGGCTTACTGCCATAGTAGCCCTGTCAACTTTTTGCAGAATATCATCAACCATATAGGTCTGGTAATCTATGGCCATCATATAAGCCAGGGGATCCTGGTCCATGTTCAATAGTTCTGAACTATTATGAGAAGTATTCAGTTCAATTACATGATTTGCAAAGAGTTCTTCGATTTCCTTATCGTTAAACACCTGGTTGAGGTTTTTCAATAATTCTGATGGAGATGGGTCGGCCAGGATATTTTTCAATTTATCATAGCGGCTATGAAAATTGGGTTGATTCCGCCAATAAGGAATTCGTTTAGATGAAATGCCGGACATAGCAGCAACCGCTAATTGACGTACCGGCCTGGGAAGTGCATTTATTTTTCGCCCATACCTGTATATATAATCGTACCGATTATACCCGGCGAAAATTTCATCACCTGCATCGGCAGATAAAGCAACCGTTACATTTTGCCTGGCCATCCTGCTGACCAGCATTGTAGGGATGGCGCTGCTATCTGCAAATGGCTCATCATAATAATAAGGAAGTCCCGGAATGATATCCAATGCTTCTTTGGGGGTGCAGTAATATTCAGTATGGTCAGTGCCCAATTGATCCGCTATCTGTTTGGCAAAAGGTGCTTCATCCAGCTTATTATCTGTAGTACCTATGGTAAATGTTTTGATCCTTTCCGTACTGTTCTTTTGCAATAATGCTGTAACACAGGTGCTATCATAACCACCGCTTAAAAATACACCAACAGGCACGTCAGCCACCATACGAAATTGAAAGGCTTTTTCCAGGATCTTTTCCGTCTCTTCAATAGCTTCTGGTAGATCTATCTGGAGTTTAGGCTTATTATAATGGTCATACACGTTCCAGTACTGAACAGTATTAACCAGTTTTAAATCCAATTCAAGCCTTAATAAATGGCCAGCTGGTAGTTTATAGGTATTACTGTAAATACAATTCGGGTGTGCTATATATCCATACTGTAAGTACGAGGCAACGGCATCCCTGTCAATTTGCTTTATAAAAGCAGGATGGGCTATCAGGGATTTCAGTTCTGATCCAAACAAGAAAGTATCATCTTTCCAATAGTAATAAAAGGGCTTTACACCAGCCCTGTCCCGTATACAAATCAGCTCGTTACTTCTTTCGTCAAACAAAGCAATGGCAAACATTCCATGCCATTGCTCGATAGCCTTCTCTCCCCATGCCCTCCATGCGTGCAAGATCACTTCCGTATCAGAATGGGTTAGAAACTGGTGGCCCTTCAGTATAAGCTGATCCCTTATCTCATTGTAATTGTATATTTCACCATTAAAAATGATGTGAAGGCCATCATAATGCATGGGCTGATCAGCAGCATGACTCAGGTCAATAATAGAAAGGCGGCGGTGGCCGAGGCCAAGTTGTGCATATTGCAGCTGTTGAAAATAGGTACCCTGTCCATCAGGGCCTCGGTGAGACAGCGCTGCAGCCATTTCTGAAAGCGCATCTTCCGTGCTGCGATTTTTAAAATCTATAAATCCTGCTATGCCGCACATAAATAGTTCTATTTAGCAATTATATCAAAATGGGGAGGCAAGTTATTGAAAGGGGGCTTCAATTGCGTTTTTGATTGCGCATTTATAACAGAATAACCTTTTTCATGAAGCCAAGTCAATAATATTTTTGCACTAAATCCATGTGCCGAAAGATTGATATCATCAACTTCCATAAAAATGGCTGGTTTCCATACAGTCAATAATTCATTCATACCTTTCAGAACAAACATTTCAAATCCTTCTACATCAATTTTTAATGCATTGATGATAGGCATACCCACTTGCTTCCAAATTGAATCTGCAGTAACGACATTAATTACCTCAAAGGGTAGGTCTTTTTCTACTTGCAAAATTCTATTCATTCCAGGGTTGCTTTCAAGGACAGAATATAAATTAAATGTGGCAAGCTCATTTCCCAAACCATATGGAACAATTTGTATATTGGTTCCATTCAAAGAGATATTTTCTTCGAGTCTATTCCGATTTTTTGAAGATGGCTCGAAAGCAAAGATTTTGGCATTGGGAAATTTTTTCTTTACTTGGAGCGCTGTCCATCCAATGTTTGCACCAATGTCAAAAAATGTTTTTATATCTTTAAGACCATCCAAATATTGTTCAAATGAACGGTCACAGAGGTTAAAATATATTTCATGATCTACTACATTTGAAATATCAAGTTTCATATTCAGTCCTTTGCGTTTGCAAATACGCCAACTTCCTTTTGCATACAAATATTCAGGGGGAATAATCTTCTTTAGAAAAATATTTCCATTCTGAATCTGTTTTGAAAGAAGATGTTCCAACATCTTCCATTTGAATATTCGTCTTGGAATATTAAGCAGCTTGGTTTTAAATGGAATTTTATAATGATAATTTTCTGACATAGGATTAAAGTGCTTTATAAATTTATATTTACAAGTTATTATTCGAATGAAAAAAATATGAATGCTTATTTGTGTTATTCATATCAAAGGTGGAAATTGTATTACCTGTAATTTCAGAATAGATGCTCAATAATTCATTGCGATATCGTTCTGCAGAATATCGCTCTTTCACAAACCGAGCTGCTTCTAACGAAAGTTTTATAGTATCCATTACATTTTCAATATTTTGTCGAATCAATTGCGCAGCATGCAAAGGATCATTTAAAGGAAAGAAGCTAGCCAGTCCATTTGTTATTTCCCTGAACACAGGAATGTCGGACAATATAACCGGTACCCCTGCTGCCATAGCCTCTATGACCGACAAACCAAAGCCTTCATGCGAAGAGGACTGGATAAAATAATCATAAGCCTGCATCATTTTTGGAATATTATCAGCAGTCCCGCAAAGCCTTACTTTTAAATGGTTTGTTTTAATAATTTTTGCTAGCTGCTTTTGCTCTGGGCCTTTCCCATAGATATCAAGGCTTATATTGAAGGGCTTCAAATATTTAAAAACTTCTAGTAAGTACCTGTAATTTTTAGCTTCTTTTAAATTACCTAAAGCAATGAACTTGACTCCATCCTTTTTAATTAAGGTTTTGTTTGATAGATACATTTCATCCGGCAAAAAATTATATAAAACATATTGTTTGCCTTTGAATGGAATGTATTTCAAATAATCATCCAAAACATATTTTGATACCGCTATTAGTGAATGCTCTTTTTTAAATAACAAGCGTTCTGCCCAAATACTTTTTTTATTTTTCTCAAAAGCATCTTTACTATATAGGCTATGAATGGTTGATACCAACGGCACGCCGGAACCTGTTGCTAGCCTCGCACAGATGGTTGCATAAAATAAATGAGAATGTACCAGTAAAGGCTTTATTTTATTGATGATCTTCCGAAGTTTGATAACTGAGGCAGGTAATGACTTCCATCCGCTGAACCCAAGGCTGATGATGTCGGCGTAGTTTATAATAATATTATTAGCTTTGTTCCGTTTTTCAAGACAAATAATAGTATGCCTGAATTGAGGCAATAAGGCAATGGTATTTTTCAGCAAGGTTTCCGCACCGCCCAGCGAAAGACTATCGATAACATGAACGATTGTTGGAATTGCTAATGATGGTTTGTCAGTCATGCGTAGGAAGTTTCAACAAAGCTGTAGAGGAAGCAGTACAAAATATATTAATCGCATTGGGTTATATAAACAATTTTTAGCATACTCATTTCTTAACCAATATTAAAAAATATACAAAATCATAAATATTATTATGATTTACTGTTTTGCAAATCTTAATAATGATTTAAGACCACGACTCCATGGAAGTTTTATTAATTGCCCTGATTTATAAACAACGGATATAAACACTATGAAAAAAGAAAGTGCCGTAGCATAGGCGGCACCAATACCCCCGTAATGTTTTATAAAAACATAATTGAAAACAAGATTGGAAATAATATTAACCAGGGATAGCCAAAACAAAATTTTTGTTTGCTTATAAAAATAGATGTAGCCACTAAATAATAAATACCCCCCCCAAAAAACATAACCCAGGCTTACCCAAAAAACATAGGAAGCCCCTTGGGCATATCTTTTATCAATCAAAATGGAAAATAAAAAGGGTGAAAAAAGATTGATACATAACAGGGCACCCAGCATGGCCAGGATAAAAATATAACTGAGCCTAACGATCTGCAATTTCTTTTCTTCATTAATATTTACCAGACATTCCATTAAATAGGGCAAAAACACATTGTTAAAGGCTGTGACCAAAAGCATCAACACCATGCCTATGGTGTAGCCTATATTATAAATACCGGCTTCGCCCAATGATACCATTTTGGCAATGAATATTCTGTCGGACTGGTTGATGATGAACTTGCCGATTGTGTGAGAGATCAGTGGAGCACCATAAGCTAGCCCAGCATATATGTATTGCTTTTTAATATTGAGGGTCAGTAATTTTTCTTTATAAAAAATACCAAAGGAAACTATGGCAAATAACAAACTGGTAATGGCCCAGGACAATATACGACCCTGCCAACCCTTTTTTAAAAAAACTACCAACCATACAGTTAGTGCCGCTTCGCATAATACCCGAGCAATGGTGAACAAAGCATACCATTTGGTTTTTTTTGCAATAACCAGGTAAGCATTGGCTGTTTCAATATAAATGATAAAGAGTGAAAGTAAAAAGATAACCACTCCAACCCAAATTTCACCAGGAGGCAATTCCAGTAAAGGAGCCAACTGATGGTAGAAACTCACACTAGCCAATAATAAAAATAAAGTAGGTAAAACAGGAATTATCTGAACAGAAGAAAAAAGGGAAGCAAACTCTATTTTATCGGTGATCTTATAATAGTCAACAGAAATGATACCATATGCTACTAAACTTACTAAGGGTGACAGTAATGAAACATAAGTATTGATTATAGATGAAAGGCCATAATCTTCCGGTGTGAGGTGATGCGAAAGTAGCGGCATCAAAAGAAAATTGATACCCGCTCCTAAAAATCCGACAATGGTGTAAAGCGAAAACGATTTCAATAACCTCATATCATGACAGCAGTATTTGCTTTAAACGTTCTGTTGCCTTTCCATCCCTTTTGTACAAAAAATGCTCAATGAATGTTGCTGATTTTTGCTCGTGAAGAATGAATTTTGTAAAATCAATATCTTCAGAAGAAAAGTTTATGTAGTCTAAAAATTTCACACCAAAACCTTCAATCACTTCCTGGATTTTAGAATGTTTAACTTTAAAAGCAATGAGTTTACCAGAGATGATCAAAGGTAGCATTAAGGTAGAAGAAATGGCAAAACAACCTTTTGCACCGTTGATCAAAGCACTTATATCTGCCGACATTTTATACACAATATTTTCATGCAGATACAAATCTGTTCGACCATAATCAAAGGGATGTAACTTAACTATAAGTTGACTTCTTTGAGATAAAGCAAAATCATTCAATTTGCAGATGAAATCATTTTTTTGCGCAAGTGTAATTCCGAAACCCTCGATCTGGCCATCATCTAAGAGCAAATAGTAAGGATCGTTTATATTTTCGCTTGCTTCACCCCATTGAAGTATATAATCATCCTGGTGAGGGTTACCAAAGTAAATGGTTTGGGTACTGCTTATTCCATCCCTCTGCTGGTAATATGCCAAATTTTGCTTAGAAAAAAGTAGATATTGATCCGGACAACGCAACGCAAATTGAACTTTGGCAAAAGCTTTTTCTGATTTTAAACGAAAGACGGAATAAAATAGTTTCAATGCCTTGTACCCCGCCCAACCATTTTTAAGTTTGAGGGCAGATAAATAAAAAAGCAATGTATGCATCCTTCCTTTATGAGTAGAAAAAATTGGACCTTCATCTTTCATTTGCAAAGCCTGGTTTTTTAACTGGGTCTTTTCTTCAAGGTCTATATAATAATCATAGTCCAGTTTTATCCCATGATCCAGTATATAAGAGGGGATACTTATATTTTTTGCCGCCATGTTGAGGCTTACTGCATACAAACTGCTGAGATCGGAAAAAATAATTCCATCAGGTTTCACTTTGCTTATCAACTTATAAGGAGATTTAAAATCTCCCCAATAAAAACGGGGATATGTTAATTGTACATTATCTGCTTCTCTATTTCTGAAATAAATAAAATGCCATTCAAATTGATCGGAAAGTTTATAAAAAGGAAGTAAAAGATCAGACCTTCTATAGTCCCAGTAAACCAAATATTTTTTCATTTTATTTCAGGCTGTTGTCACAGCTTCCAGGATTGCCCAATTTAATAAAATGCCTCCTGAAATTTGTAATCGTTTGTTTTCGGTTTTAACTGTATATGTCCCCAACCCTAATCCTTCATATTCAAAATCTATTTCAGGATCAAAGGAATGAAATGCCATGTGCTTCACCTTGTCACCAATCCACTTTTCAACGGACCTTTTAGAATAAGTGTTATAGCTATAATGTTCAGCACCCATCCTTGTATTGTCTTTAACGCTCGCATAAATGTCAACATCATGATTTAAGTTGAACAATGCACTTACATAAAGTCTTCCACCGGACTTTAACAAATTTAATAGTTGCTTTAATGCAATTTCAGGATCGTTAATCCATGACAATGTTTGCCAACAAAAAACGAGATCAAAACTCTTCGCTGGTAAATTTTGGATCGCATATAAGTCTTCAACAAAAAAATGAAACTTATCACCTCTACATAAATCTTTAGCTATTTCCAGCCCATCAGGATTTAAATCTGTCAAATGAAAATCCGCATCAGGATATAGATGACTTAAATGATAAGAGAGTGTACCACCACCGCATGCTATGTCAGCAACGGTGGTAGGTTTAATTGCTCTTACATTTAAAATGCTTTCCAAATATTTCTGTTGTTCGGTTTTGATTATTGATTTTTTGTAATACTGATTTGTAATTTCCGGATTGGTTAAGAGGCTTTTAATATAGCTATTACTCATAAGGGAAAATTAATCATTCTATATTTATACAATACTCCAACCACCATCAACCATTAAATTATGCCCGGTTATATAAGCAGCATCTTCAGCCAATAAAAAATGTACAGCAGCAGCTATATCATGTGGTTCACCCATTTTTCTTAAAGGCACTTTTTTATTATAATTGCTAACAAAGATTTCATTCTGATTATCAAAGATGCCACCTGGTGAAATAGAATTGACTCTAATGTTATGCGGACCATAGTATGCTGCAAAATATCTTGTAAGGTTTACCAATGCACCCTTGATTGCAGCATAAGCTACAGGCATGGTCATTGAAGTCTGATCGTAAACTGTAAAATCAGGCGCCACCACGCCATAGATCGAGGACATATTGAGCAGGCAACCAAAACCCTGCGTTTTCATTTGCTCAAGGGCTAATTTCGAACAAAGAAAATAGCCATTCAAATGCATATCTATGTTGGCACGCCATGATTCAAAGGGAACATCTTCCACCTTGTTCCCCCAATCTTTGGTACGTGGATAGGCATTGTTCACCCATCCATCAATCTTTCCATAACGACCGACTATATCTTTAATAAGCTGCTTAACTGATTCTTCGCTGGTAATGTCCAAATACTGTTCGAATTCATTGGCTTCATCAATTTGTACGTCACCTGAAAATACAGTAGCCCCTGCAGCTTTTAGCCTGTTCACAATCTGGCGCCCTAATAGTCCATTGCCCCCTGTTACTATAATAATCTTATTGATGAGAGAAAACATCTTAATTGTATTGCCTGAATACAGGCTTGATTATATGAGATTGCAAATATTTTTCAACACCATTTTCCAAAGCATTTTTGTACACGGCCAGAGCCTGCCTGGCGGCAATTAAGGTTGTTTCTAATTGGGCTTGCTGATGGGCATACGAAATGGCGATATAAGGCATTAATACACCATTTTTGATCATTTCCTGCGAAAAAAGTGTCCTGAAAGCAAGTGAGGATCTGCCTGATGCATCCTTTGTAACATAGTTAGGCGAACAGGCAAAGCCTTCTGCATAAAACTGTTCCAGTATACCTGCATCCTTTGCCAAGCCATTCAATCCATCGATCAATTGTTGGCCATAGTTCCAGAAATGGTTAATAACATTATCCCGTTTAGTAATTTCAATTGTTTTCATGAAAGCTCCTAATGCACTCATTTCAGCACCATGCGTTGTAGATGTCAGAAAAACTCTTTCTTGTCCTTCTTCCTCAATGCTTCCCAGTTTCATAATCTCCCTTTTGCCACAAAGCGCTGCTACAGCAAAGCCGTTTGCCATGGCTTTACCAAAGGTGCATAGATCAGGCTCAATATTAAAATAGGTTTGTGCTCCCTGCAAATGCCATCTAAATCCCGTGATCATTTCATCCAGAATAAAGACAGCCCCGTTCTTATGACACAAGTCTTTAACCTGTTGTAAAAAATTGTTAGTGGGCCCTATGGTTGTGGCTGCCTCGAGCATTACAGCAGCAATTTGTCCAGGATGAGTATTAAAAACCTCCTCCAATGATTCTATGCTATTGTAATTGAATTTTACAGTAAACTGGCTTATTTCTTTAGGGACACCTTTGTTCATGACGGTGGCTCCAATGAACCAATCATCAAATGAAAAAAAGGGCTGTTCTGAGGGCACTGCAATGTATGTTCTGCCAGTAAAAGCCCTGGCCAATTTTACAGCCGCAGAAGTTACTGTGGAACCATGTTTGGCAAACTTTACCATGTCTGCAGAGGGAATAAGATCTACCAGCAATTCGGCCGCCTTTAGCTCTGTCAGTGATGGGCGGGTTAAATTATTACCCTTAAGTATTTCATTATAACAAGCATCCGCTACCTCTTTATTGCCATAGCCGATATTTACCGAACGCAAGCCCATACCATAATCTAAATATTTATTTCCCCCCGGATCAAATACATAAGCTCCTTCCCCTCTTTCTAATATAGCAGGAGCATTGGCGGGAAACTGGTCATCCCCTCTGGAATATGTATGTGCACCACCAGGTATTAGTTGATGCAATTGTTCTTTATAATTGTTTTTCATGATTTGGTTTCAGCCTTTTTTTGTTGATCAAAATTTTGCCAATAAATATCATTTACATTTTCATTCAGTTGATAATAATTCCCTTGAATAATATGATTAATAAGTGTGGCGTCGTTAGTTTCAAAAAGTTTTTCCTGCAGGCTTTCAATCAATTTTTTAAAAAATTCGGAATCTTCCTTATAATCAAGTGTCAACCGCAATCTTTTATCTAGATCATAATTGCCCAGCGATATGTTTTCTGCCTTTTCTTCATTGAATATTCTGCCCCAACCTGTTTCCAATGTACTAGCTTGAGCCTTATCAAGGGAGGTTTTTAAAAAAGCTGTTTTATAACCCATCACATTCATTCCCAAAGCCAAACCTGAAGTTTTTACATAATCACAATGCTGTAACAACTTATTTCTAATTAGCCTGGCGGCTTCTGTAGAGCATAGTATATCATCCCCATCAATGCTAATGATGTTATCGATACCATTTTCCACTGCACATTGCCACTGCCGGAGTGGAATGTTGGAATCAGCACCATAAAATATTTTTACAGCCGGGTTATTAGCAAAAACAACTTCAAACCTCTTGTTTTCTTCCTTTGAAGAAGTTACAATAAAAACCGCCATCGAGCCCTGCTCAATTTCCCTTTTAAATGCAAAGATGTAACGTTCTGCTAACCACTCAATAAAGGTTTTGCCAGCTGTTTTGATTAAATGCTTTTGGGTCAGCCTAGTCGAGCCCAACCTTGCTACAATCATGATACCTGTCATAAAAAAGATTGTATCGTATTGGTGTCAGAACTTTTTTCCACAGCATACAATACCTTCAATACTTTATGATCGTTCACCAATGTGTTGGGATAATGACCATTGTTCAATACACCATTTAAAAAAGCTTCTATTTCCTGGTTATACATGGTCTCTGTAATATTTTTATTATAGCCGCTGTGTGCCTCACTAATCTCGTATGGAACGCTCTTCCAATTCATTGTTTCTGCATTGTACAACCGGATAAGATTTTCGTTCCAGTCCCATAATAATTGACCCTTTTCACCATTGATCACAAGCTTCCTGGTAGCACAGCGGGAAACAACATCCACAGAAAGATTTAGAATAAAATCCTTATAGTCCAGAAGAAGATTATAAGTATCTTCTATGTTTTCAGCTCCTTCTATGTTTATTGTTTTTTTATAAAAACCTGTAACACGCTCAGGAAACCCTAATAGCATGGTGAGCCATGTTAATTCAAATGGAACAATTTCCCTTGCCCCTCCTGTTTCCTTTTTGGATACATAGTAGTCGCTTACTTTTTCATAACTATGCCAATCGGGCAAATATTGTCCGGAGTGGTAAAGTATGTTTGATATTTTACCCAGTGATTTAGCAGCAACGATTGCTGCAATTTTTTTTATTGCAGGGTGAAAAAATAAAGTGCAGGAAGGCGCCAAAAGTATTTTTCTTGACCTTGCTTCGTTTATAATCATCTCCATATCTGTATCTACTACACTTGCTTCAATAAAAGATGGAATATTAAGCTTTAATGCCTGCTTTATGTAGATATGATGTACATCTGGGGGAACAGAGATAATCCAGGCATCATAACTGTTGTGTGCAGTTACCGTTTCAATGTCAGCAAAAACAGGTATTTGATAAGTGCTTTCAACATCAGCTCTCCGGTCTGGTCTCGGGTCAAATCCAAATATGTTTGTAACGCCATTGGCTTTCAGGTTTCTAATTCTTCTTTTGCCCATTGAACCTAATCCTATTACAAGAATCTTTAGGTCAACATACTGTTTACTCATTCAGAAATAAATATTTATATAAAATTGTTATTTATAAAAAACCAAGCGAGATACTGATTTTCCTAAAATAAATTTATGTGCTTTATATCTTCCTGCGCCTTTTTAAAATCTTCGGGTTTGCCAATATCCAACCAATAACCAGTGATGGGATAAGTAATCAATTTTTTATTTGTAGCCAAAACAGCTTCCATTAGATCAGTAATATCATAAAATTCTCCTGCAGGAATCATCTTTAATAAACTTTGCCTGATAAAATAAATGCCAGCATTTGAATAATACGTATACCGTGGCTTTTCTTTTAATGAGGTAGCCAAATTTTTACCATCTATTTCTATCACAGCATATGGAACATCTACATGGTAGGAAGTAGCCGCCACGGCCATATCGGCATCGGCCTCTTTGAAAGTTGTGTAAAAATCTGCGAAATCAATATTTGTCAACAGATCACTATTCATTACCAGGATATCTTCATGATCAAATTTATCAACCAATAATATTGACCCTATTGTACCCAATGGCTTATCCTCTTTTACATAACCGATCTTTGCATTTTTCATACTTCCATCACCAAAGTAATCAACCAATTGATGGCCCAGGTAATTGATGCTCAGCTTTATATTTTTAATACCATAGTTAATCAACCTGTCAATGTTATGTTCAATTATAGGTTTATCTCCAATCTTTAATAATGGCTTTGGAATATTTGCTGTCAAAGGCATGAGGCGTTTGCCTTGACCACCAGCCATTAACAATGCATCGGCAGGTATAATCGTTTGTTGTACCCGGAAATTAAGGATATCAATTATAACTCCACCTTCATCCAATATTGGTATTATCTTATAATTTTTCTTCCTGTAATCTTCCAGTTGTTTTAAAGTATAATTTTTCCTGGTTATAGATATAGGGTTTTCCTGAATAAAATCCAGTATTGAATTTTCAAAATTTAAATTCCGGATAAATCCTCTCCTAAGGTCACCATCTGTCAATGAGCCAATCAATTTCTTATTTTCATTTACAACAAATAGTATAGCATCGGAAGCTAATTTATCGAGTTTTTTAAGCGCAGACCTAACCGGCTCATTTTCAAAAATGATATGATTATTAATTAAACTCATAAGGTGGCTTGTTGCTTGTAACTTTTGTTTGATTCCAAAAACTCCAATACATGTTTTGTTATTTCAATGGCAGCAGATCCTTTGCCATAAGGTTGCATTAAGGAAGGAACCTTCATTTGACTTAACTTCTTTACAGTATTAATTATTTCACTGCGCTCAATTGCAATGGTCCATATATTTTCCGTTAATAATCTGCCTTCCTGCCTGCAACCAAGATTTACCACCCACTTGGGAAAATAAGAAGCCTCAACAAATCCACTGGAAGTGTTTCCTACCAGCATTGCACAATGTTTCATTGCACTTAGGTAACCAATTGTTCCCAGGTTTTCAAATGCAAACATTTTTTCTTTGTTCCTGGCAACAAGGGCTTGTAAAGCTTTTCTAATAACATTCCCCATGGTATCTGCATTTGGCATAGTAATCAACACTTGAAATTGATCAGAAAGCTCATCCAGGGAGTCTGCCAGGATTTTACCATATTCTTCATTACGGTTAAAAGAAACCGTTTCCGGATGAAATGTAGTAAGTAAGGTAGGTCTGCCTAAATCAACTCCAAACTGCTTTCTAAACTCAGTTATGGTTAATAGATTTAGCGATTGAAGGTTATCTATACTCAATGCACCTGTATTAAATACATAATTTGGGCTCCCTGTTAATGCAATTACTCTTTGGCGATATGCTTCCGTACTTGTAAAATGCAGGCGGGACATGTGGGTCAAGCTATGCCGGAAAATATTATCGATGGCGCCAAGTGTGGTTTCGCCTCCATGTATGTGCGCAACAGGAATGGAAAAGGGAACACTCGCAGTTACGGCTGAAAACATTTCATAACGATCACCTAAACAAATAATCAGGTCAGTGTTCATTTTTTTCCAAACAACAGAAAATTGTTCCACAGTCTTTGCTATCGATTGAGCTATAGAAAAAGGAGAAATTCCATCCAGTATACAGGGCACCTGCACTTCAATTTGAAATTCGTCGGCCCTGATAGCATCAATGGTATACCCAAAATCATTTGATGTATGTGTTCCAAAAGCAATGATCTGCAAATTTATTTCAGGATGCTCCTGTAGCACTTTAAGCAAGGGCCGGTAAATGCTATAATCTGCCCGAGAACTGGTAAGGACTGTAATTTTATACAAATTGTCTGAAATTATTTTTCCAAATCATCAAGCGAAAGCAATTGATCTGCCGCCAGATCTCTTATTATTGATTTCCCAAGGACCCTCGAAATTTGCATGGGAGAAATTCCATTGCCCGGTCGTTTCATAACCAGATCTTCACTGGTCAATATGTGACCAGCTGGTATATTTTTAGCAATATGAATGCTTTTACGGGCTATATCTTTATTCTTTGTTTCGGATGGGCTAGGTTCCTTTACCCCTGTTCCACTTATCGCCCGTTCAATATTCCGAATAGCTACAACCATTGCTTTCAACCCGGCAGGTTCAAGGGAGGCATTGTGGTCTGGCCCGTCCATATTTCGATCCAGCGTAAAATGCTTTTCAATTACGGTAGCGCCTAATGCAACAGCCGCTATAGGCACTTCAATGCCAAGCGTATGATCCGAATAACCAATAGGTACATTGAATTCTTTTGCAATTGCATTCATTGCCCGCAAGTTAACATCCTCCATAGGTGTTGGGTATTCAGTATTGCAATGAAGTATAGTGATGTTTTCTTTTCTTGTTCCAGAAGTTAACAATATTTGTAAAGCCTCATTAATTTCCTGCATATTGGCCATTCCTGTGGAGAGAATAATTTGAGGAAATGCTTTGCTCATTGCCTTCAGGTAAGGTAAGTTTGTAATTTCTCCAGACGGGATCTTTCCAATCTTTATGCCCTTTGCCTTTAACAACCCGATGCTTTCTTCATCAAAAGGAGTTGATAAAAAAGCAATGTTTTTTTCATGGCAATATGCCATCAGTTCATCATGATCCTGTTCAGAAAGTTCCAGTTTCTTTAGCATCTCAAACTGGCTTTCTGTTTTATCTGTTGACTGTTGCTGGTAATGGGCTTTACCCGCTCTTTTACTTACAACTTTCTCTGCTTTAAACGATTGAAATTTTACAATATCCACTCCTGCACCTGCAGCTACATCAATAAGCCTTTTGGCATTCTCCATACTGCCATTATGATTAACACCTGCTTCCGCTATAATTAAAACCTTACTCATTATTTATTTTTTTACTGGGGTTTCCAGCATATACACCTTCTTCCAAAACATCCTTTATCACCACAGAACCTGCCCCTATTATTACCCGGGTGCCAATATTGATATTATTTGCAATTACACTGCAGCTTCCGATAAAACTTCCATCATCCACTGAACAACCTCCATTAATTGTGACACCGGTTGAAATATGAACGTGGTTACCAATCCTGCTATCATGTTCAACTAATGCCCTTGAATTAATTATCGTATTAAAGCCAACAGAGTTCCCTGTGTTTATAATTGCACCATGTAAAACAATAGTACCCGCTGCTATAGAAGCGCTACGCGAAACATAGGCTTTTGGAGAAATGACAGTAGCTAATTTTGCCCTGCGCATTTGCAATTTTTCAAACAGTTGAATTCTGATTGCTGCAGATTTAATTTGTCCCACAGTCACTAAAAAATGGTGATCTTCTTCAATGAGCTGACCCAGCAAATCATCGTTGCCTAAAACAGGGTAGCCTAAAATTGCAGCGCCTTTTACTTCTGTTGCATCAAGTATTCCATGGATAGCATACCTGCCTTCCTGTTCTATAACATCAATACATGAACGGCAATGACCACCGCCTCCAATTAATATCAGGGAATGTTTTATCATGAAGGTCTGAAGCTACTTGGAATATTCACCACTCTATCTTCCAACCACTCTGCATTGTCAAGCGGGCCTGCTATGCAATTTTTATACATCGGAAGTTTATTCATCAGGCGCCAAATGGGCCGTGTCATTACTTTTTGCGCATTGCTATAATTTAGAAATGATTGTTGCTCTTCATGGCTATTGAATAAAATAGTATTCAGCCAATAATTGGCTACCGTTCCAGGTCTTTCTGTTACAAATGTCTCTGATCGATTGGCAAAAAAACCAGCATAATTGTTTGCCAGTTCTCTTTTATTTTTCAAAAAACTTTCCAGTTGTTCCAATTGGGCGCATGCCAATGCAGCATTGAGATTGGGCATTCTATAATTATAGCCCAGCATGTCATGCGAAAACTCGTAAGCATGAGCAACCTTGGCTGTGGTAGATAAATGCTTCGCCAGTTTACCAAGTGCTACATCATTAGTGATCACAGCTCCGCCGCCGCCGGATGTAACGGTTTTATTTCCATTAAAACTAAATGTAGCCAGCAATCCAAAATTTCCGGTGTGTTGGCCTCCCACAAAACTACCTAAGGATTCTGCCGCATCTTCCACCACTTTAATATTGTACATACTGCAAACATCAACCACTTCTTCTATGTGTAATGGGAAGCCGAAAGTATGCATAGGAACACAAGCAGTTATTCGTTGGCCGGTTGATTTTATAAAACAAGCACCCTCCTTAACCATTGCATTTTCCTTCAACCATTCCTTTAATGCAACAGGGGAAATACCCAAGGTATTTCGGTCAACATCTACAAAAACCGGCAAGCCACCGGCATGTGCAATGGCATTGGCAGTGGCAGCAAAGGTTAATGGTTGCGTAAGAACTGCGTCACCTGGTTTTACTCCTGCAACTAATAAGGCCAGGTGTAGTGCAATGGTTCCATTTGTAGTGGCAATTGCAAATTTCGCTCCTGTAATCTCCTGCATCATTTCTTCAAAACGATTTACATAAGCGCCTACAGTTGAAACGTATGTGCTTTCAATTGTATCCAGCACATATTTTTTTTCATTGCCTCCAAAATAAGGTGCGTGCAGTGGTATAAAGCCTTCAGGTTTCTGGAAAGACTTGCGAATAAAAGCAAGGATTTGTTCAAAGGATTTATCCGATTCCATTTGCTTGATCAAAGGTTGTAGATATTGGATTTGTATTGTTTTAAATTTTCTTTATCGCTAAACCAGGCTATAGTTTCTGTAAGGCCTGTTTTAAGATCATATTTCTGTCGCCAGTTAGTGAGTTCTTTAATTTTAGCATTAGATCCGTATAAGCGGAAAACTTCCGATTTTCCGGGCCGCATTCGTTGCCCATCTGTAACAATTTTTGCTTCAGGATTGATTTGACTGATCAATTCTGTGGCAAGATCACCTACACTAATTTCTGATTGGGTGGCAATGTTACAATCATGCCCAATAAGTTTGTCAGCCTTTGCAATTTCTATAAAGCCATCTACCGTGTCTTTTACATACACCAGGTCACGGGTTGGTGTAATATCGCCCAATTTTATTTCTGTTTGCCCATTAAGTAATTGTGTAATAATCGTTGGGATGACAGCTCTTGCAGATTGTCTTGGGCCAAATGTATTAAAAGGTCTTACAATAGTTAGAGGCAGATCAAAGCTACGGTAGAAAGATTCTGCTAAGCAGTCGGCACCGATTTTTGAAGCTGAATAGGGTGATTGTGGCTGACGTGGATGCTTTTCATCTATAGGTATATATTGGGCAGTGCCATATACTTCAGAAGTAGATGTTACCAGCACTCTTTGCACTTTTAGGTCTTTTGCAGCCTGTATAATATTTAACGTCCCTTTGATATTTGTATCAATATAGGAATCGGGAGAATGGTAACTGAAAGGAATGGCAATTAAAGCAGCCAGGTGAAAAACGATATCAACATCCTTCATAGCCATTCTAACTCCATTAGGGTCCCTGATATCACCCGTGAATATTTCGAGCTGGGTTAATTTTTCTTTTGGGAAAGAATCAAGCCAGCCCCAGTTATTAAAAGAGTTATAATAGCAGAAAGCTCTAATGGAGCATCCTTCCAACAGCAAACTTTCGACAAGGTGGCTGCCAATAAAACCATCTGCTCCTGTTATTAATACCTTTTTCCCTTTTAATTCCATTCTTTAAAAATCAACAGTTAATAATGATTTGGGCTATAAATGTAGCAATGATGACTATTATAATTAGGAAAGTTTTTACCTAGAATGCTTTAAAATAGAAGGATATTGCCTTTAGAAAAAACATAATAATACAATGGATTATAAATTCAAATTTGTTTTTCTGTCATTTTTGTCAATGCTTATCATGCCTGGTCACTACGTAAGCGCAAAATCTATTTCGTATAACATTTCAGTTCCTGCAGGTTTTCCAGAAGAAACGAGTAAGGATCTTATCAAAATTTTAAATACTGCCACACCTTATCAATGGTATACTGATGCTTCACACAAAAAAGTGGAGAGGGGAATTATTTTAAAAATTAGCAATCAGACATATTTTAAAACCAAAGAAAGCTTTCGCATTCAAACTAATGGCTTATCTATTCTAACTATTTCCTCTTCCTCCATTGAAGGTTTAGAATTTGGCATTTATAAATACCTCCGCTCTTTAGGCTTCAAATTTTATTTACCAGGCGATTTATACACCATTATTCCTAAAAGCTTAAGTCTATTCGCTCCAAAAAAAGATTATGTTGATCAACCTTTTGTGCAAATCCGGGATTTTTTCGGTACTGGTGGGTTTGGATCCGGTAATTCTGACACTGACAAAATTGTGGAAAAAAGCTGGAATCTTTGGCGCGTTCGTAACGGGTTTGGAACTGCCTATGCATTGGCAGGCCATCGTGGTGAAAACTTTATTCTCGAAAACAATAATGAGCTACTTCAACACCTAAACTGGTTAGTGTCACCAAAGGTCAGTAATGGGAAAATTGATCCCGGGACCAAAATAAATTACCTCAACAAAGAAGCAGTTGAATTTTATACCAATTGGAGCATTAAACCTTTTACAAAACCTGATTTTCAACCACCTGCCCGGGGTATCACACAATTTGTTTCTATGGAGCCTTCTGATGGCGGTGGATATCTTTCAGAGAAAAATACACCTTCTGTTAGCGACCAGGTCTTTGGTGCAGCTAATATTGCTGCAGCCAAATTAGATAAGCTATTCCCTAACAACCCAAACATTGGAGTCAATTTATATGCCTACAGTTCACATGCCGAACCACCAAGCTTTAAACTAAATCCACGTGTATTTGTGCAGATCATTCCTTACCAATTTCAAAATATAGCCTTTGGTCCTTCTTTTATCCAAATGTGGGCATCAAAAGCCAAACGATATGGGATCTACGATTACCTTAAATACCCTGATCAGGCATATGATTTACCTGGAGGTATGACATTGAAGGAAACAATGCAAAGACTTATCTATAGCATAAATATCGGGTCAGAAGGCACGACATTTGAATCTTCGTATAGCAAATTTTCTACAGGGATTCCTTTATGGATCATAGCCCGATACTTAGCAGATGGAGATAGTGATTGGAATAAAAATTTAGATTTACTAGTATCTGATCTTTACCAACAGGCAAAGCTTCCAATACAAAAACTTTTTTCACTATTTTATAATGATGTTGTTTATGGAACCAATAATTTAAGTACCTCAGTGACTCTAATCCAGAGAGCCACTGAAAAAACTACAGATACTATCCTTCAACAAAGAATTAATGAACTTAAAGAATATCTTTTTTTTATTCATCTTGTTTTTGTTTCCCGGGATGTTTCGAAAACTTCACTCAAAGATCGTCTTTTGCCTGTATCTATGTATGCATGGAAAATTTACCGCTCGGGCATCATTGACAGTTACCGTATTATGCAATTGATTAGCTATAGTTTTTTAAATATGAATAAAAACGAATCGGATTATCCTGTACACCACCAACTACATTTGGATTGGTTTCCGGAAACAGATAAAAGGTTAGCAGCGTGGAGATCATTACCACAATCTAGATCACAAGCAGAAATAAACAAAAATTTTCAATTGCTTCAGAACCTTTACCATCAATCCTCCCCTAACATTTCCTACTCACTGTCACAAGTAAAAACAGCCATTTCCAAAGATTATAAACCAATTCATGAAATGAACATTGGAGGCAACTATACTACGAGAAGTTATTTTTCAGTTTATTCTGAGAAGTCTACTAAAATTATAATCAATTACCAGCTTACAAACCCCAACGGCAACGAAAAATTGATTATAAGCGGTATAGATAATAACTACAGTATGCCTATAACATTTACATTAAACAAACCATCAGGCAATATTGAATTTGCTTTACCAATTGGAGAAACCAACTTCTTTATGAATGCCAGTGATTATACCACTTACCGTTTCAACGTAAAAATCAGTGAAGGGTTATTTTACTTTAACTCTTCCCCGAGAGGCATTGTTAACTTTTATAAGAATTTTTCAGATGATGTAAACCAGGCGACTTATGATCCAAAATATTATCCATCCTATATTTATTTACCGAAGGATATAAATAAATTAAATTATAAAGTTCAGCTAAATGCCCTAAAACTCACATCTCCGTCAGGGTTTAATCCTAACTCAAATATTTTAATTAAGGAATATGGAGGTTTTGAAATACGAGAGCTCATAATTCCTCAAGAAGAAACAGGTACCATATGGAAGGCCGTAATAGCCGGAAACTTTAACTACAATATGCTAAATATTCCAGACCGCTATTTACTAATTTCAAAAAATTAATTTGACCTATTAATTATTGTTTGAAGATAGTTGCCATAGCCACTTTTAATCAAAGTGTTTGCCTGGTGCTTTAATTGCTGTTCATTAATAAAACCCATTCGATATGCCACCTCCTCTATACACCCAATCTTAGTGCCCTGTCTTTTTTCAATGACTCTCACAAACTCCGAAGCATCACTTAGTGAATCAAAAGTGCCGGTATCCAGCCACGCCGTTCCCCTATCCAATATCGCTACCTTTAATTCACCGCGTTCCAAATACTCTTTATTTACATCAGTAATCTCATACTCACCTCTTGGTGATGGCTTTAGATTTTTGGCAATATCAACGACATGGTTATCATAAAAATATAACCCCGGTACAGCATAATTGGATTTCGGCTTATCAGGCTTTTCCTCAATTGAAAGCACTTTATGATCACCATCAAACTCCACAACTCCATAACGTTCCGGGTCGCTGACCTGGTAGGCAAAGACATAACCCCCTTCAATATCATTCAGTGCCTGCAATTGTCTGCCTAGCCCTGTACCATAAAATATATTGTCCCCAAGAACAAGCGCCACTTTATCTTTTCCAATAAAGCTTGAACCGATTACAAAGGCCTGGGCTAAACCATTGGGCACTTCCTGTATGGCATATTCAAACCGGCATCCTACCTGGCTGCCATCACCCAGCAATCTTTTAAAAGAAGGGTTATCCTCCGGCGTTGTGATGATCAGAATTTCCCTTATCCCTGCCATCATTAAAATCGAAAGAGGGTAATAGATCATTGGCTTATCGTAAATGGGCATCAGTTGTTTAGAGATGGCCTTCGTGATAGGATACAAACGGGTACCACTGCCGCCTGCCAGTATAATTCCTTTCATTATTGCGTCGTTGAATATTGGGTTTGATAATAGTTTTGATATTCACCGCTGGTTACATGCTTCAACCAATCGGTATTTTGCAAATACCAATCTATGGTTTGGCTTAGGCCTTCTTCAAAAGTTACAGAAGGTTTCCATCCCAACTCTTTATTGATTTTGGTAGCATCAATGGCATAACGCCTATCGTGGCCGGGACGATCTTTAACATATGCGATCAGTTGATCGCTCTCTCCAGCTTTTCTTCCCAACTTTTCATCTGCAAGCTTGCAAAGCAATTTTACTAAATCAATATTCTTCCATTCATTAAATCCGCCGATATTGTACGTTTCACCATTCTCTCCCTTATGATACACGGCATCAATGGCGGTTGCATGGTCTTTTACAAAAAGCCAGTCACGGGTATACAAACCATCACCATATACCGGAAGCGGCTTTTTATGAATGACATTATTGATCATTAATGGAATTAACTTTTCCGGGAAGTGGTTGGGACCATAATTGTTGGAACAATTGGTGATCACTACCGGAAGGCCATAAGTATCGTGATAGGCACGTACAAAATGATCGGAAGAAGCTTTCGAAGCTGAATAGGGCGAATGGGGATCATAAGCTGTTTCTTCCGTAAAAAATCCCGTATCGCCCAAGGCACCATAAACTTCGTCAGTAGATATGTGGTAGAAACGTTTAGCGTTTAGTGGGGAAGGGTTGGTTATAATCCAATGCTTTTTTGCAGCATTCAATAGATTGACTGTGCCTACCACATTTGTATAAACGAAATCCAGGGGTGATACAATTGACCGGTCCACATGCGACTCTGCCGCCAGGTGAATGACACCATCTGGGCTGTATGTTTCAAAGACTCGATCCAGCTCTGCGACATCCAGGATATTGACCTTCTCAAAAATATAATTTGCAGCACCTTCAACATCCTTCAAATTCTCCAGGTTCCCTGCATAGGTCAGCGCATCAAGGTTGATGATTTTATAATTCGGATATTTTTTTACAAATAATCGAACCACGTGTGAACCGATAAAGCCGGCCCCACCGGTAATAATAATTGTTTGATTGTTGTTCATTGTAAAGGCACTAAATTTTTAAATTGTCAGCAGGCCTTCTGCTTCCTATTGTATGGATTTTATTATGGTGTTATTTTGAAGCTGGTAGGTTTCCCCGCTTTCTTCACAAATAGCTATTCCTTCTTTAGTAAAATTGAGACGATGTCCCCATTCACTTACCCATCCAATTTGTTTGGCCGGGTTACCTACTACTAAGGCGTAGGCTGGTACAGGCCTGGTAACAACCGATCCTGCTCCCACAAAGGCAAATGCTCCAATTTCGTTGCCGCAAATGATCGTTGCATTCGCGCCAATGGTGGCCCCGCGCCTTACAATTGTTTGCCTGAATTCATTTTTGCGATTGACAGCGCTTCGGGGATTGATCACATTTGTAAAAACCATTGAAGGTCCCAGGAAAACATCATCTTCACAAATGACTCCCTCATATATGGAAACATTGTTTTGGACGCGTACATTTTTGCCTAGCACTACATTGGAAGAAACGAAGGTGTTTTGACCCAGGCTAGAACCTTCACCTATGATGCAACCGGTCATGATATGACAGAAATGCCAGATTTTTACTTCATCTCCAATTTGAGAACCCTCATCAATAACTACAGTTGGATGTGCGAAGTAGGCCATTAATGAAGGTTAATTTTTAAATAAAATACTCAGAAAACTAAACCGCAGTGTTCGCAGGGTACGCATCTAACAATTTTTAATTTACAACACCGAACGCAGCGATCGCAGCGGTTGTCATTAAGATTATTTATTAAAATTCTATAAGTTATTTACAACTCTTTTGATACCTGTCTTTAAGGTAACTACATTAAAGTTTAAGAGGTATCCAAGTTTGCAGCCAGTTAACTTTAATTACGTCAACTCTGGGCAAGGTGTATGTCGTTTAAGGCTTCAACTGCTTTTACTTCAACAACAATTTTATCTTCAACAACTACATCTAAACGATATCCACAATCGAGCTTTACATCTTTATAAACTAAAGGCAATGGACATTGGGTTCTAATATTTAATCCTTTTTGAAGAAGTTCAAATGCCAGGCAATGTTCATAAGCACTTTCTAATAATCCCGGGCCCAGGGTTTTATGCACTTCAAATGCCCGCGTCTAGAACAAGGGTTCCTAAATCGTTTTCATGCATATAGGAAATGAACTGTCTGAAAGTTTAACTGAAGCATTCGCAGAAAACAAATCGCAGCGAGCGCTGTGAACGCAGGTATATTAGTTATTTCTCCGCGGCCTCTGCGATCGCAGCGGTTTGAATTTGTTTTTTTAAGAGTAACTAAAATGGTGGTGCTCCCTGTACCATTCAAAAGCAGTTTTTAAGCCATCCCTGACACTGGTCAGGGGTTGGTAGCCCAACAGGGTTTTGGCTTTTGAAATATCCGCCAGGCTATGTTTTACATCTCCTTTACGTTCGCTGCCATACAAGGGAACGAGGTCGCTTCCTGCCACAGCTTTTATCATTTCAAAAACTTCATTTAAACTGGTGCGTTCACCATAGGCAATATTATACACCTGGTTAATAGCTCCAGGATTCGTAGTTGTAAGCGCACGCACATTAGCATCCACCGCATTAGCCACAAATGTAAAATCCCGGCTATGTTCGCCATCTCCGTTGATTAACGGCGGCTGGTTATCCAATACTGCTTTAATAAACAAAGGGATTACGGCTGCATATGGACCCTTGGGATTTTGCCTCGGACCGAAAACATTGAAATAACGCAGCCCGATCAATTCCATTCCATATACATCTGCATACACCCGGGCATAGAGTTCATTCACATATTTAGTTACCGCATATGGAGAAAGCGGTTTGCCTATCTTATCCTCCAGTTTGGGAAGGCCGGGATGGTCTCCATAGGTGGAAGAACTGGCGGCATAAACCACTCTATTGATCTTAGTTTCCTTCGCAGCCGTAAAGATATTTAGGGTGCCTGTTATATTCACTTCATTTGTGGTGAGCGGATCATTGATGGAACGGGGTACTGAGCCAAGGGCTGCCTGGTGTGAAATAAGATTTAAACCGGAACAAGCCTTTACACAGGTATCATAATCCCTGATATCACCTTCCACAAATTCAAATTTGGGATTTCCTTTTAAAGCTTCCAGGTTCTTCATACTCCCGGTAGACAGGTTATCCAATACACGTACCTTTTCTACTCCTGGTAAAGAAACCAAATGCTCAGTAAGGTTTGATCCAATAAAGCCTGCTCCTCCTGTTATTAATATGTGCATTATACTGTTGTCTTTTTTCTTTTATTCTTCTTGTTCCAGTTTTTGGTATCCAACCAGCCAAACCATTTTTCAAGGGTTCCTGCAGGTGGCGTTTCTTCCTCAAAATACCCTGAACCATGACTATGACCATATCCATAGGCATAGCGGCCATACCCATAATACCCATACCCTGACCGGACTTTTACATCATTCAAAACGATGGAGATCTTAGGAAGTTTCCCCGTTTGATAAAATTCATCAATCAGGTTGACCTGCTTCTTGAAAGTATGTCCCTGCCGGACTATATATAAAGTGCAATCTGCAAACTTACTCAGCGTCAATGCATCACTCACCATTCCAACAGGTGCGGTGTCCATGATCACCACGTCAAATGAAGCTTTTAAATAAGCAAATAGTTCTTGCAGCTTTGGGTCTAATAATAATTCTGCAGGGTTGGGAGGTACAGGACCACAAGGCAATACATATAGATTATCACTTTGCTCTACAGGTACGGGAAGATCCTCCAGTTTTACTTTCCCCAATAAATAATTGGTCAAACCCGGACGCTTGCCCAGGTTTAAATGAGAAAGCACTTTTGGTTTGCGGATATCAAATTCGAGTATAATTGTTTTTTTACCCGTCAGCGCCATTACTGCACCTGTATTGGTACTGATGAATGATTTTCCTTCCCCACTGAAGGATGATGTCACTAAAATAACCGGCCTATCAATATGGTTTAACACGTATTGAAGATTGGAGCGTAACATACGAAACTGTTCTGCTACCACTTTGCGGTTATTGTTGGTAACGACCAATGTTTCCTTTCCAAATGAATGACCTACTTCACCAAGTATTGTAGCTCCGGTTACACGCTCTATATCAGAACGGCTGGTTACCTTATCATTCAGCAATTCGATAACAAAAATGAATAAACCCGGGATCAGCAATCCAATAAAAATAGAAAGCATCTGGATATTCCTTCGATTGGGCTTAATGGGATTGGAATTGGGAGATGCATCCTGCAAAACCTTGGTATTAGAGATCTGGGAGGCCAGGGCAATCGCTGATTCTTCCCTTTTTTGCAACAATGAATTATATACCACCAATTTGGTTTGCTGTGCCCTTTTGATATCGGTAAGGATCTGCATTTTTGAAGGCATGGTCCTGACCTCACCCTGTGCACTATTCTTAGAATGCAGGGTTGAACTCAATGCAGAACTATAAGCCGATTTGACTGTTTTCAGATTCTCAATGATCTTATTCCTTAACAGCTCTGTTTCTATTGCTTTTTGCTGGACGGCCACATTTCCTGCAGGTGCATTTTCCTGTAATGCTTTTAACTCGATCTGGGACTTATTATAAGCGGCCACCATTGCAGCCAGGGTAGGATCCTCAATGCTTAAGGATGATGGCACCGGGTCCCTGCCTGTACGGTTATCTTTCAAATAAGCATCGATCATCTCTGCATTATTCAGTTGGAGGGATTGACTGATAGCTTCCTTATCAGATGCTTCAATTCTTGAAAGATAATTACCTGACTGGGCTTCAGGATCTATAATATTATTGGTTTGCTGAAATACGAGCAACTGCCTGTTGATGCTATCGAGTTCACGCTGTACTACTGCCAACCGGGTGTCAACGAAAGCAATTGTTTTTTGTGTAGCGTCATTTTTATCTTCAATCACTGCTCCCTTATATTCTTCCATCAACTGGTTGATGACATCAGCAGCCATTTGTGGATTGGTCGCCTCCTTAGTGATCACCAGGATGCCAGTGCTTGATTTGGGAGCTACTACCAAGTTTGATATCTGTTCTAAAGCACTTAAGGCTGTAGGTTTCCATATGACATGGTATTCACTACCTAACTGTCCCTGTGTGATCCTGACAAGCCTGAATACTCCATTTTTGTTTTTAAAAACCTGCCCGAATTGAAAGGTTGCCGGATCCTGGTTTATTGTAAACCGATTCTCGTCTTCAAATTTGATGTTGAGTGAGAAAGTAGATGCTGAATCATTGATTTGAAATGCTTCTACCCGGAACGGACATGATTTATAAACATTCAGCTCTTTGATATTCCCCTTTGCCAGGTAGGTAAAGTTCAGATTCAATGCCTTTACCACTCTTTCCATTAATGGCCTTGATTGCAGGTATTCAATTTCATTTTGGATGTTGACCTTGCCATCCGAAACCAATAATTGTTCCAGCTTATCATTGCTACCTCCACCGGAGTTTTTTTCATCCTTGATCACCAGCGTCCCTACGGACTGGTAAACCAGTGTAGCATAGCGCAGGTAGAGGAATGCAACCAGGAGTGATAAGGCTACCGATATGACAAATAATGGCAGGAAACGGACATATTTATAAAATAGATCCTTAACACTCAGATTCGCTGTTTCAGATCTCGCCGGTTGTACCTGTTCTTCCACTAGCATGAAGGAATATTAGATTATTTGATAAAATTTAGTATTAAAGCAATAGCTGTTATGATACTGGTAGCAATACCTATTTGCTGTGCCAGGTTTTGTTGTTCCTGTTGTCTTATCTTCCTGCTTAACTGCTCCACAAATACGACATCATTTTGCTGTAAATGATAAAAAGGAGAAGTAAACAATTCTTTAGACGTCAGGTTTACCGTTCCGATCTCTCTTTGATTGTTGTTTTCCCTGAGAATTTTAACGCTGGCCCGTTTACCAAAATCTGTTATATCCCCCGCCAATCCAAGCGCTTCCAGTATAGTTACCTTATCAGTGGGAAGTGTAAAGGTTCCCGGTGAGCGAACTTCTCCCAGCACAGTTATCTTATAATTGACAAACCTTACAATAACCGAAGGTTGCGTCAACTGGTCTTTCAATTTATCCTTAATAGCGTCAGAAAGCTGTTCCTTAGTCAAACCTTCTGCATGAATGGTTCCGATCCGTGGATATTCAATATTGCCTTTCTGGTCCACTAAAAAGCCTGCAATAGTGGTTCCTGATCCTCCAGCCACAGCCTGTTCGGGCAAGTTATAGGGAATATCTGTTGCCGGGTTAATGCTCATGCTATATACCCTTATAGATAAAATATCATTTTTTTGGATCAGGGGATCAGGTATGGGATTCTGAATGGGCGTTGTGGTATCAGCGACATTTTCTAAATAATTACTAAACGTCCTTTTTTGTACCCTGCAGGATGTAGTCAAACAAATAATTACCGCAATGAACAGACCTGTAAAAATTCTCATTCAGTTTGATTTGGAAGTTGAATAGGGTTCAACCTTTTCTTTTCAATATATGCCACCAACATATAGCCAAGACTGTCTATACAAATCTTGGCGGTTTTATTATTAATTTCCAGCACCTTTCCTTCCTGGTCCATCATGGGTCCTGCTATAACTCTTACTCTTTGTTCCGGCGCCAGTTCCAGTTTTACCAGCTCCACATCATGGTATTCATCAAGGAAACGTTGAATGGCAACGATCTCTTTATCCTTTATAATAGCAGGTTTCCCGTTCCAATATACAAAATTGACCACACCATCCGTCATCCGCACATTGGACCTGTCCTCATCTCCTACTTTTACGAATACATAAGATTTAAATAAAGGCTCATCTACTATTTTGACCCTGTCGCTCCATTTACGGTGCACCTTGTTTAATGGGCAATAACTTTCGATCCCTTTTTGGATCAAAAGATTATTGACTTTTTTTTCCCACCTGGGCCGGGTATAGATGGCATACCATTTTGAACTCAAATACCTGTATTTTAAGTAGTTAACTTTCCAGAACGGGATAAAACGGGCATGGCTTCGCCCCCTCAGTCACATGCTGATTTTTGCGACCTGGTAAAACCTGCCGTGCAAATATAACAGTTGCCCTGTGACTGGCAAATGTTCAAAATACACAGATTTTGAATAAGTTACTCAAATAAACTTCTTTTACAATAAAGGGAAATACTTAGAAGGCTAATTAGGATTATAAATGATTGATTTTGACTACTATAGACTTCAATTCTATTGATCAAATCGCTACATTTATCAAAATATGCAATTTGAAACAGCGATATTATTCTCTTGATGTTTTCAGGGGTGCCACCGTTGCGCTTATGATACTGGTGAATAACCCAGGTTCATGGTCACATATATACGCACCTTTAGAACATGCTCCCTGGCATGGACTTACACCCACCGACCTGGTTTTTCCTTTTTTCCTTTTTGCCGTAGGAAATGCCATGGCATTTGTCATGCCGCGGCTGGAGGAAGCAGGCGACAGAATCTTTTGGACTAAGGTGATCAGGAGAAGTATTTTAATCTTTGCCATAGGATTGTTCTTAAACTGGTGGCCTTTCAGCCGTTGGGAAGGCGATCAATTACTGGCTAATGGCTGGACATGGACGAATAGCCAGGGTAAGCTGGTGGGCGTTCGCATTTTCGGAGTACTGCAACGGATTGCCGTTTGCTATTTCTTTGCTTCCATCATTGTGTATTATTTAAAAGCAAGAGGAGCTTTCCTGACAGGATTGATCCTTCTTCTATTGTATTGGCTATTTTGTTTCGTGGGTAATCCCACAGATCCCTATAGTTTACAGGGTTGGTTTGGAACCAATATAGACCTGGCCCTATTACATGACCAGCACATGTACCATGGAGAAGGGGTGGTATTTGACCCTGAAGGCATTATGAGCACTATACCCGCAATTGTACAGGTGATATTTGGTTACCTGGTGGGAGATTATATTGTAAAAAGAGGAAAACATATCCAGCAACTGGCTGACAATGCCGTTAAAGGATTTGAAGTCTATCAAACCCTTACTGTATTATTCGTTGCCTCCATGGCTTTTTTGATCACAGGATATGTTTGGGGGCTGAGTTTTCCTATCAATAAAAAAATATGGACAAGTTCCTATGTTATGGCCACTACAGGTATGGCGATAGCTATATTATCCACATTGATCTATGCTATTGAGGTTAAAGGCATCCGGGGATGGCTTACAAGGTTCTTTGATGTTTTTGGGAAAAATGCATTATTTGTTTTTGCCTTAAGCGCCTTCCTGCCAAAGGGATTGCGCCTGATCCGCATCCCTAACGGATTTAATGACAAAGGAGAAGCCTTGTTTACCAGTCCATGGAGCTGGATCTATGAGAGGGTGTATAAATTTATACCCGGTGCACCTGAAATAGGTTCACTTGCATTTGCTATCACAGTGATCCTTTTTATGTGGGCTATTTGTTATATGCTGGATAAGAAAAAAATATACATCAAAGTATAAATGAAATACATATTAATTGGCAACTTGTAACAATAAACGAATTATACTCAACAACTTTCTCAACCTGGTTGCATTTTAGGATTGTAAAATTTATATTTGTCAACGCCTAGGGCTTTATATGTAAACAATATCCTAACCATCCAAATGAGATCCAAATCCATCTTTGCTTATTTACTCTTATTCATAGCCTGCTGTTCTTTTGCCAGCAGGATGGTTGCTAAGCCATCAGAAGACCATTCCAGGAATCTTGGACATCCCTGGGAAGAATTCGATACTTCCTTTTTCACCAGGTTTCAGAGTATTAATGATATTATAGTTGCTTCCGATTTTCAATTTAAGGATAAAAGCAAAAATGACCTGGCGTATTTCGATTATGTAGCTGAGATAGTGCGGAAGCGCTTCTATCACGGCTATTCCCATTATTCGGCTGCTGATAATATATTCGCCTGGCTCTCAGGAGCATTCATCTGGAATCATTTATCTGCTATTGTTATTCCCGATGACATCATGAAACATCCTATGGCTGCCTGCAGTCAGCAGGCTATAGTTATGATGGAAATTTTTAAACGGAAGGGAATTGATTTCAGAAAAGTTGGCTTCCCCAATCATTATACTGTTGAGGGTAAAATTGATGGCAAATGGCAATATTTCGATACCAACCTGGAACCTGACTTCAATAACAAAAGAGAATCCTTACAATTATTATTAACAAGCAACAGGTTTGATTCTGTTTATAGCATTCCCGAAAAAAGTATTACTGATTTTCACGAATCAGTTTCTCATCCCAAATACGGAATGGTCAATGCAGATCCGGCACCCGTTGCCACTTTATTTCACAAATCCTGTTTTGTATTGCAATCGTGGGGTTTTATGTTTTGCAGTGTATTATTTGCTTTCTTGTTATTGAGTAACCTGAAAACTCAAAGGCTTGTACAATTTTATAAATTCAGATTAGCTTATAATAGTAATGCTGGTTAAATAATAGATCTACCTTGTCAATAATTGAATTATTCCTATTTATCGGACATTAATGAAGCACAATTATTTTTCAATAATTAAGAAGTTGAATAGATAAAAACAACAAACGCAGTTAATCTTTTGCATTAAAACAACGTTCCCTGTTCCCCTGGCCTTCTGAAGAGACTGCAATCCAGATCCATTCTTTCATGAACTAATCCATATTTATTGGAATAGGTATGGTACTGATCGTTGATCAATCTCGCCACATGCCCCTCCCCACTCATCCGCACTCCATAGCGGCTATCTGAAACCTTTCCATCATGACCGTCTTCAATCATGTGCCAAACCTTATCGGCCCGGTCTGGAAAGTTCTTATACAACCAGTCATGGAATAAAAACTTAACAGCCCCATTCAGGCGGACAAAAGTATAGGCTGAGAAAGATGCTCCAGCTTCACTCCCTGCCTTCAAAATAGAGGACATTTCATGATCATTTAAACCCGGTATCATTGGTCCTAACATCACTCCTGCCGGAACGCCTGCCTTGCTTAGCTCATGAATGACCCTTATCCTTTGATTCCCGGTAGTAGTCCTCGGCTCCATAGCCCTTCTAAGGTCTTCATTGAAGGAGGTAATGGATACCAGCACCGAAACAATTTTCTTCCGGGCCATTTCTTCCAATATATCCTTATCCCTGAGTATGCCCGCATTCTTTGTAATAATTCCCACAGGTTGATTGAACTCATTACATACTTCCAGCAATTGCCTGGTGATGCGGAACTTTTTCTCTGCAGGTTGGTAACAGTCGGTATTCCCACTGACCCCAATAGGCACACATTCCCATTTAGGGCGCATCAGGAAACCTCTTAACAAACGGGGAGCATCTTTCTTCACCAGTATCTTACTTTCAAAATCAACACCTGCACTATATCCCCAGTATTCAAAAGAATTTCGCGCGTAGCAATAAATACAACCATGCTCGCATCCCTGGTAAGGATTCATGCTGTACCACATCCCTACATCAGGACTATCCACCTTATTGACAATTGTTTTCGGAAAGATCTCTAAATACTGCGTGCGGATATCTTCTTCAATCCAATCATCTATTGCTTCAATATGCTCCCTGGCAACTTCTGTTTTGAGAAATTTATTGGGTGTATTAAACTGTGCCCCCCTTCCTTTTTTATAATTGCGGGCAATAGCATCATGGTTAGAGTCTTCCATAAGAATTCAATAAATATTTCGGCAAAAAAAACTTAGGCAAACAAGGCACCCTGCCTGGTCAAAACGGGCAGGTTCAGGAAATCGAACCTCCTTGCAATCTGGTAGGAACCTTTGGTACTGGCATTTCGTTTTAATAGTAACATATGGTCAGCAATAAACCTTCCGGTAAAGTGACGGTGCGCATATTCCAACCATCCTTTTTCATATTGCCAGGGTTTTAATTTTGAACCAATTGTTATATAGGCATCATCAAGAAAATGTGGTTTGTGCTCTTTATCTGTCTTCATTAAAACCTGCACATCTTTTAAAGCAACAGACAATTTTTTAATAGGGAGTTTAGAAAGTACATTAATAAAAATGGTATGCGAAGGAAAGCTTCCATAATCTTTCAACTCTATTTTAAAAGGAGCAAACCCCATGGCGATATTATTGAAACGCTGCAACAACTTTTCTTCATTCATTTCCAAAGCGTAGAATCGTACAAGCGGGATATGTGGCTTGTTGTATTTATTTAAATGCAGTTCATAGGTTTCCGCAAACTCGTTCCTTATTTTCTTCAACCGGTTCCACAATTCTTCATGAGGTTTTAAAACCAATTGGTATTCATTTATACGATACCCCATCATTTTTAAATCGTCGAATTCCATATTATTTATTATTAAGGGTGATCAATCTATTTGCAATTTACTAACATTTTTAGCATGTGCTATCAAAAAAATATCCACAACCACAGGCGTGTAATGCAACCTATCTCACCATTTAATTATGATCCAGGCATTCTAACAGGGATTTTACCCTGGACACCCCAATTTTTTCAGCCCATTCCAATGGGCCATAGGGATAATTGGTTCCCAAGCGCATGGCAATATCTATTTCCCCGGGAGTACTTACTCCTTCCTCCACTGCAAGCCAGGCTTCATTGATGATCTTACTGATAACACGTGCAGATATAAAACCGGGAACATCCGGCAGCCAGGTAATATGTTTATGAAACAGCTTCAATATTCCCTCAGCCTTTACCTTTTGTTCTTCAGAGGCTGAGCCTTCCAATAAATCAGATGCTAAAAATGTTGGCCAACCATTGAACCTGATAAAATTAGATGATAGTTCATTTAATGTTTGTATGACACTATTAACAATCACCGGCTTAGGTAATAATTTTTGTAAGGCGTTTAATCGTTCAGTCGTTGGTTCAAAAAGAAGGTCAATAAACCCATCGGCATTAGCATGAAGTAGCATTTCATCCAGCTTGCTTACATAAAGACATTCAAGGGATGGCTCTGTTCCATTTTTTACTAATTCTTCTTTTAAAGCTTCATTGGTTAGAACTACGATCTGCATGACACGAATTACCTTAATAATCCTCATTTATACAAATTCATGTCTTTATGCCTTAAAATATTTTCCTGGAATCCACATAAAATCGTGTAATTCGTGGTATGGAAAAAAAGATCATTACTACCAAAAACGCTCCCGCACCCATAGGCCCATATAACCAGGCCATCATTGTCAAAGACACCATTTACATTTCAGGCCAGGTATGCATTGACCCATCAACAGGAAATCTAAAAAACCGCGATATACAGGAAGAAACTCACCAGGTGATGCAAAACCTAAAAGCAATCTTGCAGGAAGCAGGAATGAGCTTTAATGATGTGGTAAAGACCACTATATTCATCACCGACATGAACCGGTTTAGCGAGGTCAATGAGATCTATGGAAAATATTTTTCAGAATGCTTTCCGGCAAGGGAAACAGTCCAGGTATCAGCGCTTCCCAAATTTGTAAATGTTGAGATCAGCATGATCGGTGTGAAGGCATAGTTTATTAAACAATCTAACTATTCATAAAGGCTTTACTGGAAACCAGTATAGCCTTTTTTATTAGGCCAGCCTGCTTCACTCTTTTACTATTTTATTCTTCCAATAAAATTATCTGAATTGCAGGTAAATATCAACGTTAGGCTAAAGGCAAGGCAACAGTATGCTTTCCCCGAAGCTTACCTGTTTCGTCTCCATACTATCCCCGCAGTTCCTCCGCTCGTATACAGGGAAACAACGGGGATAGTACGGGGATACTACGGACTTCCTACGGGTATATGATACTGTAACTATAACAATACACTATCGATTCATTAAGGCAGCACAGTATTACGTGTGGATGAAGTACCAGGATAAGTGTTAAGAAACTAGTTGCAGGAATTATAAATTCATTAATAAAATATAAGTTACCTCCTGAAGACAATTGCTTTTCCTTAATTTCAAAAATGAAACAACAGATCAATACATTTATCCCGGGGCAATGCAAAAATTTTTGAGACGATTATTGTTGAAACCAGTGTTATGGCTTAGCGCAAAATACTCTTCACATCCAAACAAACAACGGGTATTCACCGCTCTTAGTGATCTTTTATCCTGCATTTTAAATGGCAAGACCAAAAAAGGCCTGGTGATCCCTTTTGATATTCACACAGGTAAGTTTATCATATTTTCAGACATGCATAAAGGACGAAGAAATGGAGCAGACGACTTTATGCTATGCGAACCCAACTATCTTGCCGCACTGGATTATTATGAAACAAAAGGCTTTCATTATATAGCGTTAGGTGACAGCGAAGAACTCTGGGAAAACCTTTGGCCTTCGGTAAAGAAAGCACAAAAGCCATCTTTTGAAAAAGAAGCCCGCTTCATTCCCAAAAATGCATTTATAAAAATATTCGGCAACCATGACCTTTACTGGGATAACGACCCTTTTGCAGGCATGCAATTAAAAGAAGCCTATGGTTATGATGTTCCTATTTATGAGGGAGTGATCCTGCAGACCAGTATCAATGAAAGGACCATTAATATATTTTGTACACATGGGCACCAGGGTGATGAGATAAGCGATGGTAATATGCTGAGTAAATTCTTTATTTCCAGGATCTGGGGACCGTTACAATCTTATTTAAAAATCAACCCAAATACGCCTGCATACGATGCACAATTGAAAACAGTGCACAATGAGATGATGTATGAATGGAGTGCCCAGCAACAAGATCTTTTTCTTATTACCGGCCACACCCATCAACCCGTATTTGAAGCATTAACACATATTGAAAGATTATATAGGCAATTGCAATACGCTCAAAAACTCAATGACAAAGGAATGGTAGAGGCCCTGGAAAAAGAGATCCAGCTTCGCAAATTTCAGTATTCCAATATTTCAGAAGATTACCTTCGCTTAAAACCTACCTACTTCAATTCTGGTTGCTGTTGTTTCAGCGATGGAGATATTACAGGTATAGAAATAGAAGAAAACTGTTTTCGCCTTATTAAATGGCATTCCAAACAAGGCACCCCACAAAGAATCATCCTGGAAGAATCACCCATTGAGGAATTACTGGAAACTATTAATGCAACAAAATAAGAAAGGCGCTATATTTTTCACATAGCGCCTTTTTATTTTTTGCGATTCAGCTTTTAAAAACCTTTCGCATTTAAGCTATTGTTCTTCCTGTTGATATCCGGAAGGTTTTTATCAGGATCCAGCACCACATCTGTGATCCGGCTGGTAGTGTTTACATTAAATGTCCACTCTGATCCTCTTTGCCAAACTTCAACAGGCAGGTTGATGCGTTGTTGTTTTCCATTAGCCTCTTTTACCAAAACCGTAACTGGCATAGCCATTTCTTCCAGGTTCTCGACAGTGATCGATGCGCCTCTTTCTGGTATGTTATCATTGTATTTTACTCCGGCTACTGACTGATCCAGCTTATAGTTGGTAAAAACCCATTCTCTCCAAAACCAGGCTAGATCTTCTCCACCCACATTCTCCATGGTCCTGAAGAAATCATAGGGTGTAGGGTGCTTAAACGCCCAGCGGCTTATATAGGTTCTAAATGCCCTATCAAATCTTTCAGGGCCCAGAACCACATCTCTTAAAGCATGCAACATCATAGAAGGCTTCAGGTAAGCAGCAGTACCTAAATTATGCTGTTGTATGACTTCAGGTGTTGTCCATAATGGATCCATATTTTCATTAAAAGCAGCTTTTATCATCTCATCCTGTGGGAAAAAAGAAAACTGGGCATACTCACCTTTGTTGAATGCTTTTGTTGAAATGTCATTAATGAAAGTATTAAATCCTTCATCCATCCAGGCATATTTACGCTCATTGCTACCAACGATCATAGGAAACCAGGTGTGTCCAAATTCATGGTCTGTTACACCCCACAGATCACCACCACTATCTGAAGAGCTGCAGAATACGATCCCGGGATATTCCATCCCACCTACAATGCCGGCAACATTGGTAGCAACAGGGTAAGGAAATTCAAACCATTGATTGGAATAATGTTCTATGGAAGCCTTCACCATTTCGGTACTCCTCTGCCATCCATCCTTTTTTATGCTTTCTGCCGGATAAGCACTCATGGCCAATGACTTTTTACCACTGGGTAAATTAATCCGGGCTGCATCCCAAACAAATGCTTTTGAAGCTGCCCATGCCACATCTCTTGTATTTTGTATCTTAAATTTCCAGGTAAGATTGGCAGCAGATGGCCTTGACTTTGGATCTTTAACTTCCTCGGCGCTGCGCAATACAACAGTCTTATCGCTGTTGCGGGCAGTGGCAAGCCGGCTTACCTGCGATGGCGTTAAAACTTCCTTTTCATTTTGCAATTCACCTGAACCCACAATGATCAAATTTGCAGGAGCAGTGATAGTATATTCAATGTCACCATATTCAAGGTAAAACTCACCAGCACCTAAATATGGTAAAGTATTCCAACCCTGTACATCATCGTAAACCGCCATCCGTGGAAACCATTGAGCCACTTCATACACCCATCCATTTTTTGTATTTAATCTTCCCATGCGGTCAGTACCATATTCGGGAATCACAAATTCATAACTGAGTGTGATTTTGGTCTTATTACCAGAAGCCTTTAAAGGCTGTTGCAGCCAAACCTGCATTCTTGTATCTGTGGTTTTATATTCCGGCGTATATTTCTTACCGTCAGATTCAATAGAAATAGTTTTGATCACATCTCCCTGCGTGAAATTAGCATTTGCCCATCTTCCGCCTGTTTGGGTAGTAGTTGCAGAACCCCTTGAATCTTCCTTATAAATATTTTGATCCATTTGCAACCAGAGGAAACTTAAGTTATCCGGACTATTGTTTGTATAGGTGATCTCAACTGTTCCTGTCACCTTATGCTGTGCAGTGTCCAGGGTGCTATTGATCTTATAGTCCGCACGATTCTGCCAGTATTTTGGTCCGGGCTCTCCTCCAGAACTGCGAAACTCGTTAGCAGCTACCGGGTAAAATTGAGGATCAAATAATTTTTTATGGTCATAATTTGATTGGGAAAATACCAATACTACCAGGCAATTCGCCATTACTAACAAGGCAAGTTTCTTCATATTGTAAAGAATAAGGGTTGTAAATTAAATGATTTTATAGTGTAGTGGTAAAAGAGCAATTGTTCAAGAGAATTATTTTAGCATTTCCTGGTGTTAAATGTCAGGGTTATTAAGATGACTGAAATAGCCTTTGAAAAACATTTAATAAAAGGTACCTTATTCAAATATCTGCTCAGCCAGGTCCACACTTTCCGGCTTGCCAACATCCAGTAATTTACTTTCACTATGATCGTAGCCAGCAATTTTATTATCGTGCGCCAATGAGAGGTAAAGATCTATCAGTGAAAACTTATGTTGTAAGGTTACCAGGTCAAATACACTTGGCTCAAAAATGGCCAGCCCACTATAAGCTTTTTCAAACATGTCCTTTGCTTCCAGGGCAATTTTCTCTTCCCTGGTAAGTGTATTTCTCCAGCCGCACAAGCGGTTATACTTATTGAAAAGCAGGTAGCGGGTTGTTTTCCGGTTGGTAATAGCCAGTGTGATCAATGAATTTTCCTGTTGGTGCGAAGCAAGAAAATATTTCAGGTTTGCATCGGTAAGAATATCTACATTGATCGTCAGGAAGGTATCATTTTCAAGAAATTTCCTGGCTTTGACCAAACCACCTCCTGTTTCGAGTACTTCGTCTTTTTCATCACTGATGGTTATGTTACTTCCCCACCCTTTTGATCTTTCAATGGCCTCAACAATTTGGTCGGCAAAATGATGTACGTTCACAATAACATCAGTTATACCATATTTCTGTAAATATTCAACATTTCGTTGCAGCAGGCTTTTACCATTTACTATGGCCAATGCTTTGGGATGTGTATCTGTCCAGGGCTTAAAGCGAGTGCCGAGGCCGGCACAAAAGATCATTGCTTTCACGATTCCTCCTTTTTAACCAATGGATTCTTCCATCCTTTGGATTCCTGTTCACGGTGGTTTAGTTCTATTTTCACCTTATACTTTGTTTTCAAATGTCTTGCCAATGCATCCGCCGCATATACACTTCTGTGCTGACCACCTGTACAGCCAAAATTTACGCAGAGACTGGTGAAGCCTCTTTTTATATATGCTTCTACTGATATGTCGACAATATCAAAAACACTATTCAGAAAATCCTCCATCCTTGTCTGGCGCTCCAGATATTCAATTACGGGTTTGTCACGGCCATGCACCTCTTTGTATATATCATGGCGGCCAGGATTATCGATGCCCCTGCAATCAAATACAAAACCGCCACCATTGCCGCTGGCATCTTCAGGTATTCCCTTGCGGTATGAAAAGCTGCTGATCTTAACCAGCAATGGAGTCTCTTCATCTGCCTGCACGGGGTTGAAGCGTTGGATCACTTCTTCATCAATACATATATGTAAGATCTTCTTGAATTCAGGAACAACAATGCCGAGGCTATGATTTTCAATGAACCAGCTTAGATTTTTTAATGCCAGGGGTATGCTGGTAAGGAACTGGGCTTTCCTTTCAAACAATCCACGA
Source organism: Flavisolibacter ginsengiterrae DSM 18136 (assembly GCF_059568575.1). Classification (NCBI taxonomy): domain Bacteria; kingdom Pseudomonadati; phylum Bacteroidota; class Chitinophagia; order Chitinophagales; family Chitinophagaceae; genus Flavisolibacter; species Flavisolibacter ginsengiterrae. The sequence continues at coordinate 202,366 of NZ_JCANTR010000006.1, forward strand.
AAACCATAAGCACCCAATACCTGTAAAAGCCTTATGAGGACATACCCATTATACTGGCTGCGAAACACTTCTTTATCGATAGTATCCTGGATGATGCTTTCAAAGGAGTTCATATAATCTTCCAGCAGGTTTGCTTTCCAGTCATCGGGAAGATTGGCCCTTGCCTGCCAGATCATACTTGCCACATCATATTGAGGGGCCCCTTTCATGCCTCCCTGGTAATCTATAAAATGAACAGAATTGTCTTCCTTCACCATGATATTCCTGCTTTGGCAATCACGGTACATGAAATATTTATACTCTGTATGCGTGAGGTAATTGCTAAGGGCTTCAAAATCATCTATCAGTTTCTGCTTATCATAAGGTTTACGTAATGCATCTAAAAAATAGTATTTGAAATAAAGAAGATCGGCCATGATGGCCTGCTTGCCAAATTCCTTATTGGTCAGGCATTTATTATAATCCAATCCTTCGTCGCCATATACCTGTAGCCTTGCCAGCTGGTGCAGGCTTTCCCTGAATAAGCTGTACACCTGGTCTGTAAACCCATGCTTTTCGAGCATATCCAATAGAGAAACATTTTCGAAATCTTCCTGCAGGTAAACGATCCTGTCATGGTTGATCCCAAGAATGCGGGGAACAGGCAATCCTTTTTTAGCAAAATGACCGGAAAAATAAATGAATGCCTCATTCTCTGCGACATTTAACCCATAGGTGCCGATCACGGTCTCTCCACGTTCATTATACAATCTGAAATACCTTCTTTCACTTCCTGACTGGGGCAACACATCTACGTGGTGGGGATCTTTCCCGGACCAGCTTCTATACAAATGCGAAACGGAATCTATTATAGACTGCATACAACAAAAATACCTTCCTGGTTAATAAGGGTTGGCTAAGAAAGGTAATTCTTTTCAACTGACATAAAATGGTTTCACAAACAGAATTCAGCCTGTTGGCCTTAAGGAATTCACGGAAGCCTTTATTTTGCAAAAATTATAACCAGGTATCAAAACAGTCCCTGGCCTCCGGTAATCAGGCCTTGGCTACCTTTATACCCGATTTCCCAATTATATGAATAAAGAATTAACCCAAAAGGTCCGTATCGTTACAGCCGCTTCTCTTTTTGATGGTCATGACGCTGCCATTAATATCATGCGCCGCATATTGCAAAGCAAGGGCGCAGAGATCATTCACCTTGGACATAACCGCAGCGCCCATGAAATTGTGGAATGTGCTATTGAAGAAGATGCCCAGGGCATAGCCATAACATCTTACCAGGGTGGGCATGTGGAATTCTTTAAATATATCAAGGACCTGCTTAATGAAAGCGGTTGTGGCCATATAAAGATCTTTGGAGGTGGTGGTGGCACCATACTTCCACAGGAGATTAAAGAATTACAGGATTATGGCATTACACGTATCTATTCCCCGGATGATGGAAGAAAGATGGGCCTGGAGGGAATGATAGAAGATGTTATTAATAAATGTAAGGATGGTCAAACAGAAGCTGGTGAAAAGAATTCGGATTTTTGGAAAGCTTCAGAAAAATGGAATGGAAAATTACCATTGGGTGAAAAAAAAGACATCCGGCGCATAGCCAGGTCTATTACCATGGCGGAGGCAGGATTAAAAAGAGATGCAGATATTTCAGCAGCTCCAAAGACTAAAAATGAAACAACGCCGGTACTGGGAATTACGGGTACCGGAGGAGCTGGAAAATCTTCTGTTACAGACGAAATTGTAAGACGCTACCTCAATGCTTTCACCGACAAAACCATCGCGGTTATATCAGTTGACCCTTCAAAGAAAAAAACCGGGGGAGCCTTATTGGGTGACCGTATCCGGATGAATTCCATTTCATCGCCAAGGGCGTATATGCGTTCCCTGGCAACAAGGGAAAGCGATAAAGCCCTTAGTGAATATGTACAGGATGCCATCGATGTGTGCAGTCAGGCGGCTTTTGACTTTATTATACTTGAAAGTGCAGGTGTTGGTCAAAGCGATGCATCCATCCTGGATTATTGCGATATCAGCTTGTACGTCATGACACCTGAATATGGAGCTGCATCTCAACTGGAAAAGATCAATATGCTTGATTATGCTGATGTGGTGGCTATCAATAAATTTGATAAGGCAGGGGCTCTTGATGCCCTGCACGATGTGCGCAAACAATTTAAACGCAATCACCAGCTTTGGACAGCCAAAGATGAAGAATTACCTGTTGTAGGAACCATAGCGGCACAGTTCAATGATCCGGGCGTAAATGAGCTATTTGAAAAGCTGGTGGTGGCCATTTCAAATAAGACGGGAAAGGAATTTGCCGGAATTGAAACGCATGCCCATATAAAAGATACTACCACCAAATCCCAGATCATCCCGCCAAAAAGGATAAGGTATCTTTCCGAGATATCAGATAACAACCGCAATTATGACCAATGGGTGGCTGAACAATGTACCCTTTCATCAAAGCTGTACCAGGTAAATGGCGCATTGGAAGCCATAGGGAAGGACACATCTGCCTACAATGAGCTGGATGTTTTACGGAGGCAATTGGAAGATGCATTGCATCCCGAATGCAAAAGACTGATCGATAAATGGCCTGGGCAGGTAAAAAAATATACCTCCGATTTTTTTGAATACCAGGTCCGCGATAAAGTAATTAAGCAATCATTGACCACCATATCCTTAAGTGGCACCCATATTCCCAAAGTGGTGCTTCCAGCGTATAAGGATTGGGGTGACTTGCTGAAATGGCAATTACAGGAAAATATTCCGGGCGAATTTCCATATACAGCAGGTGTTTTTGAATTGAAAAGACAAGGGGAAGATCCTACCAGGATGTTTGCCGGCGAGGGAGGACCTGAACGTACCAATAAGCGTTTCCATTACGTTTCTGAAGGGCAGCCCGCCAAACGATTATCCACTGCGTTTGACAGTGTCACACTGTATGGTGAGGATCCAGCTCAACGGCCTGACATATATGGAAAAGTTGGAAATAGCGGTGTGAGCATAGCCACTGTTGATGATGCTAAAAAACTGTACAGCGGTTTTGATCTCTGTGATCCCAAAACTTCCGTGTCTATGACCATTAATGGACCAGCACCTATGCTTCTGGCGTTTTTTATGAATGCTGCTATTGACCAGCAGTGCGAGAAATGGATTGAAGCAAATGGCCAATGGGATAAGGTAAAAACAGTCTTCGAAACAAAATATGGCCGCCTGCCAAAGCCCATTTATTATGACCCATCCTCTCCAGAGCGATTGCCACATGGCAATAATGGCCTGGGACTGAAACTGCTTGGACTATCCGGTGAGGAAGTAGTTCCTGCTGATGTATACCTTCAACTTAAAGCGGAAGCGCTTTCGCAGGTAAGAGGGACAGTGCAGGCAGATATACTGAAAGAAGACCAGGCACAAAATACCTGCATATTTTCAACTGAATTTGCATTGAAGCTGATGGGAGATGTTCAGGAGTATTTCATTAAAAATAAAGTGCGCAACTTCTATAGTGTTTCTATTTCTGGCTACCATATTGCAGAAGCGGGTGCCAATCCCATCACCCAACTGGCATTTACACTGGCCAATGGATTTACCTATGTAGAGTATTATTTGAGTCGGGGAATGAACATTGATGATTTTGCACCCAATCTTTCCTTCTTCTTCAGTAACGGTATGGATGCTGAATATAGTGTGATCGGAAGGGTGGCCAGGAGAATATGGGCTAAGGCCATGAAATATAAATACAAAGGCAATGACCGCTCTCAAAAGCTGAAATATCATATCCAGACCTCGGGCCGTTCACTTCATGCGCAGGAAATAGATTTCAACGATATACGCACCACGCTGCAGGCGCTGTATGCTATTTATGACAATTGCAATTCTCTTCATACAAACGCATATGACGAGGCCATTACCACACCCACTGAAGAAAGTGTGCGCAGGGCGATGGCCATTCAATTGATCATTAACCGCGAATTGGGATCAGCTAAAACAGAGAATTTTATCCAGGGAAGTTTCGCCATTGAAGAACTAACCAGGCTTGTTGAAGAAGCTGTCCTTTCAGAATTTGACAGGATAACGGAACGTGGGGGTGTATTGGGTGCCATGGAAAGAATGTACCAGCGCAACAAGATACAGGAGGAAAGCCTGTATTATGAGCATCAAAAGCATACTGGCGAATTGCCATTGATTGGCGTGAATACCTTCCTGAATAAAAAGGGTAGCCCCACAATTTTGCCCGGGGAAGTGATACGTTCAACCAAAGAAGAAAAGGAACAACAGATTCAGAATCTTCATGCTTTTTGGGAACGGAATAAAGCTAAAAACAGCCAGGCATTACAAAAGCTAAAAGAGGTAGCTGTCAATAACGGTAATTTATTTGCCGAATTAATGGAGACAGTCAAGTATTGCTCACTGGGACAGATAACGCATGCCCTATACGAAGTCGGTGGACAATACAGGCGGAATATGTAACAAATTTCAAGGCTCCCGAAAGGAGCCTTTTTTAATGAGTTAGTCAAACAGGCGGCGAATTGTTGATGATCTGTTAAACTCCCTGTATTATTATTTTATACTATAGTATCTTAACAGCTTTCAATTTCAGTATGAACAAATTTTTACGACAACTGCTATTCATAGCCGCTATTGTTGCCATGAGTACTATTGCCCGTTCTCAAAATATTGATTCCACTCTTGCCCATTATACCCGTAACTATCAACCTGAAAAGGTATGGCTGCATTATGATAAAGATGTTTACCAGGCGGGAGAAACTATCTGGTTCAAAGCTTACGTAATGGATGGATTATTTCCAGCCCAACAGACTAAGACCATGTATATTGATTGGGTAGGTGATAATGGAGAAGTGCTGGCACATACTGTTAGCCCGGTAATTGAAGGCACTTCCAATGGCCAGCTTGAAATCCCGGATAATTATACAGGGAATTTTATTCATGTAAAAAGTTATACCAAATGGATGCTCAATTTTGATAGTTCATTCATTTATAGTAAGGATATCAGGATACTAAACAAAAACAACGCTTCGAAAATTAATACAACAGCTTCTATTGCTACACTTGAATTCTTTCCTGAGGGCGGAGATGCCATTGCAGGCATTTCCAACAGGGTAGCTTTTAAAGCTACGGACCAGTGGGGCTTGCCGGTAAATGTACGTGGTGTTATAGAAGACAATAAAGGAACTGTCGTCGACTCTATCCTTACCATGCATGATGGCATGGGCAGCTTTGTATTCACACCTGTTTCAGGCGTTACCTATTCTGCCAGGTGGAAAGACAACAAAAACACTTCACATACTACAAACCTACCGGCCATTAAGAGTTCAGGAGCTTCCATGCAGGTTACCATATCCGGGCAGAAACGCTATATAGTAGTTCAAAAAAGCAATACAACAGAAGAAAGGTTCCAGCAACTTCACCTGGTAGGCACAATGAATAGCGGAACCGCATTCAAGACCGATGTAAGCCTATCTGCCGCAAATAGCGCCAGAAAAGTAATTCCTACAGAAAGTCTTCCTTCAGGCATACTCACTATCACTTTATTTGATGCTGCATGGAATGCCATTGCAGAACGGATCACATTCATTGATAATGGTGATTATAGCTTTGCTACCAGCCTGGAAGTAAAACACTGGGGATTGAATAAAAGAGCCCAGAATGACATCCAGTTAAATATTCCTGCCGGATTGCAAGGTGCAAACCTCTCCGTTTCTATTACCGACGCGGGCATTGAAAAAGACACATCCTCCAGTATAATCAGCCACTTCCTGCTTACCGGAGATTTGAAAGGTTATGTTCATCATCCCTCTTATTATTTCTCTTCAAAAGAAGATTCTGTTGTTCGCAACTTGGACCTGGTAATGCTAACACATGGCTGGAGGAGATTCAAATGGGAGGATATCACGAAAGGAAAATTTCCTGTCATAACTCAACCACGTGACACTTCTTACCTGTCACTTTCTGGGAAAGTGTATGGTGTTACAAGAAGCCAGTTAACAGGAAAGGAAAGCATTTTTCTTTTTGTAACCGCAAAAGATTCAGCTACACAAACGGTGTTTACTCCCATACATGCTGATGGCAGTTTCAAGGATCCCGATTTTATATTTTTTGACACTTTAAAAGTCTACTACCAGTTAAAATCAAAACTGTTCAGCAATGCTGATGCAAAGTTTATGATTGACAGGTTGTCCACTCCCAATTACATAGCTGCCAGTAAAAACTTTATCAAACTCCCGACAACTGACACTTCAGGTTTTTACAGACATACACTCCTTGCGGCGGAATTGCTACGCCTGCAAAGAATTGAGAAAGGTAAAATGATGGAGAATATTACCATCACTGCAAAATCAAAGCCTTTATTAAAACAAATGGATGAAAAGTATACCAAAGGCATGTTTAGTGGCGGCGATGGATACCAATTTGATCTTGCCAACGATCCCATGGCAATTGGCCAAATGAATGTTTTCAATTACCTGCAGGGAAAAGTGGCAGGCTTACAAATCAACTCAACCGGAAGTACTCCAACTCTCTCCTGGCGCGGAGGGTCTCCTCAGTTGTATCTTGATGAAATGCCTATTGATGCGGAATTTTTAAATACAATACCCGTTACGGATATAGCATTTGTCAAAGTTTTCCGCCCACCGTTTATGGGTGGCTTTAATGGCAGCGGAGGCGCCATAGCCGTCTATACACGCAAAGGAGATGATATAAAATCAAGACCCGGTGGTTTGAACACTAATACAATTGCCGGTTACACCCCTATCAGGGAATTTTATTCTCCCAATTATTCAAGGTTTGATAAGAGAAATGAACAGCCGGACCTCAGAACTACATTGTATTGGAATCCTATCATTCTTGTTCCAGCAAACGGCACTGCGGTGAAACTGCAGTTTTACAACAATGATGTCTCAAAAGCTTTCAGGGTAGTTATTGAGGGGATATCTAAAGAAGGTTTGGTAACACACCATGAAGAAATCATAGAATAACAGGGTATTAATGATCAACGAACTACCAAAGCACGGCCACCGCTGATTTTATGGACTTCGCCGATAAGTTATTCACAAGAGTCTAACTACCTGCTATCTTCGATATATCCTTTTGAAAAAGCCCGTTTTTAAGTCCATCATCTGAAAGAAAAGCCGTCACCATCCTCATTTGCCGAAAGATCTTGTCGTAAGAGCAACCAAAATTATCTGATCAGCGAGTCCCATCGGGCTCGCTTTTTTTAAAAAAATAAGGGTTGCCCAAAGGCAACCCTTTTATTATTTTTCAGATCTCCCGGTTTTAACTACCACGCTGAGATCCACCTGTCATACCTTTTTTGACAAAGCCACCACCTGCACTTTTAGTGCTTTTGTTGGTAATGAATTTTGATCCCTGGTTTGCATGCTTTGGAGCCGCAGAACCTTTTTTATCTCCTTTCTTGCCTTTAGGTGTAAGTAATCCCATAGTGTATTGTTTTGATCAAATTTACTACTTTAAAAGACTTGACACCCCTTATAGTTCAGTTCAGGCAAACCTGCGCTTACTGAAATAATAAGTGCAACCCTTTGCAGGATTGCACTTACACAATATTTAAATGATTATATACCATCGCCAACGCTGCCTCTTCTGCCAGCAATTAAGCTCAATACAAACAAGATCAAAAAGATAAAGAATAAAATTTTAGCTATACCGGCAGCACCAGCTGCAATTCCACCAAAGCCAAATATGGCCGCTATAATAGCTACTACTAAAAAAATGACTGTCCAGCGTAACATAACTTTAAGTTTTAAGTGAATTAATACTGATATTATTTCATAAAGCATGCCAGTAGACTGATCTTTCCCCATAATGTGGAAGCCATATTCAACTTATGAGCTTAAGCTTCATCCTGATAGTAAATCTTGTAGAATTTACGACCGTCCATATCCACACCTTTTTCTATGAGGTCCGTTCGCCCATGTATGTAGATGTGGAAGTTCTTATCCAGCTTAACAACACTTTTAAAGACCCTTGATTGCTTTTTCACTGCCTCTGGCGAAATATCAAACGAGGAAGCTATATCGAAATCACTTGATTCAATATACCTTGATCCAAAATTACGGAAGGAGCCAATAAGCTCATCGTTGGTAAAAACTTCATTCTGGAATTCCTCTATATCAAATGATTCCTTGCTTTTAAAATAATCAATAGATCGGTTGAGCAATTCCACTTGCTCGGTTTTCGGAATTTTCAATTCTGTTTCCAACTGTTCGGTAATGAATTGCTTGGTGAGTGTCAAAAAATGCGCAGTATGGTGATATTCGTTTTGCTGGGCTATAAGCCCAAGAAAAGTTTCTTTCCAGTATTGAGCTTCTTCGCCCCTGTTCTGGTTGTCAAATATCATTACATCATATCCCTGCTCTTCCTTTGAATTAATGACCAGGCAACCTTTATCAATTTTAGATAACTCCACACCTTCTTTCATGTCAAGTTCAAAGCCATTTGCCAACCTGTGGGCATCAAGGAAAACAGATTTGTTTTCGGTTTTAAACAATCCAATGGCCTTATACATCCTGCTTTCCATAGGTAGCCCATCAAAATAAGCGATATAGAATTCGCCCCCTTTTACTTTAGGATGCGTAGAAGACTCATATAAATGCCTTGCTATTGCGCCTGAAACCTGGGACAGTTTAGATGGATCATTGAATAATTGTTGGCAATAGGTATATACTTCATTGAATTGAAGGGAATCAGTATGGTGAAAGGAATATTGTTCGGGAATCGTTTTGAATTTGTGCAGGAATCCATCCTGCAATAATTTAATGCTATCACCATCCAGTTCTAATGGTTCCTGGCTTATATGAAGTGCTTCCAGGTTATTCTTACTCCCCACATAATGCATACTTACAGCTTTTAAGCAGGGGTTATCTAAGGTCATTGCTATCATAGGTCAATATAAAGGGCGGCAAGTTATCATTTCTACCCTTTACGAAAGCATCTTATTGACTGGAAACATTTGTAAATGCTATGCTAAAGCTGGTTAAAGTGACCAAAAGCATTCTCCTAAATACAAAGGGATGGTGATCACACAAAGTTGCAAAAGAAAATGAAGGAAGAAATGAAAGAAAAAATACCAGTAATCAATGAAGCAGTCCGGCTATAGATTTTTTGACAGAACAATACACTTCAGAAATCGTAGACTCACAAACTTCGGGAGGTATGCCAGACAACATCATAGAAGCCGCATAGGCCAGAACCGTATTCATGCCTTTGACTTTAAAATGATGCAATCTGAATTTATAATGTTTTTTCATACCTCAATAACCTTGTCTTTCACTATGAAAAAAAGATGCCAAAATTTACACGGCAATAAAATCCTTGATCCATAAGGAATCTATTGGTTCAGGTTGCTGCCGTATCATTGGTCGCTGCTTCCTCTGCAGCCGCCAAATTGTCCTCGATCTCTTTCTTTTTCTGCATGCGCCGGAAAATGCGGTCCCATCGCTTTTGCCATACAAGGCCTGTATGTTCTGTTGGGATTTCATCTCCCAGCAATCTGCCCCAGGGCTTCATATCTTCAATCCTGTCAAAAATGATCTTCAAAACACCAATAAATGGAATAGCCAGGAACATTCCCGGGATGCCCCATAATAAACCACCTAATAATACCACAATGATCGACATAAGGGCATTGATCTGTACCTTTTTTGATACGATTTTTGGAACAAGAATGTTATTATCAATGAACTGAATGACCGCATAAGCACCTATTACCATTAATTGCCCGGTATATCCTTCTCTTGTAATAGTTACCATAAGCACAGGCAGTGCAATAGCTACTACGCCACCTATATAAGGGAGAATATTCAAAATACCACCAATTACACCTATTACAATCGCAGATGGCACACCAATGATCATCAATGCCACACTGTTTAGAATACATACAATCGCTGTTTCGATCATTAAACCCTGCATGAAGCTTTGAACAGCTGATTTTGTCTCACTTAATATCTCGGCAACCCTTAGGGAATTTTCTTCCTTAAATACCTGGAAAATAAAATCAAGGATAAGGGGCTTATAATAAAACATCATGAAAACATAGGTGGGTACCAATACTATCACACCCAGGCTGGCTACTACAGTGCCGATTGTGTTGGTAATCATTTGACCTCCTCCCTCACTGAATCCGGATGTGATCGATGATACCTGCTTGTCGACATTAATGCCCAATTTATGCTTGGACCAAACCTGCAATTCGTGCAGCAGCGTAAATATCTTTTGCTTTAATAAAGGAATGCTTTCCATGAAGCCTGCTATCTGGGTGGATAAAAAGTAAAACAGGCCTGTTAAAATTAAAATAGCGATCAGGATGGTTACTAAAATGGCTATAACTTTTGGCAAACGAGTTTCCAGTTGCACATATAGCCTGTTTAACAAAATGGTGATCAGTACAGCAAAAGCAAGTGGTATGATCACTGGCGATAAAACATATAAAATGTATACGGCTGCTACTAATCCAACCAGCACAATGCTGGCTTTGACATAAAATGGATATATTTCAGGTTCCTGTCTTTGTTCCATCTGGTGGTTTGTATACCAAATGCAAAAGCAGTACCATTTGTTGAGGTTGGTCTATTTCTCAAAATGGGTATCATCAGGACCATGTTAAATCATATTTACCCTGCTGTACTATTTTTATATAACAAATCATCTGCATGACACAATTGCCCCTGACTGTAAGAAGAGCTATAGAATTAATGGGTCTTTATTTCCTGGGAATGATTATCCTGGTGGGCAGGGATGTAATTACGCCAATTGTTATGGCCTTTTTCCTGGCCATTATGATTCTACCCATTTACCGTTTCCTGAAAAGGAAAAAATTACCGGAATCTTTGGCAATCTTTTTCTCCCTTTTCTTTTTAATTATTATTGTTGGGCTTCTGATATGGTTTTTTTCTTCCCAGGTAAGTAATCTTATTTCCGATTTCCCTCAACTCAAGAAAAATGTCCAGCTTCATCTCACCTCTTTAAGTTCATGGATTAATGCCAAAACTCACCTATCCACTGAAAAACAGGTGCAGATCATTAATGAGCAAAATGATAAATTACTCAATTATGCAGCAGGATTATTAAGTGGGGCGGCATCTTCTGTCACAGGACTTGTTATTTTCCTGGGGCTTTTGCCTATTTACATTTTCCTCTTACTTTATTATAAAAGCAACCTTATCCGCTTTACTTATCTATGGTTTCCAAAAGCAAGCCATCCTAAAGTTGAAGAGGTGATCCGGGAATCGGAAGCTATTATTAAAAGTTATCTTATTGGATTACTGATCCAGGTGAGCTATGTCACCATTACCCTGGGAGGCATCCTGCTTTTGATTGGAATAAAACATGCCATTCTCATAGGTATAATCTTCGCCATACTTAACCTGATCCCTTACATTGGAGCATTATTTGGAAATATCATTGGAGTTTTGCTAACGCTTTCTTCCTCCCAGGAAATATGGCCAATATTCGCAGTCCTGGGAACAATTGCCTTTGTGCAGTTTATAGATAATAATATCCTCATGCCCCGGATTGTGGGCTCTAAGGTGAAGATCAATGCTTTGATCACTGTGATTGGGGTCATTGTTGGGGGAGCATTAGCCGGAATAGCCGGAATGTTTTTATCACTACCGGTTATTGCCGTTTTAAAAATTATTTTCGACCGAACTACAAACTTTAAGCAATGGGGAGTTTTATTGGGGGATGAACGCTCAAAGTCTCCTGCGATTTTGAAAAGAGCTTCTAAAAATGTAAATAAATCCTAAACCTGCACAATCAAAAAGCTAATAATTGTCCATGTAGTGTTATTTAAACATCTATATCATGCTCATACTCATTCCTCAATTATAAAGTAAGCTCCTCATTTACCATAGTTTTTACAAACTAAAGACTATCTTTACTATGCACTCGAATTAAAGACTTGATAAATTTCTCCCCTATTCCGTAGAAGCTCATCTGGTCCTAATGATGAGAAATAAGCTCTACAGAGCTTAATTTTTTAAATTAAAAGAATCAATTTATTTCATGTTATTTGAACAACTAGGTCTTATAGAGCCTATTTTAAAGGCTCTTAAGAAAGAAGGTTATACTACACCCACACCCATACAAGAACAATCCATTCCCGTAGTATTGAAAGGGAAAGATATATTAGGTCTGGCGCAAACAGGCACTGGTAAAACGGCTGCTTTTGCTATTCCCATGCTTCAATTGCTTCACCAGGAACTCCGAAACACAAAAGGTTACAGGCATACAAGAGGTCTTATTTTGACTCCTACAAGGGAATTAGCCATCCAGATCAGTGAAAGCTTTGAATCCTATGGTCGTTTCACGGGTATAACCCATGAAGTGATCTACGGTGGTGTTTCTCAGCACACCCAGACCCTTGCCTTACGCAATGGAACAGATATTTTGATCGCTACACCTGGAAGGTTATTAGACCTGATGAACCAGGGATATGTTCACCTGGACCATTTACAGATGTTTGTATTGGACGAAGCAGACAGGATGTTAGACATGGGCTTTATCCACGATGTTAAAAGGGTTATACGTGAATTGCCAAAACAAAAACAGACCTTATTGTTTTCAGCTACCATGCCTCCTGCAATTGCAGACCTGGCAGGCTCCTTATTACAGCAACCTGTTCGTGTTGAAGTAACGCCTGTTTCATCCACTGTAGAAAAGATCGATCAATACGTTTATTTCATAGAAAAGAACCAGAAATTAACATTGTTGGTTCATCTATTGACAGAAAAGAATATCAAACGTACATTGGTATTTACACGTACCAAGCATGGTGCTGACCGCATCGCCAAAGACTTGAAAAAAGCAGGTATTGGCGCTGATGCCATTCATGGCAACAAATCACAGTCGGCAAGGCAAAATGCCCTGACCAATTTCAAAAGAGGCAAACTGAAAGTGCTTGTAGCTACGGATATTGCTGCCCGTGGCATTGATGTGGACGCCCTTGAACATGTAATTAATTATGATCTTCCTGATGTACCTGAAACCTACGTACACCGCATAGGACGTACCGGAAGGGCTGGAGCTGATGGCATGGCATTTTCTTTTTGCGATGGCAGGGAAGAAATGAGCAACCTCCGTGGAATCAATAAACTGATAGGTTTAAAAATTCCCGCAGTTGAACATCCTTTTGAATCTAAAGGAAAGGAAGTAGCGACTCCCAATACATCCGCTTCAGGATTTAAAAGAAGGGCAAGAGCCTGATATTTATAGAATTGAAAAATAAAAAAAGCGATAGTGACCCTATCGCTTTTTTATTTTCTTAATAAAAGAATTGTTCACTGATAATCTTACCGTCTTTTACTCCATACACAGCGATTTCGTCCATCTTGGTGCGACCTGCGCCTTTCATGGTCACATCCATACCCATGGCTACGCTGAAATAATTGCCGCCTACTACTGGCTTGCTACAGTAACCTCCATGCATTTCTTCTACCATCTGGTTGAACGATTCACCTTTCATTTTAATAGCGTCCAATCCTTTTACAGTTTTTAATCCCTGCGAATGTTCGGGTTCTATACTTTCCGCATCTTCAGCAAAAAACTCCTGCTGTATTTCATTCCATTTGCCTTGCTGTGTCATCTCATAAAAACGATCTGCAATTTCCTGAGTTGTCATTGTTGCTTCTTTGGTTGTCATGGTAATAAAGTTTTGATGAAAAGGACATACAAGGTAGATACAATTGTCTACCGCACCATATTATTATGATAAATGGAAAGTATATTTTCCAACATGTTGTTGTTCAAAAAACTGGCTCCCGAAGAAATCTTTAATATGAGTTTCAATCTGTCCCAGTGGCTGAGGTAAGCTTTTTGATTGTGTAAAGAAAACTAACAAGAATGAAAAGTAAAGCACACCTGGCTTCACATCCACTTCATCCCATTCTGGTATCGTTTCCAATAGCCTTTTTTATAGGTGCATTTGTTTTTGATCTTTTTGGGATCATCACTAACAGGCCACCACTTTCATTAGTGGCCTATTACCTTGATATTGCAGGCATCATTGGCGCACTGGCAGCCGCTGTTCCCGGAGCTATTGATTATTTTATGACCATTCCTCCAAAAAGCTCTGCTAAAAAAAGAGGAAGCCAGCATGCCATCATCAACCTCATTAATGTTGGACTCTTCACCTATGCATGGTTTTACAGGAGGGATGCTTCTGCAAATCCTTATATCATTCTTGGAATAGAAGCGATAGGAGTCATATTATTGTCCATTGCAGGATGGATGGGTGGCACTCTTGTACACCGTAACCAGATAGGTATTGATCACCGTTATGCCAATGCCGCAAAATGGCAACAGGAATATATCAATACAAATGAAAAAAGAATCAAAGTGGCGAAAGATGGTGAGATAAAGATCAATGCCATGAAGCTCATGCATATCAACGGCCAAAGAATTGTAATTGGCAATACTGAAAAAGGTCATGTAGCATTCAGTGACCACTGCACCCACCGGGGTGCATCCTTAGCTGATGGCACCATGATTTGCGGTACGGTTCAATGTCCCTGGCATGGTTCACAATTCGATACTTATAATGGGGAGGTTAAGGCCGGCCCGGCAAAAGGAAAGATAGATATTTACACTATCGAGGAAGAGAAAGGAAATATCTATCTTCTTTTATAGCGCAGGCTCAGCTTGCCTTTTATTTATAAGCCTACTCTGTAGGAGATTCCTTGCCATTTTTATCGACCAATAACCACTTCCCATTCCTTTTGGTCTTGGCATAACCTTCATTGAATGAAACAGCATAGCTGTATTTCAATGGAATGATTTCTTTTCCATTCGTATCTATAAATCCCCACATACCATTTTTATTTACAACAGCAAGGCCTTCGGAAAAACTGGACGCATTGTCAAAAATCATTGGAATCACCATTTTACCGGAAGGATTTACAAAACCATATTTATCATTCTTTACTACCAGGCCCAGGCCATTGGTGAAAGTATATGCCTCACTGTATTGTAATGGTATAGCTACTTTACCGGTACTATCCAGGAAACCCCATTTCCCATCCTTCATTACTGCCGCCATGCCTTCATTAAAATGCATCACTTCCTGGTAAATGACCGGAACCACCAGGTTACCTTCTTTGTCTACAAAGCCATGCTTACCATCTTTTTCGACTATACAAAGGCCACAAAACCAGTCATCTACATAATCGTATTGTTTAGCCCACTGCTGTGACCAACCCGGGGTGCACAGCAGCATAAAGCTTAAAATGGTCAAATATTTCATAACTGCTGTTTTAAAATTGAAGAATAATTTCTACTCAAAAGGTAGAGATGATATTTCCCAATTTGTATGATATCAGGCACAGAAAAATATGATTGTGGTTGGCATCACATCATATAAAAACTTCCTAACTGCTGAGTTTCAACTGGCACCTTTTTAGATGTATGTGGTTCCTAAGCATAACAGATAAAACATACAACTATGAAAAAGATCCTGGCAATAATTGCCGTATTCGCGTTTATTGGTATTAGTTCACCTGCCTATTCGCAAAGCACCGCCAGCAAGGTTGGACATTCCATTAAGAAGGGAGCTAAAAAAGCAGGTCATGGCATTAAGAAAGGTGCAAAAGCAGTGGGTAATGAAACGGCAGAACTGGCCACAAAAGGAAAGGCCAAGGTTACAGACAAGGAATCAGATGAATGGGTAGGTCCGGAAGGACAGAAGATCTATGTAGATGATGGCACAAAATATTACTGGATCAATGAAAAAGGTGGAAGAGTGTTCGTTACCAGGGACCAGTTGAAACCTAAGGTAAAAGAATAACGATCTTACAACCAGTCATAAAAGGTAAATCACCATTCGGTGGTTTACCTTTTTTATTGACAGGCATTTACTGTATCATTCCCATTTGATGCATCCATTGGATGAGAAGTACAGTTTTAGCATCCTTTATTTTTCCGGTACTTGCCATCTCGAAAACATGCTCAATTGGCAATTCAATGACCTCAATATCTTCGCCTTCCTCTTTTAATCCACCTCCTTCTTCCACTTTCTGATCCTTGTTATATTCAGCAATAAAAAGAATCAATAGTTCTTTTAAAGATCCCGGAGATGAATACACTTCAAATATTTTTCTGAGAGAGGACACTTCATACCCCATTTCCTCCCTGATCTCTCTTTTCATGGTTTCTTCGGGCTCCTCTCCCTTCTCCACCAGACCGGCACAGGCTTCCAGTAACATGCCATCGCCCTCATTCAACCAGGCAGGCAAACGAAATTGCCGGGTAAGCAAAACCGTACCTTTGTCTTTATTGTAGAGTAAGGCAGCTACAGCATTTCCATGATCATACACTTCACGCTCCTGGCTCTGGACACCTCCATCTTTCCCTGTCCGCTCAAATTTTATCTTTTGTAATTCATGTTTCCATTTGGATAATGTCTCTTTACTTTTTATTGTAACATTTTCCATACAACTGCTTTTGAAACATTGTACAATTATTATGCTCTAACAATTGATAACCGTATTCTGAACATTATTTTTTAGCCCTCAGGTATTGGTCTGGCCAAGGGACATCCACCCCAAGTTCTTTGGCGGCATGCAAAGGGAAAAACGGATCCCTGAGCATTTGTCTTGCCAGGAAAACTACATCGGCCTTTCCTTCAGCTATAATTTGTTCGCATTCGTTTGGAGTGGTTATCAGCCCTACTGCACCTGAAAGCAAACCCGTTTCCTTTTTTATTCTTTCCGCAAACGGTACCTGGTACATGGGTTTTAATTCAATCCGAACACCACTGATATTACCACCGGTGGAACAATCGACCAGGTCAACACCTTTTGCCTGGAGCAACTTTGCAAGCCTGACTGAATCATCCCCATCCCACCCGCCGGGGGTCCATTCTGTTGCTGAAATACGAATAAACAAAGGATACTCAGGTGGCCACACGGAGCGAATGGCTTCGATAATTTCGATTAAAAAACGGGTGCGGTTCTCAAAGGATCCACCATATATATCAGTTCGGATATTACTGGCGGGTGATAAAAACTCATGAATCAAATATCCATGTGCTCCATGGATCTCTATAATTTTAAAACCTGCCTTCAATGCCCTTTCGGCTGCCAACCTAAATTGCTCTATGCATTCCCTGATCTCCTCTATTGTCATTTCATCTGGCAGCGGTTCACCATCCTTAAAAGGCAATGGACTGGGAGCAAGGGTCGTCCATGCGCCTTCCCCTATGGATAGTGCTTCACCACCCATCCAGGGCGCATGGTGACTGGCCTTACGACCGGCATGAGCCAACTGGATGCCGGCTACAGCATTTTGTGAATGAATAAAATCTGCAACTCTTTTTAATCCTTCTGTATGTTCATCTTTCCAGATCCCCAGGTCACCTGGGGAGATCCGTCCACCAGGTGACACTGCTGTGGCTTCGGTTATGACTGCAGCAGCTCCACCTACCGCCCGAGCACCTAAATGAACCAGGTGCCAGTCATTAATAAATCCATCAGTAGATGAATATTGACACATGGGTGAAACAATGATCCTGTTCTTTAACGTGACAGAGCGGATAGATAGGGGTTCAAACAATAATGACATACCAACAATTTAAAGAACCTAACGTTCCAATTATTGAACCAGGCAAAAAATTATTTACGAGGTCTTATAAATTGATAGCTTTTTATTGGGTTTGCAGAAATGCGGGAATGAGGCATAAAACTGAAAGAATGGGAGAATTCAATAAGGCGAATAAACCTCAAGGCCACTCAGAAGGAATTTCAACAATCCTTCCCTTTGCTATAATTTCTTCAATTTGCTTCTGCAGCAATACTTCCTTTTTATTTGCAGGTGGTCGCTTCTCAAGTGTAAGATCTACAAGGTTTTGAATAGTAATGAGGCTGTCTTCTATATTGTTATTCATTTAATTCTAATATACTAAAAATGGCAGAGGTTTCAAATTAATTGATTTCTATAACTAATAAAACAAGCACCTGCTTCATTTATAATATTTGGTACAGGCACATATTTAAAAAACAATTGGAAACTACAACACTTATCAAAAAAGTACTTTACATTATCCGTTATTGTTTAAGTAAATTTAATACATGAAAAAGCTACTAACTGCTTTAATCCTGTTAGCTTTCTTCATGGTCAAAGCACAGGATCAAACCGTAAAAGATCTCAGTAAAGACGCAACAAAATCAATTAAGAAGCCGGAAGACACCTTGCAAAAAGTATGGAGAAAAGGAGGCTTGTACAGTTTCAATATTTCACAAGGATCTCTTACTAATTGGGCAGCAGGCGGCGACAAGTTCTCTCTGGCTGTTAGCTCTATACTTAATCTTTATTCATTTTATAAAAAAGATAAGCATAGCTGGGATAATACGCTTGACTTTAACCTGGGTTATGTAAATACCACGAGCCTGGGTAGCCGCAAAAATGATGACAGGATCGACCTACTCTCTATCTATGGACGCTCAGTAGCACCTAAATGGAATGTATCAGCATTGGCCAATTTCAGGTCGCAGCTTTTTAAGGGATATACTTACAAAAATGATGTCCAAACCTTATCTTCTGCATTTTTATCACCGGGCTATTTGCTGGCCAGTATAGGTATGGATTACAAGCCAGGTGATCATTTTTCACTTTTTATGTCACCTGCAGCAGCCAGGTGGGTATTTGTAAAAGACGACTCACTTTCTGCGAAAGGCCTTTACGGTGTAGAACCTGGCAAACATTCCCGGTCTGAATTCGGCGCTTTTGTTTCTGCCAATTACCTGAACGAGTTCAATAAAACTGTAAGTTATAAAGGGCGGCTCGACCTGTTTTCCAATTACAGGCACAACCCGGAAAAAATAGATGTCTATATGACCAATGTGCTTTTATTAAAATTGTCGAAGCTGTTATCTGCAAGCTGGAATGTTGATCTTATTTATGATGATGATGTGCGTTTGTTTGGCAATGATGGAAAATCTGCTGCAGTACAGTTAAAATCCCTTGTAGGAATAGGTCTGCAGGCGAAGTTTTAATTTGGGTAAACTATCTGAATATTTTACGAAGCACCTATCTATTGCAGGTCTTCCAGAGCTCTTATATAATCATATTGAAGGTCTTCGTGCATGGTATCTATGGCTGCCTTGATTTTTTTTACCTGTACATCAAATAGCTTGTCCAACACATTGCTTTTACGGAAAGGGATCTTTAGCTCTCTGAGTTTTAGACAAAAATGGATCAGCAATTCAGCTTCTGCCTGTTTGCTGCCGGTGTAACGGATATGCTTATTCACCATTCTTAATATCTTCCTGATCGTTTTTTTAGCAAAATATGCACTGGTTGTATTCACCTCCATGAAATTCTCGTCCACTTCCTCTTTTACATTTTTTAAATAGGTCTCCAGGTCATCTGCTTCAAATAAAAGATAGGTTAGCAATTCCTTATTCTCTTTTTTAAAGCGGGCAAGGCGGAGGCAGAGATCCATAAGCTTTGCGCCGGACAACTCCTTTAATTCCTGTTTGATCTCATTACTTGTTGCAGCCTTCATATTTATACTATCTACCCTGCGAATCTAAAGCATCAAAATTTTAGTAGGCCAATACTAATGGCAACCTCAGCCATTCGTTGAATGCTACACGGCTTACTTTTGCTGTTCTAATTATTAAATCAACAGCAAGATGACAGCAACGAAAGGATATGCAGCACAAGACAATACAGCTCCTCTTGGCCCATTTGAATTCACAAGGCGGGAACCAGGACTTCATGATGTACAGATAGAAATATTGTATTGCGGGGTATGCCACTCCGATATTCACCAGGTACGCAACGAATGGGGTGGTACCATTTATCCTATTGTCCCGGGACATGAGATAGTAGGAAGGGTAACAAAGGTCGGTGCACATGTTTCTAAATTCAAGGAAGGTGACCTGGCTGGGGTAGGTTGCCTGGTTGATTCTTGCCGGGAATGCTCCAATTGTGAAAAAGGATTAGAACAATATTGCGTAAATGGTTCTGTAGCCACTTATAACAGTTATGAAAAGGACGGCAAAACAGTGACCTATGGTGGCTATTCCAATCGCATTGTTGTAACCGAAGATTTTGTTTTAAAGGTTTCTGATAAATTGAACCTGGAAGCAGTTGCACCACTGCTCTGCGCAGGTATTACCACCTATTCCCCATTACGTTTCTGGAAAGTGGGAAAGGGTCATAAAGTTGGCATTTTAGGATTGGGTGGTCTGGGTCATATGGCGGTAAAGTTTGCCGTATCATTTGGAGCAGAAGTGACCATGCTTAGTCATTCACCTTCTAAGGAAGCAGATGCCAAAAGATTAGGAGCTCACCGTTTTGCTTTAACCAAAGATCCTGAACAGCTAAAAGACCTTAAAAATTATTTCGACTTTATCATTGATACAGTATCGGCTCCGCATGATTATAATATCTACCTCAATATGCTCAATACCAATGGAACTATGATTTGCGTAGGAGCCCCACCCGCCCCGGCACAAGTTCCTGCTTTTAACCTGATTGGTAACAGGCGCAGCATAGGTGGTTCCCTGATCGGAGGATTGCCCGAAACCCAGGAAATGTTGGATTATTGTGCTGCGCACGATATAGTTTCAGATGTGGAAGTGATCAATATCAATTACATCAATGAAGCTTACGAACGCATGATGAAAGGTGATGTGCGTTACAGGTTCGTAATTGACATGGCTACGCTTAAATAATTACAATGATCAAAAGAAAATTGGCTACCGGGATAGAAGTAGCACCCCTGGCTTTTGGTGGAAATGTTTTTGGTTGGACCATTGATGAAGAAAAATCCTTTGAATTGCTGGATGCATTTGTGGATGCAGGATTTAATCTAATCGATACCGCCGATGTCTATTCTCACTGGAAGCCAGGAAATAAAGGAGGAGAATCTGAGACCATTATTGGCAAATGGTTCAAGCAACGGCGCAACAGGGACAAGGTGATCATTGCAACAAAGGTGGGTGGTGCCGTGGCCGGAGGTAAAAAATCCCTCACGCGCCAACACATCCTCCAGGCGGTGGAAGATTCATTGCAAAGATTACAGACTGATTACATAGATCTTTACCAGAGCCACTGGGATGACCTGGACACACCCGTAGCGGAAACCATGGAAACCTATGCGGAACTGGTAAAGCAAGGCAAGGTCAGGGCTATTGGTGCATCCAACCTAAGTGCCGAAAGATTGATCGAATCTATTAGATATAGTGAAACACATGGCCTGCCCCGCTATGAGACACTGCAACCTGAATACAATCTTTATAAACGCCGGAAGTATGAGCAGGAATATGAACCTATATGCCTTGAAAAAGGGCTGGGTGTCATTAACTACTACGCTCTTGCCAGTGGCTTTTTAACTGGCAAGTACCGCAACCCTGGAGATGTGGATAAAAGTGCCAGGGGCGGCGGGGTGGTAAAATCTTACCTGAACGATCGTGGACTGCGCATACTTAATGCGCTGGATGAAGTTGCTAAAGACTATAACACCACGCCAGCCAGTATTGCTATTGCCTGGCTACTTGCCAGGCCTTCCATTACTGCACCTATAGCCAGCGCCACCAGCATTGAACAACTGGATGACCTGCTGGAAGCAGCTCAATTAAATCTTGACCAACAAGCGATAGGATTTTTGAATAAGGCAAGTGAAGGAGAGGAAGTCGAAGTTAAAAGGTAAAATCAAAAAGATAAAAACTTGAGGCAAAAGGTCGGTTATACTATACTGTTAGTCATAACACATTCTATTCAGTATAATATAATTCTATCTATAGAATAAAAACATTGCTCCAATGCAGTCCAAAGATCCTTCCTCCGTCAGGATGACAAGGCTGGGCGTTTATATATTGCGGTTAGGTTGTTACTTTGAAAAGTATAGTAAAAGTAGTTTTAAGCAATAGCTTGCCTACAAATGTGCTCTGCAACCTAAGCCAATTGTTTGACCTTATGTATGATTGCAAATAATAGTTCTGCCCAGACCTAAAGAACTACAAACTACACACTACAAACTACAAACTTCTTTAAACAGCATGCTTAAGGAGAAACAGCGGAATCATATAATCCGGTGGAAAGTCTCCTTCAAACCTTACCTTCCAGTCATAATCATTCATGTATAGCTCCATGAACTCCCTGTCTTCATCACTGAGCGGTGCCTGAACTTTAATATCCAGCTTATTCTTTAGCTTCTTTACCTTTTCGGGCTTTGGCTCTTTCAGCCTTTGATCCAGTTCCACTTCAAAGGAAGAGAGCAAAAGGGTAAACTGCTCCCGGGTAAGGGAGATACGCTTTTGCTCTTCCAGGAAATGGTACAGGGCAGTAAATACATC
>NZ_JCANTR010000007.1:0-222773 GCF_059568575.1 Flavisolibacter ginsengiterrae DSM 18136
ATACTCCCTGGACCTTTCAGTAAATGTGTTATTGTGATTATTGATATAGAGCTTATTCCTGCGGTTGCCGTCTTTCATGTGACCGGAGTTGCATATATACATATCCAGCCAGCCATCCGCATTGATGTCAACCATTACCACTCCCGTACTCCACATCGAATCCTGCCTTAAACCTGCCTTTGCTGAAATATCCTCAAACTTGAAATTGCCCTTGTTCAGATACAGCTTGTTCTCTCCCATATTGGAAGTAAAAAGAACATCCGGCAAACCATCATTATTGATATCTCCCAATGCTACACCCCCGCCATTATAAAAATTGCGGAAGTAAAAGCCATTGTCCAACTGGCCATCTACGACTTTGTTATTGAAATCGATGCCTGTATTTTCCTGTAATTGAAACAATGTCTTTTCACCAGGCTTATTACAAGAAATAAGTACGAATAAAATAAAGGGAAGAAAGAATAAGTTTTTCATTTTTTCATAAAGCATCTGTCCGGCAAATGGTCCCAAGCAGTTGTATCAAATTGGTTATAAAGTCTTCTTCAGTGAGAGCAATTTATTCAATTAATCTAATAGAAGATAAAAAGATCACGAAAGGTTTTCATAAAAGAAAAAGGCCATTTTTCAATGGCCTTTAAAAAGAAATATAGTATTGTTATTAATAACCAGGATTCTGAACCAGGTTTGGATTTGCTGCCAACTGGCCATTTGGTATTGGGAATAATAAATACTTTGGATCACTGGCTGGTTTTTCCTGCCATGCGTTCAGGAATTTACCAAAGCGGATAAGATCCTGCCTTCTCCAGCTTTCCAGGTATAATTCTCTTCCTCTTTCGTCCAGTAAATTATCGAGCGTTAAGGAAGCCAATGGTGTAGCACCCCTGTCTGCGCGAATATTATTTACAATAGTTAGAGCCGCTGCAGCATTATTGGTGCGCAATAAAGCTTCAGCCTTCATTAATAATACATCAGCATAACGGAAATAAGGATAATCATTATCCACAAATCCATTATCTGCATGCACATAATCAATTGGATATTTATAAGCACGGATACCTGTCACCTCAAGGTTTTTACCTTTTTCAATGATATTAACTTCAGGAGTAAAGATCAATGGAGCACCTGTTCTGTCTTTTAGTGCAGCACCTGTTTTCATATCATACTGCTGCCCGATAAGGAATCCCACATTCACATGATTGCCAGGGTTGGAATAGGCTGGGTCATTAGCAGGATAGGCAACACCTCTTCTTTTATCTGAAGCTTCAAATTTATTATAGAAATCAGATAAGGTAGAAAATCCGTTCCAACCTGAAGGTTGCTGATTGTAGTGCATTGTGCTATGATAGCGTGATCTCACTGTTGAAGCACCGGGATCAACACCGCCTACGTTCTCCTGCACCCATATATTTTCTTTTCCAATGGTGGTATTGGCAGGTGCAAAATTATCAAAGTAATTAGGAGCAAAAGAATAATGACCACTGTTAATGATGGCATCAGCAAGAGTGATTACTTTTTGCATATCAGCAGCATCAAAAGTTGGGGCAGCACGGTTGGCATACACTCCCTTATTCAGGTAGCATTTCATGAGCAATGCCCTTGCCGCATCTTTATTAGCCTTAGTAGCAGCTGGTCCATCAGGAAGATTATTTAAAACCGATTCAACAGTATCAGTAATCCATTTTAGCGCTTCTACTCCTTTTTTGACTCTTGGAGCTACATTCGGGCCTTCACCCCTGTCTCTCCAGGGAACCTGGTCCCAACCATCAAGGATCATGAACTGTGAAAAACCACGGATCAATTTGGCTTCAGCTTCCTGTTGTGCTGTAGGATTAAAACGCAACATATCTGTAGCAGCATATACAGCACCATTCAAGGCATTAAATACCTCTCTTACGCGGATATGGTCAGCATCAAATTTATGGGAGTGTAAAACACGCCAGGCCCCATTATCATCCCAGTCACCACCACGGGTTGGTCCTATCAGTTCATCGGTAGTCATTTCCTCCAGGGCATAAACACCGGCCTGGTCCTGGAAAGTAGTTCTTAAAGAATTATAAACACCTCTGAGTAGGGCATCAGCAGCTCCGCCGGAACTGGAACCCACTTGGCTGGCTGTAAGCTGGCCCGGGAACTTTTCCTCCAGCTTGGTACAATTGACCAGGGCGAGGGAGAAAAAGGTTATTAGAAATATACTTTTACGTATCATAAGTATTTTTTTAGAGTTTAACAGAGTTTACAGTGAAAAGTTTACACCAAAAGTAACTGTACGTGCAGATGGATAAGGAATGTATTCAATACCTACAGATGGAACGCCGTTCACATTTTTATCAACGTTCACCTCTGGGTCAAATCCACTGAACTTTGTTATAACAAATAAATTCTGGCCAGTTACATACACATTAATTCCCTTGAAGATTTTGCCAACATTACCAACACCATAACTTAAAGTAGCATTGGTCAGCTTCAGGTAATTACCACTTTCAAGGAACCTTGAAGATGCTGTTACCGGGTTGGCAAAAGATTCTTTAATTGGATCCTGGTAAACCTTCAATGCTATGTTCTTACCATTATTGATACTACCTACATTGATTACATTGTTCAATGTCTCATTGTAGATCTGGTGGCCGAAAGCTCCATTGGCATTAGCAGAAAGTGTCAGCTTTTGAAAACGAACTGATGTACTTAAACCTAAGAGTGTTTTAGGGTTAGGATTACCCACATAATATAATACGTCTCCGCCTTCTGTATAGCTGGCCAAACCAGTAGTTTTATCAATTCCAAGGTATTGCCTTGTAAAAAATGCATTGATAGGAAGGTTATTCCTGATCACTTCTACAGTGGTTCCGCTACTTCCCTGTCCACTCAATCCACCAGTGTTGATGGAAGAAGATAAACCGGTTACATTATTACTCATAAAGGTGGCATTCACACCGAAGTCCCATGCAAGATCTTTTTGCTGAACTATGGAAGCATTCACAGCTGCCTCTAATCCTTTATTGATAATATTACCATCAAGATTTACCCATTTAACAGTTCCACCAGGAGCTGCTGGCTGTGCAGGTTCACTTGGGAATAAAAGCTTGGAAGTATTTTTATTAAAATAATCAACCACAACACTTACCCTGTCATTCAGTAGTCCCAAATCAAGACCAACGTTCCACTGCTTATCAGTCTGCCATCCCAGAATATCATTAAAGGCATTATTAGGATTTAATCCACCACCATTATTAAATGAC
Organism: Flavisolibacter ginsengiterrae DSM 18136; assembly: GCF_059568575.1. Taxonomy (NCBI): domain Bacteria; kingdom Pseudomonadati; phylum Bacteroidota; class Chitinophagia; order Chitinophagales; family Chitinophagaceae; genus Flavisolibacter; species Flavisolibacter ginsengiterrae. The sequence goes on from NZ_JCANTR010000007.1 coordinate 3,237, forward strand.
CAACGGGCAACAGCAGATCCTGCAGGGAATTCCTGGTTACCAGTTTTACCCCATCCACCTCTTAATTTCAATGTATTTAAAACATCATTACGTGGATAAAAATCTTCTTTGCTGATGATCCAAGCTGCTCCAAAGGAAGGGAAGTTACCATAGCGGCTGCTTGCACCAAATTTGGATGATCCATCTCTACGAATAGTTGCAGTTAATAAATACTTATCCTGTAAATTAAATACGGTCCTTGCAAAATAAGATTGCAACTCAGAATTTGGATCTACAAATGAACTGATGGTACGGTTTGAAGGATTTGAATACTGGATATAATTAGTATAATCCAAACCATAATTACCAAATCCGCCGGGGTCAGTTTTTTGACCATAACCAGCCATTTCATATCCCTTATTGCCATACTTAGTATACTCATAACCAATTACAGCATTTAAATTAAGGGAAGATGTAAGTGCCCTGTTGAAATTAAGCGTATGCGTTATTTGTTGTGTGGTCAATTCTGCACCAGCAATACGTGCACGACCAATATCCAGAACATCATTGAAATTGATAAAGTTCTGAAGTGATGTGCGGCGTGTACCAGTACCATAATTGATACTATAGAGGAAACGATACTCCAGCCAGTTAGTAAATTTAAAATAAGGAGAAATACTGGCGAGGATCGTGGTCACTCTTGAATTATCATCGAAAGCTCTTTGTAAAGCTAGTGGGTTAATCAGGTCACCACCTCTGACAACATTCAATGAATCCTGGCCGCGTGAATTTTTTACAATTAATGCTTCAGTAGGATTCCACTGAAGTGCATTTCCGATCAAGCTACCTCTTGAACCTGCATTATTGGAAATAGGTGCGATTGCTTCCTGGTACTGGCTTGGAATGATATTAATATCCAAACCCAGGTTCCTGCTTTCCAGGAACTTTAGCTGTGCATTAAAATTGGCAGTATACTTTTTAATACCAGTTTTTCTTACTATGCCCTCCTGGTTTAAAGCTCCAAGAGAAAGGCGGAATCTGGCATTTTCAGTTCCACCACTTATACCAACATTATAATTTTGAACTACACCTCTGCGTGTGATTTCATCAAATGCATTGACATTTCCACCTTTATCATTGGAATTGGTCAATCCATAATAAGTAAGAGCCTGGCGGAACTGGCTGGCATCCAGCACTTCGATCTGCTTCATGACTTTAGAAAATCCTACAGAAGTTCCAAAATCAATTTTTGGCTGGCCGGACTGGCCTTTTTTAGTAGTGATGAGAACAACACCATACGCTGCTCTTGATCCATAAATTGCTGTTGCAGATGCATCTTTCAATACATCAATGGAAGCAATGTCTGATGGATTCATAAAGTTAAGTGGATTAGAGCCGGGGTTGCTACCACCAACTCCAAGATCACCAAGTCCTGGCCTGGCTGATCTGCCATCCAGAGCAACTCCATCAACTACAAACAGTGGATTACCACTACCTGTAAGAGCCGAGTTACCACGGATCTTGATCGTAGCAGCACCTCCGGGAGTACCACTGTTATTAGTTATCTGTACTCCGGATACCTTACCCTGAATTAATTGATCGGGAGAAGTATACACACCCTTATTAAAGTTCTTTTCAGTAACTGTTGACACAGCTCCTGTAAGATCCTTTTTCCGGGCAGTACCATAACCAATTACAACGACCTCCGAAAGGTTGTCATTGGAAGGACTTAAAGAGGCATCAATTGCTGAACGTCCTTCTACTTTCAATTCGGAAGCACCATAGCCTACTGAAGTAAATACAAGGGTTGCATTGTCCGCTGCAAGAATGCGGTAAGCCCCGTTGGCATCTGTCTGGGTAGATGTATTTGTACCCTTTACAGAAACAGTAACCCCGGGAATACCTTTACCGGTTTGATCCGTTACGGTTCCCGAAATCGTTCGGTTCTGGGCAAATACGGGGGTTAAATACAATAGAAAGGCAACTACATACGTAGTCAATTTGACGAGTTTCAATTTTCGCATAGCAGTGTCGATTAGAAGATTGAGGCCTTAAATTAACTTTTTTTTAGAAACTACAATCTTTTTTATAAAATATTTTTTTCACACCACCTGTGTGTACAACTTAATTATACTCAATGATCTAAGGCATTAAACAAATTGTGTGTTTTGTACATGAAGCCCCTATGGCGGATCCTGGCTAATAACCAGCAATTTCTTACCCTGTTATATATAGTTATATAGACACTTTTAAAAATTATTTCACAGGATTAAAATATTCGAAAGATTGTAAAGCTTTTGACTACCGAAATACTTCCGCCTTTAATGAGCCGCCTTTGAGCCGTGTATGAAACGCCTTTGAACCGACTGTGAGCCATCTCTATTAAGAGGCGGCACAAAGTCTGGATATACATGGTGTATAAATATGTAAAGTTGAAACCTATTTAGTTTAGCTGGAACTGAGAGTGTAGTATAATAAGAGAGTATAGTATAGAATAAGATTGGTCGGAAACAGGTATAAAAAAAGGGTCCAAAGGACCCTTTTTTTGTTTCATGCACCCGGTAGTCATGATTCAATGGCTAAGCTGGTGCAATATTATTTCGCAGCGATCAAAGTTTTTTTATACGGATGTTTCGGAACCAAACATCATTTCCATGGTCTTGTAATCCTATTCTGCCCTTTTGATAGGTACCAAAACCCTCCATCCCTTTAAATTTACTTATACGGACCATCTGTTTCCAGGTATCATTCCACATGGTTGTAGAAAGTGTATGAATTCCATTCATATAAAAATCCAGCTTTCCCCTGTTGGCAACGATCTCCACGGCATTCCATTCTCCGGCCGGCTTTACAGCTTCTTTGGCTGCTAAAAGATCGTATAGGTCTCCTGCTCTGTGCGTATATAGTTTGGCATCGTCATGGCCTAACTGGACAGGTGAGCCATTATCTAAAACCTGCATTTCAGGACCGGTATTCCACGGATATTGAAAATTAGCCGGGTCTTCGTGAATATAAAAAATGACCCCACTATTACCCTTAGGTGATATTTTCCAGTCAAGCTTCAGGTCAAAATTGTCAAATTCCTCATCCGACATGATATCTCCTCCTTCTGCAGTTTGCCAGTCTTTTTTACTCGCTGCATCAAGGCGCAAGGCACCATCCTCCACTTTCCAGGCCTTACCAATAGTATTCTTTCCATAGGTATGCCATCCCCTGGTTGTCTTGCCATCAAATAGGGGTATGAAATCTTTCTCATCTTTTGCAGCACTGGAGGTAGTAGAACTCATAGTAGATTGTTTAGTACTTGAACAGGCACAAAAAACCAATGCCATCAAACATACCGGTAGTTTATTCATGTATTATTTTTTAAGTGATAGTATATACGTGACCATTGCTTTGGCATCATCTTTACTTATTTGGGGGTGAGCTACCATTGGAATGGTTCCCCAATTACCACTCCCACCCTTGATGATCTTATCAGATAATGAATCGATCACCGCATCGTTCGATGGATATTTGGCAGCTACTTCCATGTAAGCCGGGCCTGTTGCCTTTGTTTCAATTTGGTGACAGGTAAGGCAATCACTCTTAGCCACCAGGTTCAATCCTTTTTCCACTTCTGGGTTTTCTGCCTTTGCCGAAGTCTCTTCTGCAGGTTTGGAAGCAGAATCAGATTTGCTTTCCTTATTATTACCGCAACTGCTGATTAGTGCAACCAACGAAAGAAGTAAGATCGTTTTTTTCATTTTATTCATTATTGATTATCTAATTAGTTTAAACCAAGTATGCTTCGGTTGAAGGATTCACCTTCCCCTGTTTTGGCAAAGTCATCGAATGCCTTTTCAGTAACATTGATGATGTGATCTTTGATAAATACAGCACCTTCCCTGGCTCCCTGCTCAGGATGTTTTATACAACATTCCCATTCCAGCACCGCCCAGCCAGGATAATTGTATTGAGTTAGCTTGCTGAATATGGATTTAAAATCAACTTGTCCATCACCAGGAGACCTGTAGCGACCGGCACGGTTGATCCAGTCCTGGTAGCCACCAAAACTGCCTTGTTTACCCGTAGCATGAAACTCAGAATCCTTCACATGAAAAGCGCGTATGCGTTCGTGGTAATGATCTATATATTGCAGGTAATCCAGTTGTTGTAAAACAAAATGAGACGGATCATATAATAAGCAGGCCCGGGGATGATGACCGACCTGTTCCAGGAACATTTCATAAGTGATGCCATCAAACAGGTCTTCAGATGGATGTATCTCGTAACACACATCAACCCCGCATTCATCGAATGCATTTAAAATAGGTGTCCATCGTCTTGCCAATTCTTTAAAACCTTCCTGCACCAGCCCTGCAGGGCGTTGAGGCCAGGGATGAAAATAAGGCCATAGCAGTGAACCACTGAACGAAGGACAGGCAGTAATTCCCAGGTTCTGGCAAGCCCTGGCTGCATATTTCATTTGTTGTACAGCCCATTCCGTCCTTGCCTTTGGATTTCCACGAAACGCCTCAGGTGCAAATCCATCAAATAAGGTATCATATGCAGGATGTACCGCTACAAGTTGCCCCTGGATATGTGTGGCCAGCTCTGTAATTTCCAGCCCACAGTCTCTTACCAGGCCTTTCAGTTCATCACAATAGGTTTTACTTTCTGCGGCCTTTTGCAAGTCAATACACTTGGGATCATTGGTTGGAATTTGTACACCAACAAATCCCAATTCCTTTGCCCACTGGCAAATAGTGCGGAGATCATTGAAGGGAGGCTCATTGCCCAGGAACTGGGCTAGAAAAATACCGGGACCTTTAATTTTTTTCATACTCCTAAGAAGATGCCATTACATGCACCAGGATTTTAATTTGCCAAATATATCTGGATATGATCAAGAGGTTTAATACAATTTTTGAATTCAGATGATAACCTGTCAAACCTTAAAATCATACCATTTCCTGTCAGATTGCGATGATGCCACAACGTTATCTATAAATGCCATCATGCGCACCCCTTCTTCAACATGCGGATAATCTAAATTTTCTTTGGCAGGTACTTTACCTTCCAATTTCGCCAGCAGGGAAAGGGCAAAATTCCGGTAGATATTTCCAAAAGCCTCAAGGTATCCTTCCGGGTGTCCGCCAGGCGTACGGCAATTTGAAGTGGCAAATGAAGACAAATGATTGGTGTAACCAGCACCTGCTCTTAACACCTGCATTGGAGCGTCCAACCATTTTACCAATAATGTATTGGGTTCCTGCTGTGCCCATTCAAGCCCTCCTTTTTCTCCATACACTCTTAATCTTAATGCATTTTCTTCCCCTGCTGCTACCTGTGTGGCCACCAATACCCCACTGGCTCCATTATCAAATTTTAATAGCACTCCACCATCGTCATCCAATCCCCTGCCTTCCACTACGATGTTCAGGTCTGCACAAAGCTGTGAGATCTTTGCACCTGAAACATATTCAGCCAGGTGCGCTGCATGTGTACCAATGTCTCCCATACAACCTGCTTTACCTGATTTTTTGGGGTCAGTTCTCCAGGCAGCCTGCGCATTTCCTTCCCTTTCGCTTAATTTACTCAGCCATCCCTGTGCATATTCCACGTAGATCTTTCGGATCTTTCCCAATGCTCCTTCTTTGACCATTGCCCGCGCCTGTTTCACCATCGGGTAACCAGAATAAGTATGTGTGAGACATAATTGCAAACCGGTCTCATCCACCTTTTGTTGTAATTGTTTGGCTTCTTCCAGTGTAAATGTCATGGGCTTTTCAATGACCACATTGAAACCATGTTCCAGTGCCATCATGGCCGGTGCGAAGTGCGCAAAATTGGGAGTGACTATAGTAACGAAATCAATTCTTTTATCAGCAGGCATTTCACTTTCCTTTCGGATCATTTCTTCAAAATTCAGGTAGATCCTGCTTTCATCAAGAAATAATGACTTTCCTGAATCCACTGCTATTTCAGGATTAATGCTCAATGCCCCGCAAACCAATTCCACAAGACCATCCATATTCAAGGCAATGCGATGCACAGCTCCTATGAATGCATCTTTTCCGCCTCCTATCATTCCCATTCTTAATTTTCTCATATTGACTCTTGTTTAAATAAAATTATCAAATATGGCAATGCCAGGTAGCTCACAGGAAAACAAAACACAACTTTTCACTGATTGCTAAATGTATGAATGAATTGCATACCTCTCTACATAGATTTCCTTAGTATATATTTATTTTTTGTGCGTGTGAACTTTTTGTGGCAAAGAATTATTTCTCCGTTTTCAAAAAATAGTACATTTAAGCACACGGACTAACGATGCAGGAAAGTTATACGTACACTTATAATCAATTATTTACTCAACAGATCAGCGTCCTGCTTTCTCGTCTCATTACTTATTCAACAAAACAACTTGCGCATGAAAATGTCAACCCGGATCCAGCTTTCCCTTATGATGTTTCTGAACTTCTTTGTGTGGGGAGCCTGGTTTGTTACCATGGGTACTTACCTGAAAACTCAATTGAATGCCTCGGATGTTAATGTGGGTGTAGCCTATGGCACACAAGCATTGGGAGCCATCGCAGCACCATTTATCATTGGGCTTATTGCGGACAAATTTTTTGCAGCACAAAAAATACTGGGGGTACTTCACCTGCTTGGTGCAGCATTAATGTATTATATATCTACCCTGGATAATTTTTCTTCCTTTTATCCGGTTCTGCTTGTGTATATGATATTGTACATGCCAACCCTTGCGCTTGTGAATGCTGTATCCTTTAAACAAATGAACAGCCCTGAAAAAGAATTTTCCAACATACGTGTATGGGGTACCATTGGCTGGATCGTTGCAGGATTGATCATAGGATGGTTGGCCTGGGAGCAAAAGAGTACCCTGGTAAATACATTCCGGTTATCGGCTATTTTATCAGTAGTCCTGGGATTATTTAGCTTTTCCTTACCCAACACTCCTCCACCCAAGGCGGGTACGAAAACCACTTTCAGTGAGATCATCGGACTTGAATCCATTGGTCTGTTGAAAGACAGGAACTTTTTGATTTTCTTCCTGGCCTCCCTGCTGATCTGCATACCCCTTGCTTTCTATTACCAGGAGACGAATATTTATCTCAACGAGATCAACGTTAAAGGTGCCGCAGGTAAAATGACCTTTGGCCAGATGTCTGAAATGCTCTTTCTTTTTGCCATGCCCTGGTTTTTCAGCCGTCTGGGTGTAAAAAAAATGTTGCTGGTAGGTATGGCTGCATGGGCTATACGTTACTTCCTATTTGGATATGGTGATACAGGCAGTGGTATGTGGATGCTTTATCTCGGTATCATACTTCATGGCGTATGTTATGATTTCTTTTTTGTAACAGGCCAGATCTATACAGATGAGAGAGCGGGAGAAAGAATACGTTCATCAGCCCAGGGAATGATCACCCTGGCAACTTACGGGGTAGGAATGCTTATCGGGTTCTGGGTTGCAGGTCTGGTAGCAGAGAAATATTCACTGCCCGGGGGTGGTCATGACTGGAAAAGCATTTGGATGGTTCCAGCCGTCATTGCCTTTGCCATATTAGTATTATTCGCTTTATTCTTTAAACCGGTTAAAAAGAAAGTCATAACAGAATCAGAAGCAGAAAAAGGGTTGGCAGCAACCCCTCTTACCTGAGACCTTGACGAAAGATAAAATGCAAAGAAGAGATCTTGTAAAAAAAATTGTGATGGGATCCACGGCCATAGCCCTGGCACCTGTGACCAGCCTGGCAAGTAATGGCCCTTCTGGCAATCCTCACTTAAAAGGCAATATCAATCATTCCGTTTGCCGGTGGACCTATGATTTTCTACCCCTGGATGAATTATGCCAGGCGGTAAAGAAACTAGGCTTTGCTGCCATTGACCTGGTGGGCCCCAAAGACTGGCCAACACTTAAGAAATATGGAATTTTTTCTTCCATGTGCAATGGAGCAGAGATCAGCCTGACAGAAGGTTGGAATACTAAACAATACCATGCTACGTTAGTAAAAAATTATTCAGAACACATCAACCTGGTTGCTGCCTCAGGTTACAAAAACCTCATCTGCTTTAGTGGAAGCCGCAAAGGCATGGATGATGAAACAGGATTAAAAAATTGTGTCGAAGGTCTGCAGCAGATACTATCACTTGCAGAAAAAAAAGGTGTGGTTATTCAAATGGAACTACTGAATAGCAAGGTGGACCATAAAGATTATATGTGTGACAGATCCAACTGGGGTATAGAACTTTGCAAAAGACTGGGCTCTCCCAACTTTAAGCTGCTTTATGATATCTATCATATGCAAATAGATGAAGGAGATGTGATCAGGACCATCAAAGACCACCATGAATATTTCGGGCATTACCACACTGGTGGGGTTCCCGGCAGGCATGAGATCAATGAAACCCAGGAATTGTATTATCCTGCTATCATGAAAGCCATCCTCCTGACAGGTTTTAAAGATTATGTGGCACAGGAGTTCATTCCCACAGGAAAAGATAAAAATGAAAAACTGAGATCATTAAAACAAGCCATCATGACCTGTGATGTTTAATAAGAAGAAGTAGACTAACTTGTAACCTTTATTTTACGATACACTCAATTCTTAAAACGAAAACCCTAATAACATTTTATGCCTGACAATACGTATGATGCCATTGTAGTAGGTTCCGGGATCAGCGGCGGATGGGCCGCGAAAGAACTGACCGAAAAAGGTCTTAAAGTTTTATTGCTGGAACGAGGAGAAAATATCGAACACATAAAAGACTACGTAAGTACCAATAAAGCCCCCTGGGAGTTTCCTCACCGTGGAGGGCGCACACAGGAAATGATCAAAGATTACCCTGTGCTGAAAAGAGATTACCCCCTGAATGAAATGAACCTAAACTGGTGGGTGAAAGATAAGGAATGTCCATATACGGAGGTTAAACGTTTTGACTGGTACAGGGGCTATCATGTAGGTGGCCGTTCTTTGATGTGGGGACGCCAATGTTACAGGTGGAGTGACTTTGATTTTGAGGCCAATGCCAAAGACGGCATTGCTATCGATTGGCCCATCCGTTACAAGGACATAGCACCATGGTATGATTACGCAGAAACCTTTGCCGGTATCAGCGGTTCCAAAGAAGGCTTACCTCAATTACCTGATGGAAAATTCATGCCAGCAATGGAAATGAATTGCGTTGAGAAGGATGTTGCCGCAAAGATCAAGCAAAACTTTGGAGGTAAACGCAATATGATCATTGGCCGGACAGCCAATATCACTGTTCCCCACGAAAACAGGACCAATTGCCAATACAGGAATAAATGCTGGCTGGGATGCCCGTTTGGTGGCTATTTTAGTACACAGTCAGCAACCTTGCCGGCTGCCATGAAAACAGGCAACCTAACCCTTCGCCCCTTCTCTATTGCCAAAGAGATCATTTATGATAAGGATACTAAAAAAGCAAAGGGTGTTAGGATCCTGGATGCGATGGACAATAAGACCTATGATTATTTCTCCAAGATCGTTTTCGTCAATGCATCTGCTTTGAACTCTGCCTGGTTGTTAATGAATTCAGCTACCGACATCTGGCCTGGCGGCCTTGGAAGCAGCAGCGGAGAATTGGGTCATAATTTAATGGACCACCATTTCAGGGTGGGCGCTTCAGGAACTGTTGAAGGTTACGATGACAAATATTATTATGGGAAAAGACCCAATGGAATTTATGTAGTGCGGTACAGGAACCTGGATGGTGAAAAGCGTGATTACATTCGTGGCTTTGGATACCAGGGCAGTGCCGGTCGTTCAGGTTGGGCCCGTGAGATAGCCGAGTTAAATATTGGGGGTGACTTTAAAGATGCCCTTTCCGAGCCCGGACCATGGACCATGGGTATGACAGGCTTTGGTGAAATGCTGCCCTACCACGAGAACAAGATCACACTGGACAAGGATAAAAAAGATAAATGGGGCATGCCTGTTCTGGCCATTGACTGCGAGATCAAGGACAATGAAAGAAAGATGAGGGTGGACATGGGCAATGATGCCAAAGAAATGCTTGAGGCTGCAGGCGTAAAGAATGTTTCAATCTATGACAATGATTATTACCCAGGGATGGGTATTCATGAAATGGGAACGGCCCGTATGGGTAAAGATCCAAAAACATCTGTACTCAACGAATGGAACCAGGTATGGGATGCCCAGAATGTTTTTGTAACTGATGGCGCCTGCATGACATCTGCTTCTTGTGTGAATCCTTCTCTTACCTATATGGCGTTAACAGCAAGAGCCTGTGACCATGCAGTGAAGGAATTAAAGAAGATGAATATCTGAGCACCTGCGTATTTGAAAGAATCAATAACCATATTATAAACCTTTAGTAGACTATAATTTTTTCTCTATGGCTGAAAACAAGGATCTACCTGAACAGAATTCAAGAAGAGATTTTATTAAGAACACGGCATTAGCAACAGCAGGATTTTTTATTGTACCAAGATTTGTGTTGGGTGGTAAAGGTTTTATAGCACCAAGCGACAGGCTCATTGTTGCAGGTATTGGTGTGGGTGGAAAAGGTGAAAGCGACATAATGAATTTCTACAAATCCGGAAAGGCTGATATTGCTTTTCTATGTGATGTAGACGATCGCAGGGCAGCCAATTCCATTAAAAGCTTTCCAAAGGCCAAATATTATAAGGACTGGCGTGAAATGCTGGATAAAGAATCTAAGAATTTCGATGCCGTTTCAGTTTCCACTCCCGATCATAACCATGCCGCACCCACGCTGGCAGCCATGCAGCTGGGCAAACACGTATATGTGCAAAAGCCATTGACGCATGATATCTATGAAGCCAGGGTATTGACGCAGGCCGCTAAGCGCTACAATGTAGTAACGCAAATGGGTAACCAGGGTGCTTCGGGTGATGGTGTTCGCCAATTGATGGAATGGTATGATGCAGGCCTTATTGGCGATGTTCATACTGTCTATTGTTGGACAGACAGGCCTGTATGGCCACAGGGAATTCCCTGGCCTACGCAAAAAGCGGAAATACCTAAAGAATTGAATTGGGATCTGTGGTTGGGCACTGCACCTTATAAAGATTACGTAGATAAACTTGTGCCTTTTAACTGGCGCGGTTGGTGGGATTATGGTACAGGAGCACTCGGTGATATGGGTTGCCATATTATTGAACCTGCCTTCAGGGTATTAAACCTGAGCTATGCTACAGATGTCCAGGCTTCAGTGGGAAGTGTGTATGTTGATGAATTTAAACGTGGATATTTCCCGGAAAGCTGTCCCCCTTCCAGCCATGTAATCTTAAATTATCCCAAAACAAACAAAACAAAAGGTGAAGTGACGCTGCACTGGATGGATGGTGGTATTCAACCCGAGCGTCCCGAAGAACTGGGCGCTAATGAAATATTCGGTGATGGTGGCAATGGTACATTCTTCATAGGTACCAAAGGTAAGATGATGTGTGGCACTTATGGAGCAAACCCGAAGCTTCTACCTATATCCCGTACCGATCACGTCAAGGTGAAACAGAAATATCCAAGGGTGAAAGGCGGTGCCGAAGGTCATTATGCGCAATGGGTAGAAGCCTGTATAGCAGGAAAAGGAAAGAATGAAGTAAGCTCTCCTTTTGAATCCGCCGGACCATTAACGGAATCCCTATTAATGGCCAATTTGGCCATTAGGGCATTCGATATCAGGGTTCCCAAAGCAGATAATAAGGGTTTCAATTTCCCTGGCCGCTACATCAAATTGCTATGGGATAATGATAATATGAAAGTGACCAACTTTGATGCCGTTAACCAGTTTGTAAAAAGGGAATACAGGCAGGGTTACAGTTTGAAAGTATAATGAACATATCAATAGTTTTTAAAGAAAAGAATTTAACTTAAAACTAAAATCTTCAATATGGAACGCAGGGAAGCCGTAAAATATATAAGCATTCTTTTAGGTGCCACCTTGGTAGGCGCAGATAGTTTCCTTACTGGTTGCAAATCATCCACTGGAAAACCTGGTGAGTGGTCACAGGATGATGTGGCCTACCTTGATGAAATAGCTGAAACCATTCTTCCTCAAACCACTACTCCTGGCGCTAAAGCCGCTAAAGTGGGCCAGTTCATGACCGTGATGGTTAATGATTGCTATGAAGAAGGCGATCAGAAAACATTCAGGGACGGAATGGATAAGTTGAATGAAGCCAGTAAGAAAAAGTTCAGCAACAACTTCATGAGCATAACACCTGAACAAAGGAAGGAACTTTTAATAGCCATGGATAAAGAAGCCAAAGATTACCAGGTGAAGGTTTCCGACTTCAACGGCAAGGAAGATAAAAAAGAAAGGGAAGAATTGGCCAAAGGAAATATGAAATATCAAAAACAGAAAATGTCTCCTCACTATTTTTCTTTAATGAAGCAGTTGACATTACTTGGCTATTTTACTTCAGAACCCGGTGCCACAAAAGCATTAAGGTACAACCCTGTTCCCGGCAAATTTGAGGGATGTATACCTTACAAAAAAGGTGATAAAGCCTGGGCCTGATCTTTTACTTTAAACCATACACTATGCCATATCAACGCAGGGAATTTCTTAAAAATGCTACTTTGATCGGTTCAGGTATTGTCCTGGGCTCCTACTCTGGACTTTTAGGATGTAAAACAGCCAACAGTAGTCAAAGTATCAATGAAAACTTCGGGCTCCAATTATATACATTGAGAGATGTGCTGCCTTCCGACCCTAAAGGTGTTCTCACTAAAGTAGCCTCCTATGGTTACAAGCAAATTGAAAGTTATGAAGGAGCTAAAGGAATGTTTTGGGGCATGTCCCATACAGAGTTCAAAAAGTTAATGGATGACCTGGGCATGAAGATCATTTCCAGTCATTGCGATATCAATAAAGACTTTGACCGAAAAGCAGCCGAAGCGGCAGCAATAGGTATGAAGTACCTCATTTGCCCTTACCTGGGTCCGCAAAAAAGCATTGAGGATTTTAAAAAGGCGGCAGATAATTTTAATCAAAAAGCAGAGATCTGCAGAAAGAATGGGTTGCGATTTGCCTACCATAATCATGATTATGGTTTCATTCCTTTGCAGGGTCAATTGCCACAAGACGTTTTAATGCAAAATACCAGTAAAGACCTGGTAGATTTTGAAATGGATATTTACTGGGTGGTTACTGCAGGCCAGGATCCTATAGCCTGGTTTAATAAATACCCTGGCCGTTTTAAATTAAGTCACGTTAAAGACAGGGAAAAAAATGCTTCAGGAAAAGACGCTTCAGTGATCCTGGGACAAGGAGGCATAGACTTCCACAAAATCCTGAAAGAAGGGCAAAAAAAGGGATTAGACTACTTTATTGTAGAACAGGAGCGCTATGAGGGCACTACACCATTGGATGCTGCGAAAGCGGATGCAGCTTACCTAAAAACATTCAGGATCTGAGTTACTTCTTTGTAGAATCTACATAGGAAGAATCAACCTTAGTTTTATCCCTGCTGCCAGGAGAGATACTATTGGTAGTATCCGGTACATTTCCATTGACATTTTCCACAGGTGTACTGGGCGAAGCCTCATTGGTTGTGGTTGTTGTGGGCGTATCGCCACCATTAGAGCAAGAAGCTACTATGGCGATCAATCCAATGAAAAGAAAATTCTTCATGATAGTGTATTTGGTTTCAAACATTTGGATTTGATTCAAATCTCAAGCCACTTCATTTAACCATTCCATTCACTTCTATAGAAAAGAAAGGAATTATGATGTGGAAAATACGGTACAGAAAATTTATTTCTAAATGTTGATAAATAAATTGCCGGGCTTAAAACCGGCTAAAATGGGGCAAAAAACCGAATGTGAATAAATGCAATAAAGGCTTTCACAGTCCCGCACCTGTTTTTCAATATCAATTACCGTACTATCTTGTACGTACAAACCTTATCCTACTAAAAACATTATCCAAGTCTTTGAATAACTAATTAGCCACCAATATCTGAAAACCTTAGAGGCTTCTGATTTATCAGAAGCTTTTTCTTTTTATAGCCTTACCACGAAATCAGGAAATCGATATAATTATTTAATAGATTTCATGTCCCATAGGGACAATTGGCTGTAGTAAGAATTACAGAAAGGAGGATAACTTATCCAGGGAACGACTTGAGTTTATATTCTTGATCAAGCAAAGATTTACACAGATAAGCACCTTTCATTAATCTTTGTCACTATCCATGCCTGGGAATACTTATCCCCTGCAGTCTGCGGTAGATCTCTGTGGCATATTCATCTGTCATGCCGCTTAAATAATCCAGGGCACTCATAACCTTTTCATACTTGCTTTCCGTGTCTTCAAACTCTGTGAACTGGTAGGGGAATAATTTTAAAACCTTTTGTTCCTTATGTGATGGTTGCTCTTTCAATAAAGCGGGAATAAATAATTGCAACAGGCCTGACATGACATTATAACCAGCTATTTCTACCTGTATAACTGTATCGTGTCCATATATCTTTTGCAGGGATATTTCCTGGATGCTTTTTAAAGCACCGGTCCTACTTTCAATATTATCAATTAATGTGTCGTTGAATGTCCCGCTGAGGATGTCTTCCCTATGGTTATAAAATACATCCACCGCAGCATTGGCAAGCAGGTTGATGACCCGGGCACGTACAAATGCAATGGCCTCATTGGTATCCTTGATATCCTTGAAATACTTAAGCGTTTTATCAGCTTCCTCACCTTTGGGATTAATAGCCCGCATCAATTGCATGAAAGCATCCCTGACGGTTTCAACCGGTAAAATACCCAGACGGTGTGCATCTTCCATATCAATAATGCTATAACAGATATCATCTGCAGCTTCTACTAGGTATACAAACGGATGCCTCTTAAAAATAATGGGATCACTGTTTTCCGGTATCATGCCCAACTCAGAGGCGATATTTTCAATAGTGTGCTTTTCAGTTTGAAAGAACCCATACTTTTTCCGGTGCTTGAACTTCTTATTTACTGCAGAAGACTCGCATGGATATTTCAAAATGGAAGCAATGGTAGTATATGTCAGTCCAAAACCGCCGCGAAAACGGCCTTTAAAACTATGTGTTAACACCCGGACAGCATTCGCATTACCTTCAAAAGAAGTCAGATCTTTCCATTCCTTTTCACTAAAGAAACCTATCAACTCCTGCCCTTCTATTTGTGTATGGGCATTTTCAATAAAATAGGACGAAATGGCTTTCTCCCCGGAATGTCCAAATGCAGGATTACCAATATCATGGGCAAGGCAGGCTGCTGCTATTACATTGGCCAATTCATATCGATAGAACTCATAGGCATCATCGTTACTCTTTTTAAAATCCATACTGATGCGCTCCCCTATCATTTTACCCAATGACCTTCCTACACTTGCTACCTCAAGGGAGTGTGTAAGGCGATTGTGAACAAATGCTGTTCCTGGGAGTGGAAAAACCTGTGTCTTATTCTGCAATCTTCGAAAAGCGGAAGAGAAAATAAGGCGGTCAAAATCTCTTTGAAAACCTGACCGGGCACCTGTAGGTATTTTATCTGACCCTACTCTCTTCTCAGTATATATATTTTGGAATTCCATTTACGGGATTATAAAGCCGTAAATGTACAGGGAAAATACTTGTTGCAATATTGGCTGATCTAAACACTAATGAATATGATAAACCAATCCAGGCATGAAGCGACCATAATCATAGCTGAAGGTAAATGTCAATGGAGCAGGTTTTTTACCCGCTGCTTTTAAAAATGCATAACGGTGGTAATTGTTAACCACCTGCCTGCCACTTACATAACCAAGAGCAGCACCTACTAAAACATCGGTTGCCCAATGCCTGTTTTCCGTGATCCGGCTAATGCCAATCAATGAAGCCGCACTGTAAGCCAGGATTGGCACCCAGGGCTTATGCCTGTATTCCATGGCAAATACGGTAGCGGCAGCAAAAGCCACCGTAGTATGGCCTGATGGAAAAGAACTGCTAACAGTTTGTCCCTTATACTCACGTCCCGCAATGGAGAAGGGTCCATGAAAAGTTGGCCTTCCCATAGTGTCCACTCCATAATAACTGGGACGCTGTCGACCAGTAAGGTATTTGGCAATAGATTCTATCATCCCACCAGTGATATAAGCCTGGGTAGCCAGCAATGTTGCATTCTTTAGTTTTTCATCATGGAATAAAATTCCATAGGTGCCTAATGATAAAAGTGTATACGTCTCGTAAGGACCACCAAAATTGGTAATAAACCTGCTCACCTTTCTCACTGTTTCACTATTGTTTCTTAACCGGAATGCTTGTTTTTGAATCGGTACATCAGCAAAAGAAAGCGCTATTGTTCCCACTGTAAATACACCCAGTTTTTTCCAGTCCGCCTTACTGGTATGAAAAGGGGCTGTCAGTTGTTGTTTCAAATTGCTGCCCAATAATAAAAAATAGCCGGGTAGGTTGATTGGGCTCGTAGATTGATACATAATTGTATCATATCCGCCTTTATTTACAGGATCGGAAATCCTGGCCAGGCTATCCAATTGTTTGAACCAGGTGCCAGCTTTTTGGGCATTAGAGTAGTGGAAGGAAAAAACTACTAAAAGCAATAGAACAGACTTTACATGTAGTTTTTGTAAGGACAGGTTTCTATACATATAGATCAATCGGTTTCCAAAATGCTGATTATTCTTCAAATAACGGGATATAATTTTAACTCCATTCATTCGTTCCCAAATAGCAATTCCACAAAAACAAGGGGTATAACCACATGGCGCAATTGTTGAAAGTACTTATTTGTTTCTCATCAATAAATGAAACAAAAACTTAAAACAGTTCATATGAAAAATGTATTAAAACCCATGAACATTAAAATGTTCTTCACCTTGATGGTATTTACGCTGGTACAGGTTGTTTTGTTTGCGCAGGACAGTGGTGGTTCCACCACATCCAGTTCATCCAAAAAAGTTGACATTAATGTAGAAAACAGTAGTGGTGACTGGTATACCTCACCCTGGGTATGGATCATAGGCGCTGCTGTATTTATCCTTTTGCTGGTAGCACTCGTAGGAGGAGGCAGAGGACGTTCTTCAGACACGAGTACAGATCGCGTAACAGTGACTAAAACTGTTGAAAGAGATACTGACGTTTAACTTCAATTTCTATATTATAAGAAAGCCATCCTGAATTTCAGAATGGCTTTTTAACGCCTCAGCGTCACTCAGATATTTTAATGGCGCAACCCGGTTAGGCGAAACTAACCGAAGGTTCCCATGAATAATCTGTAGATATCATGAATACCTCCTTTTCTTTGATGAGCATTGAAGATACAACCAATGATCCAATAAAAAAACGGGTGTGTCGTTATAAAAAAACAGGTTTATAAATTTCTTAAGAAACTGGCGCTGAGGCTTTTCGGTATTATGCTTTTTAGCAGAAGGAACATACAAAAACAATCCAATATCTTGTGGCTGATTTGGCAGAAACCCTTGAAAACTTCAAACACTATTGTTCATGAACGAGCAGCTTTTCTTACATAATGTAACTTCAAAAGCAAAGCAACTGAATATTAATCCGCTCCTGCTTTTATCCGGAATTGAAGGTTTATATACTTTTAAAGATGTTCAGCTTAACGCTATTAACTACGAGTTCCTGGATAGCCTGATACTTTCCATTTTTGCATTACGTATTGGCGACCAGTTTCATACACTAGCCCAGGAAAATCTTTTAAGTTCCAATAGCAGGGTAAGGGATGCTGCTGCATATGAATTACAGGAGATGAAGGCCGAACAAATTGCCCAATCTTCCAATACCTACCTGCAATCATTTGCTTCCATTCTTGCAGGCAAAAGCATCATCCGCAATTACCACGAAAAGGCATTGGAAGTGGCAGCCTTTGAGATCAAAAAAACGCACCTGGCTTTCCATGCCAATAGTATCAGCACTATTGTTTTGGCTCTGTGTGAAACCGAACTCAAGGATAGCCTAAACCTAACCAATTTTTTTAACTCCTGAATTTACCGAAGCCTTAAGTATTACTTAGAACTACTAGTATATACCATATCAGACCACTCTAATACTTTTGTTTAATTTACTCCCGCCAATTGAAGGCTTACTTTCTTCAGAGAGTTAGATATGATCGCATCTTTTTCCGTGATGCTATCAGGTAATAAGATCACTGAGACTGCGCCATCATTGAACCATGAAGCATTTTTTAGCTTTTCCACATGTATCAGTCCCAATAAATATTGCCTGTCCGCAGTACTATGAAATTCTGAGACCTGTTCAAAATCCCATTTATTCACTTCTGTCCAGTCATTGAAACTCACAAATACTTTTAAATAATAGTTTGTAGTAAGCGCATACTTTTCTTTACGGTTCAGCTTTTTATACTCGTATTTGTAATCATAGCTCAGGGCTGATATATCGCTGATCACTGCTGATGATGTAGGATACCTGCCGGCTCCCTTGCCATATAAAAATTGCTTATCAGCCAGTTTACTTTCAATGATCACACCATTATATTCATTTTTTACTCCGTGCAACTGGCTTTCAGCTCTTACAAACTGGGGAAGAACAAATGCGGCCACTTTCCCATTGGATAATTTATATGCTTGCGCCGTTAATTTCACCTGGTAGGACTTTTCTTCAGCATACTTTGTGTCAGTAGCATGAAGACGTGTAATACCCAGGTGTAATAATTCTTCAGGCCTTGAGATAATCCCATAAGCATGCGCCAAAAGTATGGTTAGTTTATTGGTGGCATCTATCCCTTCCACGTCAAGGGCCGGGTTACTTTCAGCAAAACCCAGTTGCTGGGCTTTCTGAAGTGCTTCTGCATAAGAAAGTCCTTCATCTATAATCTTGGTCAGAATGTAATTGGTAGACCCGTTTACAATACCACAGAGGCTTTGCAACAGGTCATTGTCATAGTACTCTTCCAAGTTACGTATAATAGGAATACTACCGCATACAGCAGCTTCATAAAGAAATGAAACCTCATTTTCTTCCTGTAAGCGCAATAATTCCGGAAGGTGCTCAGCTATCATTTTCTTATTAGCACTAACCACCGATTTTTTATTCTTCAGCGCAGTGCTTACAATGATAAAGGCTTCTTTAGCATCATCGATCAATTCTACAACGATGTCGATACCCGGGTCGTTCAATATATCATCATAACTGATGGTAAATAATGCAGAAGGTGCATTTCTTTCTTTTTCCGCATGTTTGATACAGACTTTTTTGATCAATGCATTAAGGGAGGGGGTCTGATGCAATACTTTGTAAATGCCTTCTCCTACTACTCCAAATCCAAATAAACCTATCTGTAAAACTTTATCGTGTTTCATGCCTGATATTTAATGTTTCTAATTCTTTTGATTGTTTTGTAATTCCCAGGAAAGGAATGATCAATTCTGTTATCTTTTCAAACTCCAGTAAGAATCCATCATGTCCATAATGTGAATCAATAATGGCCAGTTTTGCTGATGGGATATTTGCAGCCAGGAACTCCTGTTCGGCCTGCGGAAACAAAATGTCTGAGTGTATACTGATCACCAGTGTTTTCGCTATTATTGATTGTAGTGCATCTTCAATGGACGTTCTGCTCCTACCGACATCATGTGAATCCATTGATTTACTCAGGAAATAATAGCTGAATGCATTGAATCGCCTGGCAAGCTTCTCGCCCTGGTGTTGCTGGTAAGTCTCGGCTTTATACACTTCCTTAACAGTTCCATCCACAGTGACAAAATGTGATCCCTTTTGCGATGAAGTATATGTATGGTAATTCCTGTAAGATAATAAGGCCACCGCTCTTGCTACCTTCATGCCATCCATGCCCGCAATGCCTGATTTATTTCTCCAGCTGGGGTCTGATTCAATACAAAACCTTTGCGTGGCATTAAAGGCTATTCCCCATGGAGAATGACTGGCATTGGTGGCTATAGGAATGATATGATCAAATAATCCAGGTTCTTCAATGGCCCATTCCAGCAACTGTTGACCACCCATAGAACCTCCAAGGCCTACTTTGATTTTGTGAATTCCCAGTTCTGTTTTTAAATGCTTATATGCCCTGATCATATCCCTGGTAGTAAATAAAGGAAAGTCATGATAATAGGGTTCATTATTATGGGGATTGTGATCCAAGGGAGATATACTACCATAACAACTCCCTGGCATATTCACGCAAACTATAAAATAACCTGACGGATCGAATAAGCATTGATCGCCCACTAAGCCATACCACCATTCAGATGGATCACTGTTAGCTGTAAGAGCATGAAAGATCCATACAACATTATCTGCCTTGTCATTTAATATGCCAAGTGTAGTGTATCCAAGGTGAAAACCGGGAAGAACTTCACCAGATTCTAAAACAAAGGGATTTGTATAGTAAAATGTTTTTGTCATTGTAAAAAGCAGGATGCTTTTATTGCATCCTGCTTATGATTGTAATGAATGATCAGGCCAGTTCTTTTGAAAATACTTTTTGAAATGCCTGCTCCAGGTCGGCCTTGATATCTTCAATATGTTCCAGGCCCACACTGATGCGCACCTGGTTGGGCGCCACTCCTGCCCTTTTCTGCTCTTCTTCACTTAATTGTTCATGTGTGGTAGAAGCCGGATGAATGGCCAACGTTTTAGCATCACCCACATTTGCCAGGTGGCTTACCAGTTTCAGGCTGTCGATGAATTGGTTTGCTTTTTCCTTTTCGCCTTTCACACCAAAGTTTAAAATACCACCGTATCCATTTGGAAGGTATTTTTTAGCCAGCTCGTAATACGGACTACTTTTCAAACCCGGGTATTCTACAAATTCAACCAGTGGATGTTGTTCCAGCCATTCAGCCAGGGCCTGCGTGTTCTGTATATGCCTTTCCAAACGAAGAGATAGTGTTTCAAGGCCTTGTAACAGAAGGAAAGAGTTAAAAGGGCTCTGGCTGGTTCCAAAATCACGTAATCCTTCCACCCTTGCCCGAATGGCAAAAGCAATATTCGGCAAACCAAGAGGATTACCTTCTCCAAAGATGTCCCAGAATTTCAGTCCATGATAACCTTCCGATGGCTCAGTGAATTGGGGAAATTTTCCATTGCCCCAGTTATAATTACCTCCATCAACAATAACACCTCCAATGGAAGTGCCATGACCACCAATCCATTTGGTAGCACTTTCCACTACAATATTGGCACCCCATTCCAGTGGTTTGAATAAATAGCCTCCTGCTCCAAACGTGTTATCAACGATCAGTGGCAGGTCATACTCTTTAGCCAGGTCTGCAAATTTTTGAAAGTCAGGAATGTTCAACCTGGGATTTCCAATCGTCTCCAGGTAAATGGCCTTGGTATTTTTATCCATCAACGGAACAAAGCTTTCCACATCATCACCATTGGCAAAACGTGCTTCTATGCCCAGGCGTTTGAAAGATACCTTGAACTGGTTGTAGGTACCTCCATACAAATAAGTTGTGGTAATGAAGTTATCACCCGATTGCAGAATATTTGTAAGAGCCAGGAATTGCGCGGCTTGTCCCGAACTGGTAGCCAGTGCTGCTACACCGCCTTCTAAAGCAGCTATGCGCTTTTCAAATACATCGGTGGTGGGGTTCATTATACGCGTATAGATATTGCCAAATTCTTTCAGTCCAAAAAGATTGGCTGCATGTGCTGCATTTTTAAATCCATAAGAAGTGGTTTGGTAAATAGGCACAGCTCTTGAATTGGTTGTAGGATCAATTTCCTGGCCGGCATGAAGTTGAAGTGTTTCGAAGCGTAAGTTGCTCATAACTGTAAGTTTTTTGTGAAGCAGGTGATGAATAAATAAGTAGCGTCAGGGGGTAAAGCCAAAAGGCCATAGATTATAGTATGCCTTGCGGCATACAACACATACAACAAGCTAGGGTAAGCTTGCTTTCATTTATCCTGGTATGTGTTAATGAGTTCATGTAGACACTACAAATTTATAATAAACGTTTTTTGATAATTAAATGGCTATTTGCTTTTTTTCTGTTAAAGAATGAATCTCTGCAGTATCATTCAGCTGGGATAAAGCTTGTTCCAGGTCTGCAATAAGATCCTCTGCATCTTCGAGACCCACAGATAACCGCACCAAACTATCTGATACGCCAGCTGCTCTTCTTTTTTCTGCAGGAATGGATTTGTGGGTCATGTTTGCCGGGTGACATAAAAGACTTTTAACCCCACCCAGGCTTTCTGCCAGCTTGAATAATTTTGTTGAGGTTACCAATTGCACCGCAGCTTTATCCGTATCATTTTTTAAACTAAAAGAAACAATTCCTCCGAATCCTTTTGCCTGTTGTTTGGCAATCTCATGGTTAACATGACCAGGCAACCCGGGATAAAAAACTTTATCAACTAATGGGTGTTGTTCCAGGTACTCCGCTATTAGTTGAGCATTGGCACAATGTTGCTTTATGCGCAGCGGTAAAGTTTCAATACCGCGGATCACCAGCCAGCTATCAAATGGGGAAAGTATAGCACCACTGGCATTTTGAATGAACCGGATCTTTTCTCCCAACTCCTTTTCTTTTGTAACCACTAATCCTGCAATAAGGTCGCTGTGGCCTCCAAGGTATTTGGTGGCTGAGTGAACTACAATATCAGCTCCCAGTGAAAGAGGTTTTTGTAAGGCGGGTGAAGCAAAAGTGTTATCCACGCAAAGCCAACACCCTGAAGATTTTGCTATGCTGGCGATGGCTGCAATATCAGCGATCTTTAGTGTGGGATTGGTAGGTGTTTCTATCCATATCAATTTTGTTTTTGGTGTAATGGCATCAAAAACATTTTCAGCTTTTGTAGCATCAACATAATTTACCGTAATACCAAATTTTTGATATACCTGGGTAAATAACCTGAAAGCACCTCCATAAATATCATCCACCGCCAAAATCTCATCACCGGTTTGCAACAACTTTACAACGGCATCAATAGCAGCTAACCCACTTCCGAAAGCTGCACCAACCTGGCCTTCTTCCAGGTGTGCGATCAGGTCTTCCAGTGCGGTGCGGGTGGGATTACCGCTTCGTGCATAATCATAACCTTTATTCACGCCAGGAGCTTCCTGGATAAATGTTGATGTCTGGTAGATCGGAACAGAAATAGCTCCGGTTAGTGGGTCTACTGGAATGCTGTGAACGATGTCTGTTATATTACTCATCTCTTTGGTTTTGTCCCCGCAGGGAGATTAGTTAATTTGTAAAGAAGGACTTACCAGGAAAGAGAGGAATATTTTTTATCGGTAAAGCTTTTAAGTGCCTTGTGGGCACAAAAAAAGCTCTCCCGATAGATCAGAAGAGCTTTCAATATTTTACAGTAGTAAATTTTAAAGCTATTATCTGACTTATCTGTCACGCAATCGTCCTGCGTGATGGAGTTGGCACCTTATTCTATTTTCTTTCAAACAGGTTGAATGAAAATCAGAACAGGTTGTCAAGGCTTCAAAGGGCCATATCCCTCAGCCTTTCTTGATAAGTAAATTAAAAAAGAACTGCGGCAAAGATAATAGTGAATATTTCTAACAAGCAAATTTTTTTTAAAAGCGCCATTATGTAAAGAGGTTCAATTTGAAATCTGATTACCTGAATGCACCAGGGCATGGACAATTTGCATTGCATTCAATTACCTTGATTTTTCCCCAAAATGCTAAATGTTTTAGGAACTACCGTTAATTTGTAAAAAAATACCAGGATGTCAGCCAATCATATAAAGTGCCCTAATTGCGGGAATGAATTTGACGTACAGGAAGTGCTTTCTGCAGATGCCGAACAAAAGATCAGGCAGGAATATGAAAAACAGCTTCAACAATCGCGAAACCAGGTAAGTCTTGAAAAGAAAAAGCTGGAAGAAGATCAAAAATTGTTTGAAGAAAAACGAAAGAAAGAAAATGAACTGTTCCAGCAAAAACTACAGGTAGAAAAACAAAAACTGGAAACAGAGATCCAGCAGCAATTGCGCAAAAGTATCGCCGCTGATTTTGAAAACCAGCTACGGTTGCTTCAACAAAGCGCCAGGGATAGCGAAGAGAAATTGAAAACTGCCAGGCTGAAAGAGATGGAATATTTACAAATGGAAGAAGCGCTGAAAACAAAAGAGCAGGAGATTGAGCTGGAAGCCAAACGCGCCATGCAAAAAGAAAGGGAACGTCTTTCCGAAGAGATCCGCAAAATGGAAGCGCAAAAAAATGAAGTGAGAGAACATGAGTACCAGCTTAAACTAAAAGAGCTGGAAAAACAACTGGATGATCAGCGCAAGCTGGCAGATGAAATGAAGCGTAAAGCAGAACAGGGTTCAATGCAATTACAGGGAGAAGTACAGGAATTGTTGCTGGAAGAAATATTGAAGGATCATTTTCCTTTTGATAGTATTGGTGAAGTAGGCAAAGGCGTTGAAGGGGCAGACTGCATACAGATGGTTCGAAATCAGCTGGGACAAGATTGCGGTAAGATCATTTTTGAAAGCAAGCGCACCAAGTCTTTCAATCAGGGATGGATAGAAAAGCTAAAAGCTGACATGCGCAACAAACAAGCCGATGTAGCTATTCTCGTTACCCAGGCATACCCCAAAGAAATGACCTGCTTCGGGGAGAAAGATGGTATTTGGATTTGTTCCTTCAGCGAGGTATTAGCGCTAACGAATGCATTGCGACATACAATCATACGGATTGCAGAAACAAAGAAAGCTGAAGAAAATAAGGGCGAGAAAATGCACATGCTCTATGGCTATCTTACGGGTATTGAATTTCGCCAGCAAATAGAAACTATTGTAGAGGGATTTCTTTCCATGAAAAATTCTATTACCAAAGAAAGAATACAAATGGAAAAGATCTGGAAGGAACGCGAAAAACAATTGGAAAGAGTATTGTTAAGTACTTCCGGCATGTATGGCTCCATTAAAGGGATAGCAGGTGCATCTATCGGTAATATTCCATTATTGGAAGATGGAATTGAAGAAGAAGAGGAAACAGACCCGAAATTGATTTTGAAATAATTGGGGTAGTACAGAGAAATAACTTAGTGTCTAAATGCCTGTGGTGGCCGCTGCATTCAAAACCCTGTGCTGACCCATGCAAGGCAAAGGTCCTTGAATAAACTATATTGAAGGGAGAGATCAAACGTTTCTTTTTCAATGAAACAGGCATTTATAGAACCCGCGTCACTGAGGCCGGGGGGCGATAACCTGATCTGGTCGCTAAAATCAACATTACCATAGGACCACCATTTAAAAACTGCCTCTTTGCATGACCACATCAGGGTCAGGGGTATAATATGGTCCATATCCTGGGCTTGTAACAATTCCAATTCCTCGCTGTGAAGGAACTTATGCTTGATGCGTTCTACTTTATGGGAAGGGATCTCAATGTCAACTCCTACCCTGCAATTTTCACTGACAATGACTGCAGCAAAATCTCCGCAATGCGAAATAGAAAAGTGAAAGGCCTCATTTTCAAGAAATGGTTTCCGGGTATCGGCAATGCGTATCAATTCCAGGGGAAATGCAGGAAATAAATATTTCAATAACCACCTGCCTGCCAGGTGCTGCAAGCGCTTATGTGGATGGGTAATTTCACGCTGGAGGGGCACGGCTTTTAAAAAGAACGCTTCCGGTTCTTCTAACTTCCAAATGGCCAGCCTGGTGGATTTATCAATATCCTGTTGAAAAAAAATGGGCATCGTTTCAAAAATCGCAAGTATTTTGCCTGAGCCAAAATTCAAACATAAATAGCCAAAATTCAAAATATTCATGATCCTTTCTGATTCACGCATCCTGGAAGAGATAGAAAAAGGAACTATAAAGCTGGAACCATACCACCGGGATTGCCTGGGCAGCAACAGTTATGACGTACATCTTGGACGCTACCTCGCAACCTACAGGGAGCATATTTTAGATGCTAAAAAACACAATGAGATCGAGCATTTTGAAATACCCGAAGAAGGCTTTGTTTTATATCCTCACATTTTTTACCTGGGCGTAACCGAAGAATATACAGAGACACATGCCCATGTACCCTTCCTGGAAGGCAAATCATCAACCGGGCGCCTTGGAATCGATATACACGCCACAGCAGGTAAAGGCGATGTAGGCTTCTGTGGACACTGGACACTGGAGATATCTGTAAAGCAACCCGTAAAGGTTTACCGCGGCATGCCTGTAGGTCAATTGATCTACTTCCCTGTTGATGGTGAAATATTGGTCAGCTACAACCAGAAAGCCAACGCCAAATACAGCGGCCAGCCTAATACACCCGTGGAGAGTATGATGTGGAAGAATAAGTTCTGAAGTAATTCTTAATTAGAAAAAGTAAAATCATAGTTGACAAGTTAACAAGTTGAAAGGTTGACAAGCAAAAGGGTTGACAGGTTAAAAAGTTGACAAGGAGAATCTACAACCCTGACCGTTTTGTTTTGAATGTAAAGCCTGCAACCAATAACACCCTGCAAACTAACCAGTCGTTTGACCCAAGTATAACTGCAAATAATAGTTCTGTTTGACCTGAAAAACTACAAACTACAAATTACAAACTACAAACTTCCTTAAGCAGCATGTTTAAGGAGAAAGAATGGTATCTGGTAGTTGGGAGGAAAATCTCCCTCAAACCTGATGGTCCAGTCATAATCATCCATGTATAATTGTAAGTACTCGGTGTCTTCTGCACTCAGGGGTGCTTTCACTGTTATCTCCAGCTTGTTCTTCATCTTCTTTACCTTTTGGGGCTTTGGCTCTTTGAGCCTTCCTGCCAGCTCCTGTTCAAAGGAAGAGAGCAAAAGGATAAACTGCTCATTGGTTAAGGAAGTACGCTTTTGTTCAGTAAGGAAGGTATGCAGGGCTGTGAATACCCCTGGTTTATCCATTCCCTGCTTTAAACAGACAATGGCAATGGTCCTTACCTGTTTAAACAACTGCCTGTACCTTCTTTTAACCGGTACAAAACGGTAGATGATGGAGGACATGATATTGCCTGTACCAAACCTTTCAGCGCTTCTGCGGCTTCCTTCAAAGGCAGGATCCTTCCAGAAGCGCTTACTGCTTACACCCGGAAGCATTCTTGCCAAAAAGCCCCATTCCGGGTCATAATAAAAGTTCGTGTCACCATCCACGGTTCCTGTTGCTGTAATGTATCCGACTTGCTTTGCCATGTGATATTGGTTTTATAGCTGCAAGTTTTTGAAAATCCCTCTCAGTTCAAAACCCCTATGTCCGTTTTGGCCGTTTTTGACCGATTTGACCGGTAATGTCCGCTTTTGACCGCATTGACCGTTTTTGTCCGTTTTCCTCTCTAATCAATTGATCCTTACTTCTTTTTCCCTCCCTGAACATTGAGCATTGAGCGTTGCTCATTGAGCATTCTTCCTCCTTCAACCTATGCCAGAACCGCTATAAACAATGCCTCTCCAATCTAACCCCACTTCATCATTCGTTATTCCTTGTTCATCTGTTCGATATTCCCACCCTTCTTCCTATCTACAGTATACCAACGTCCTGGCTGCAGTATAGCTACGGTATAGATACTGCGTGATCACCACGCAGTATCTATACCGCAGGTAGGGAGTAGATAGGGGGCAGCTATACATCAGCCCGGGAGCAGATATATTTGAGAGCCGAAGTAAGGCAAGGAATATTCAATGGAAATACCCATTAAAATCTAATCTGGTGAACAGGGAGGAATAAATAGGGTTATTGAGCTATAATGAATGAAATCATAGTGCCTGGCTGCCATATTTTTTCATGTAAGCGATTAACCAGGCCACCACTTCGTTGTATGTTGCCTTTCCTTTTGGCTGGTTATTCATCTTCAGGTAGCTATCATAAAAATCTGACATAAAGGGCTCCACAACGTTGCGGCTGTTATAAATATATTCCAGGTAGGTCCTGTAGTCTTTTTTGAATTGAGGATGCACAGCCAGGCGAAGCTCTTTAAAGCGGGTAGTGTCAAAACGTACCAGTTCCCTGGTGGCATAGGTGTACACATCGTAATAGGCAGAATAGCGGAATTCAATATTGTTTGATTCCCTGCCAGCAAGGAAAGCTACCATATTGGCTTCATTTTCTTTAGCATAACCTAATTGGTGGGCTATTTCATGACAAAGAATAAAGGGTTTTACAAATACCGGCACCGTGGTCTTAACCTGTGCTTCACCGGAAAAAGGATTATAATAACCTGTAAAGCCAAAGAATTGTCCTACATGGGAATAGAGTGAACCTTTTATGGAAGAAGGCTGGTAGCTTAAGTAGGGATATTGTATTCTGACCTTTTTATAGACCTCCACTCCTTCCCTGAACAAAATGGAATTATTATCCAGTTGAAGCCTTTCCAGGGAGTCTACTTGCCCTGCATACTCATTTAACCTGGTTTGCAACGCAGCAGCCAGCTCATAAACATCATTTGCTGTATAGGTTTGAACCTGCAATCCTAACTGGTGTGCAATGCCTTCCCGGTTATAATTCAAACCCCAGAACAAATTAAAAACGATATAGATCCATAAAACCAGCCTGACATATTTACGGAAAAGCACCCTTGAAAGATATTCTTTCAGTTCTCTTTTGGCCAGCAGGCTAATGAACTTCCAGGCCTTCCAAACCAGCCAGATAAATGCTACCAGGTAAAGTATGTCACCAATACTTATCGGAATCCAGCCAAACACAGTTCTTAATATGCGGGAAATCCAGGGATAAAATCCATAAGTATAGTATTGTTCAACAAAAGCCTCATTTAAAGAAAATAGCTTGATAGCAATGGCCAGAAAGAGAAGTAATAGTAATTTTCGGTCCCTTAGTAGACTTTTCAGCATGTTTTTATAGGCAGATTCGTTAAAATCTTTGGGCAAAATACTGCTTTTCAGCCTATTTCCTTTACCTTTGCGACCCTGAAATAAATCCCGGCAGTTAGCGGGAGTGGTCATAAAATCTGGAACATGAGTAACAGGAGGGAATACGAGATTGCTTTTGTGGGTTTGAAACCAGGCATTCATGAATTCAGTTATGAAATTTCAGACAGGTTCTTTGAAGATTATGGGGTTCAGGATTTCCTACAGGTGAAGGCCCAGGTAAAATTAAAGCTGGAAAAGAATAACAGCTTTTTGATCCTACGCTTTGATATAGGCGGTAAGGCTGATGTGACCTGCGACCGTTGTAACAACGAGCTTCCGCTACAGTTGTTTGATGAGTTTACAGTTACAGTGAAAATGGTGGAAGAACCTGAATTGATGAATGAACAGGAAGAAGATCCTGATGTTTATTACATTTCACGTGGCGAAAGCCATATATATGTGAAAGACTGGATCTATGAATTCATTAACCTTAGCATACCGATGCAAAAGACCTGCGAATATGAGAATATGGACGGTCCTTATTGCAACCCGGCTGCCAGGGAACTGCTGAACGGGCTAAAGCCCAGGGAAGCCCCCAAAGAAAATCCTTTATGGAAAGGATTGGAAAAATTCAAATCGCCACCCACAGGTGAAGGCACAGGAAAAGAGAATTGACCTGGAAGCCGTGACCGGATGGATGTGATAAAAATGAAAGAGTATTGGCTCTGGAGTAATCGAAAGAGCAAATGGTTGAATAAACTTGTTGCAGTACAAGTGAGTGAGACAAGGACTTGTGAGGAAAGTACAAAAGCTGGTATTAAAAAAATTTTTGAACGCTTTTAATTATTAGTTATGCCAAATCCCAAACGCAGACATTCGCAGCAAAGAAGTGCCAAGCGTAGAACACATTATAAGGCTGTAGCAGCTACTCTTACTACAGATAAAGCTACCGGCGAAACACATGTACGTCACCGTGCACATGTAAGTGAAGGTAAATTGTACTACAAAGGACAAGTAGTTGCAGAAACCTCCCCTATTAAGAAGTAATCGAAATCTTTTTTACAGAATCCATCTTCCGCTGATTGGCGGGAGCATGGATTTTTTATTTTTGGATACGAATGAAGATAGGAATTGACATGATGGGTGGCGATTTCGCCCCTCTTGAAGCTATTAAGGGCATTCAATACTATATAGAGGAAGGCAATGCGCACCTGGTTTTGATTGGTGATGAAGACAAGATCAATCCACTGCTGACTGAATATACAATCCCTGAAAAAAATTATACTGTGGTGCATGCACCACAGGTGATTGGTATGCATGAGCATCCTACCAAGGCATTGAAAGAAAAACAACAGTCATCCATAGCCGTGGGATTTCATTTACTGGCATCGGGCAAGATGGATGCTTTTATCAGTGCAGGTAATACCGGTGCCATGCTGGTGGGATCCTTATACTCCCTTAAACCGATTGAAGGTGTATTAAGGCCTACTATCTCTACAATCATCCCTAAAGAGAATGGCAGCACTGGCCTTTTGCTGGATGTGGGATTAAACTCCGACTGTAAACCCGAGCAGCTGAACCAGTTTGCAGTAATGGGCTCAGTATATGCACAGCAAATCTTAGGCATAGAAAATCCACGTGTAGCATTATTGAATATTGGTGAAGAAGAAGGCAAGGGCAATTTACTGGCACAGGCTACCTATCCCCTGCTGAAGGAAAACAAGCACATCAATTTCATAGGCAATGTGGAAGGGCGTGACGTGTTGATCGATAAAGCTGATATCATTGTATGTGATGGTTTCTCCGGTAATATCATTTTAAAGCTGGCAGAAAGTTTATTTGAGATAACAGGTCGCAAGGAAATTCACCATGAATATTTTGACCGTTTCAATTTTGAAAATTATGGTGGCACCCCTGTACTTGGAATTTCCAAACCAGTGATCATAGGTCATGGCATCAGCAAGGGCAAGGCATTTAAAAATATGATCGTTGTGGCACAAAAGATGATTGAGAAAGATGTGATGCAGAAATTGCAAACAGAGTTAATTAATTAAAAATTAAAAGCAAGATTTTTTGGCAGCAATACTCAACCCCCTTATTTTTGCACTCCCAATTACGAAATGATCTCGTAGCTCAGTTGGTAGAGCAATACACTTTTAATGTATGGGCCCTGGGTTCGAGTCCCAGCGGGATCACAAACAACAGATCAAATCTGTAAAGAGTCGCTTAGAATGAAAATTTTAAGCGGCTTTTTTGCTTTTAGTAGTATTGGTGAATAACCAAGATCTTCTATTTCTCAGTGTCAACCAGGTTAGCATTAAGGTTTTTAAAATTGCATACCTAACATCACTGTCTCCTTATTTATCACTGCGAATAAAGTATTGGCACATACCTTCTCAATAATGCTTCCCTTGAATTGCAAGCTATTCCCAACTTTATAGAAAGTGAGGTAATACAATTTTATGAATAGATAATAACAACAGCTCTTAAAAAAAGAATTGAGAAATTGGGAAACGGATTAACGAACAATTTTTTCAATGTTTTCCCGGATCATTTGCAATGTCAAACTGACTTCTTCAAGGTGTGTACGATGACTGACCACAGCACAACGCAACCAAAGTTTCCCCTCAATTCTTGTAGAAGAAAGAAACACCCTTCCATCTGCATGAATGGCTTCTATCAATCGTTGGTTAAGCTGGTTATCGTTGTCACCTGGATAGCGGAAAATGACAACCGTTAGATCAGGGAATGGTCCTGTTTCAAATCCCAGCTTTTTAATTTCTGTATAGAAATGGCGGATGAGCAGTAGTTTCTCCTGCAGGCAGGCTTTAAAAGGTGCGAGGCCATGAAGCTGAAGTGGAAGCCACATGCGTAACCCGCGATTGGGCCGGGTCAATTCAATCCCTGTGTCCGCAGGACTTATATCTTCTATACCTTCTGTGTCAGTTAAATATGATGCCTTCGATGAATTGGATGCCAGCAACCGGCTACCATCTTTTAGCAAAACCGCACCAGAACCAAATGGAAGGAACAAGGTTTTATGTGGGTCAAGCACTACTGAGTCACTTCGCTCAATGCCTTTTAGCTTATCCTTAATTTCATCATTCAGCATAAAAAAGCCGCCATAGGCCGCATCAACATGAAACCATGTCCCAAATTGTTCGCTTAGGTTAGCCATTGCATCCAGGAGGTCAATTGCACCTGTATCGGTCGTTCCTGCAGATGCTACCACCAGGAATGGCTTTAACCCTGCTTCCTGGTCTTTGGCTAGTTGTTGTTCAAGCTTTACTATGTCAACCCGGTAATTATCAGTGAGTGGAATTATTCGCTGCACTGCTTCGTGGAGTCCTGTAATATGCAATGCCTTGTACACGCTGTGGTGTGTTTGCTGGCCATAATAGATTACAGAGGTTCTAACATTGGTGGAATTGATATTATGAAAATCCCTGGCTGCTTTGACTGCAATGAGGTTAGCAATGGAACCGCCTGAGGTCAGGTGACCAAAGGCTTGCCCAGTATAACCGATAATGCTGGTTAGCCAGTGGATTACCTGGTTTTCGATTTTAACTGATCCCGGGCCGGAGAATGCTATTCCTGAATATTTGTTGGCAATGTCTCCAAGCAAGTCAGCCAGTGCACTGGCCCATAGTCCACCACCGGGAATAAAGCCTAAATGTTTTCCAGAAGCGCTAGAGATGCCTGAGACATCAACCTCTGTTCGTAAAACCTCCAGGATAGTTTCAATAGGTTTTGCATTTTCTTCAATCTTTATGGAAGAGAGCCGTTGAAAGTCACTATATCCAAAGCCAGGCAGTTGCGGTAGCTCATTCAGGAATTGATTGGCGTAATCAAATGCCTGTTTCCATGCTGCCAAGCGAAATTGCTCTTCTGGATCTAATGAGCGCGAATTTTTCTCAAGCCTGATTACATCCTGCAAATCTTCATTTGAATTCATTCTTGTCCGGTTGTCAAAAGTTAAAAAATGAGTTTAGAAAAAATGGCGCTCAGGAAATCTAATGAAAAGCTTTCGGTTCATTTTATTGACAGTAAATCTTTAACCCCGAAGCTTTTTCCTGGTAATGTAAAGTGAAAATAAAGTCTCTTGATAAATAAATGAATCTTTACAAATTGATTTTAATCATCTATCGATATTTTCAGCTACTGACTGTAGAGAAATGATTGATCATCTTTAAGATTATAAAAGTTACCTGGCAATTTATATTGTGCCTTATATAAAAAGCAATTTTTCAAGCCCTAATCATTTAAATAAATAAAATGACATGGCTAATACGGGAATAATTGTATATTTTTTAAATGCAGGAACTGGAATTGTATTTATCATTATTCCTCTATATTTAATTCAAGCCTCCCTGCCCCCTGTATAATTTTACCGGTCCTTCCAATTTTATTTTCAGAACCGTCATATAAGGATCTTTATATTTTTCCGGCACATTAATAAATACAATGCCCGGCACGGGACTCCATGAAATCTTACCAACAACTTTATGTGATAGAGTTTGCCCTGAGCCCAACACCTGGATATGTTGAATCTTATTGCTTAGCCCTTTGATCATAACATTGCCAGTAGTTCCACCAGGTAAGAACAGATACAAAGAGGCGGAATCTTTTGATAAAGTAGTAGGTCCGTAAAAATGTCCCTGGGGTAACCCTGGCAAAGTGCCAAAGATTGCTTCTTCATGTTTCTTATTCCAGTTTCCTAATTCTTTCAAAACTGCAACTTCCTGTGCAGGTATCGTACCATCGGCCTTTGGGCCTATATCTAATAAAAGATTGCCCCCGTTACTCACAACATCTGCGAACAATGAAATAATTTCAAATGGCGTTTTCCATGCTGAATCCTTCGGCTGGTATCCCCAGCTATTATTGATGGTCATACAAAGTTCCCACCATCTGTATTTTGGACGACTTACCGGGAAATTTTGTTCGGGTGTTTCATAGTCACCATAGCCCTGAAGGCGGCCGTTAATGATTGCGGAGGGATTCTGTTGTAAAATGCTGCTTCGCAGCTTTGCACTTTCCCATTCTTCAGCACTGTGCTCCCAGTCGCCATCAAACCACCACAGGTCAGGCCTGAATGAAGTATTGACCTCGTTGATCTGTGCCTGCACAAAATTTCTGAATCTATGCCAACGATTTGGATCTTCAGCGATCTTGTATCTACTACTATCTTTTAAAAATCCGGTATAATCCGGATGGCTCCAGTCAATCAATGAAAAGTAGGCTCCACGTTTAATTCCCTGTTTGTCCAGCGCTTTATAAAAAGCCAGTAACACATCTTTTTTTGCGGGAGTATTGTCAGCTATATTAAAATGATCTTGCTTTGTTGGCCACAATGCAACCCCGTCATGGTGCTTGGTAGTAATCACAGCATACCTGGCCCCGGCTTCTTTGATCAGCGCTGCCCATTCTTCAGGTTGATAATGGTTTGCAGTAAAGCCTTTTAATTGTTTCATGTAGTCATCATAACTGATCTCTTTATTATAAAAACTCCAGCTTTCGCCAATACCTTTTACGGAATAGATGCCCCAATGAATGAAGATCCCAAGTTTGGCATCCTGAAACCATTGCATTTTCTTTTCAATAGCATCAGGGTTAGTGTTTACCTGAGAAAATGAAGTTGCATATAACAGGAGAAAGAAACATACAAAGAAATATCGCTTCATAACTGTTCTTCTAAAAATTGAATGAAAATATTGGCATGTTTGACTGTAAAGAGCCAAGGCGTACAGTTTTATATTGATTATTTTATGATCACTTCATCAATGAATATATGTGTTGGCTGACCTGCACTTTCATGCCAGGAAGGTAATACACCACCATTTTTTGCTGTTACTTTTACAAAGCGACCTACGGCATCTACCGGCCCACCCAATTCCTGTACCACCGGTCCTTTTTCATCCATAGAAATTTTATTCTCAATCCTTGTCAAGGGTTGAAAAGTTTGTCCATCATTACTGATCTCGAACTGCACTTCTTTGGGAAAAACGATCCAGGGACTTACATCCTGCAGGACATGAACTCCAACATGCTTCACCGGTCTTATTTTTTGCAGATCGATGACTGCTACGAAATCCTTTGCAAAATAACTTTGCCATTCACCGGTCTTCCAGTTACTTGTCCCGGTTATTCCATCAATCAACGCTTCTTTTCCTCCAGCAGTATACATTGGATTAACCTGACTTTCAACGCTTACAGTCCTATCGGAAGGAACTTTGTAAAAAGTTTGTGTAACTATAGCTGATCTCACACCATCTTTTTCTGCATAGAAATCAACATTGCAGGTATTACTTACTGTAAAAGTCTTTGTATACCGAACGAAATTGGCTGGCTGTATATTTTTATCTTTTATGCGGTAATAAATAATGGCGTCTTTATCCAATGCCTTCATTGCAACCGTCAGGGTTGTTTTGAATTTATTAGTACTCATATCGAAAAAGGGAACAGCTACAAATCCTTTAGCATTAACAGAAGAATGTGGCATGTCCTGCACCCTCACTCCTCTTGTGGTATCTGGCTGGTTGTTCATTTCAAAAACCAGGGTGCCCCCTTTAGCAATTTCTGAATGATTGATAAAGGTGGAAGGATGCGATTTGCCATTCAGCAAAACATTTTTTACATAAAAATTAGTGGCAGTTCTGTTCTTTGCTTTTATGGAAAAGGTTTTACCATTTTCCATATGGATATTTACCTCATCAAACAATGGGGTACCCAGGGAATAGATACCGCTGCCAGGTGTAACTTCATATATTCCCATTGCACTTAATACATACCAGGCACTCATTTGGCCACAGTCCTCATTTCCAATTAAACCATCAGGACTATTGGTGTAAAACTCTGTACAGATCTTGTGTATCAACTGTTGTGTGCGCCATGGCTTACCCTCATAATTAAAAAGATAGGCCATATGGTGACTGGGTTCATTGCCCTGGGCATACTGGCCAATCAATCCTGTAACATCGGCCTGGTCACGACCACTAAGATTTTCTGATGTGGTAAATAATTCATCCAGCTTATCAGCAAAATGCTGTCTTCCTCCATGCAGCTGGATCAATCCATCAATATCCTGCTGGGCAGTAAAAGAGTAATGCCAGGAGTTCCCTTCGGTATAAAAATTATTTACCTCAGTAGCATTGAAAGGTGAATACCAAAAACCCTGCACTTTGCCGCGGATGTGACCTGTGGAAGGATCAAATAAATTTTTATAGTTCTGTGATCTTGATAAATATCTCCTAGAGACTGAATCATTACCCAACCATTTAGCAAATTGTGCAATGCACCAATCATCATAAGCATATTCCACGGTCTTTGATGCACTTTCATGGTCTTTGTCATTACTTACAAATCCAAAATCCTGGTATTCATGTAAACCAAAGCGGTTACTTTCTGCGTAATCAGTCATTGCTTTTAATGCCAGTTGCTGGTCAAAATCCCGAATACCTTTTTGATATGCATCAACTATTACAGGCACTGAATGATAACCAATCATGCAAAAGGTCTCATTACCACTCAGTTCCCAAACAGGCAACATACCCCCATACTGGTATTGTGCTAAAAAAGTATTGATCCAGTCATTCGTGCGCCTGCGGTTGATAATGGTCATCAGTGGGTGCAAGGCACGATGGGTATCCCATAGAGAAAATACACTGTAATTAGTAAAATTATTTGCCTGGTGGATCTTTTGATCAGTGCCGCGGTATTGGCCATTAACATCAGTATAAGTATTGGGTGCTAAACAGGCATGGTATAATGCTGTATAAAATATAGTTTGCTGATCTGTGTTCCTGTCCTTTATTTCAATTTTCCCCAGTTCTTTGTTCCAGGCCTTTTCCGCGTTAGTTTTTATTTGCTGAAAATCCCAGTTAATGATTTCAGCCTCGAGGTTAAGTTTTGCATTTTCCATGCTTACACCTGAGATGCCAATCTTCACATGAATTTTTTTATCAACAGGCAAGTCAAATCCAAAATAAGCTTTGATGTTTTTTCCATTTGCGGTTTTCAGGTCCTTTTGCAAAGTATCATTTACTGCAATGCCATATTCTTTGACGGGCTTTTCAAACTTCATAAAAAAGAACACAGATTGATCGGCAGCCCATGACCTGCTTCGCCTCATGCCCCGTACTTCATAAGCGTTAACCAGTTCAATTGATGACTCCAATACCTCATCACGGTGTTGAAGGTCCAATAAAACTTTACCTTCTTTACTATCTACAGGAAAGGTGTATTCATGGATGCCAGCACGTGTAGCAGTTGTCAAAGCCGCCCTGATCTTGTTCTTCTCCAACAAAACTTCGTAATAACCGGCATGCGCCTTTTCTGTTTTATGAGAGAACGGAGATGCATATTCCTTATTCTTCCATTTCACTTCCCCTGCAAAAGGCATTAACAGGATATCACAATAATCGGCAATACCAGTGCCGCTCAGATGTGTATGTGAAAAACCATAGATCAGGGAATCGGAATAATGGTAACCGCTGCATCCATCCCAGCCTTCCAATCTTGTATCAGGGCTTAGTTGCATCATGCCAAATGGCATGCTTGCACCCGGATAAGTGTGCCCATGTCCACCAGTACCAATAAAAGGATTGACCAATAAAGCATAATTTTTTTGGGATTTGGCATTAGTTGCAAATAAGAGAAATACCACAATAAAAAGTCGACACCGTATCATATAAAATCAATTTGCCTATTAATAAAATTTAGCATTGAAAACTATATCTCAATTACTGCCCTAAAAGTCTATTATATCCTCCAGGAAACTTCCCGATTATCCTATCCAATTGCTCTAAAAAAGATATGGGAATTTTGAAAATAGCCCCTATGGAAATAGGGGCTATGAAAATACAAGCACTGCTATATGAGAAACTGACTACTATTTTTGAGCCCACCATAATGGAGTAAGCACTTCATCTGTACCACCCAATGCATCTACCGCCTGGTTATAACCATTTACATTACTATTTTTCAAACCAGAAGGATATTTCATTCTTTGCGGGAAGAACTGAACCTGGCTGGTCATATAATTACTGCTGTTAAGTTTAGGGAGTGTTTGTATAGGACCTTCCAACACCACATTTTCAAAAAATGGTAACCCAAGGCGCCGATGGTCATTCCATGTTTCCAATGGCAGCCAGGGCGTCTGTGCTATAAACTTTTGAGTTATAATTTTTGTAAGCTTGTCATTTCTAACTGTTCCGTTTTTATATAAATTGTTTACAGGATATGCAATGGTGGCTGTTCCGGGAGCCCCGGTTATTCCATCAACATAATTCATTACATGGCTATCGCCAGGTTCTGCAGTATGGGTCCAGCTGACAGAAGTACCCACCCTGTTATAATCTGTTGAGGCAATGTAAGAACCCAGGTAGGATGAAACTCCCCAATATTCAAAGCTTTTTGCAATACCGGTTTCATACGAAGTTTGCCCATCGACAGGAGTTGTCCAACCTCTTACGGCAGCTTCAGCCAACAGGAAATACGTTTCCCAGGGGCCAAAGAATACCCTTTTTGCATTTTGCGTTCTGAATTGATTTTTCAACGAGGGAGACATGCCGGTAGAAGCACCAATATCCTGTCCCTGGAAAAGTGTATTATGCCAGTCACCCTTGATACCCCAGTTACCATCCGGTGTAGGATTCCAGGTGAATTTACCGTCAATGGTTTTTATCACTGTTCCACTTGCATCTTTTACCTTACCGGTTGTGTTAGCAGTAACTGCGCCGCATGTACCATTAGGGAAGGAAGGATCACTGCTATTTCCTGGCATATAAAAAATCTGGTAAGACCTGGGGTCTATAGTATTTGGTAAGCCATCTAACCAATAAGCTGCAAATGGATTGTTTGTTTTGGAGGTTAATTGTACCGGATAATATTGACCTGCATAGTCTGCCGGTTTAATATTAGCAACAGCAGCAGCCTGTCCCTGCGGGTCTTTAACCACAGTAGGAATTTGCTGTTGTGATGTAACGCTGCCAAGGTTTACCACAAGGTTATTGAAAGTTACGGCCTCAGGTAACTGATACCAGCAACGGGAATACATTCCTGAAAGATCATCCCAACCTGATTTCTCCTGTACCTGGAAGATCTGTGATGCATTGGTAAGCAGATTTCCTTTAGCGGCATCTTCAAATTCAGCCCGGGCTTTTGTTGCATCCACTTCCGATAAACGCATGGCTAGTCTCATCCTCAAAGAATTACCATAGGCCTGCCATTTGGAAAAATTAAATTCATAGGCAGGATCTTCTTTTGTAACATCTGAGGGAAGAGAGGTGATGGAAAGATCCAGTTTTGCAGTGGCATCTTTTAATTCAGAAAGGATGAAATAATAAACATTCTTAACATCCTTAAATTCAGGGTTCACACCCTGGAATGCCTCGATGGGCATGGGACCGAAATTATCACTCATTTCGCTAAGCAGGTATCCTCTCCATATCCGGGCAACCTGCATTAAATTATTTGTATAATTTTTATTGGTACCGGCAGCTATTTGCTGTTTAGCAACATCTATGGCGCTGTTTATATAGTTCAAAGCACCGGATTGGTTATTATAATACGCTGAGATCCATCCATCGTTATAATCGGCCCATGAAAAGGTTGCACCGTCCGCATCGCTGATCTGGTGGCCTGCCGGAACCCAGTAAAGCACAAACGTTCGTTCGGATGCATCCGGGTTCATTTGCGCATGAATAATGGAGTTATCAATAAAATACTCCACCTGCACCTGGTCTTTACTGGCCGCTACAGGGTTTGTATTGATGTCTGTTATTTTCTTGCATGAAGAAAACACCAGAGCAGGTATGATTAGTAAGGCTATTTTTCTAACTATATGTTTCATGACTGTTTGAATTAAAGAGTTAATGATCAAAACCCTAAAGAAAGGTTGATGTAAAAAGTACGGGTGGTTGGTGCACTTCCATTTTCAAAACCTACAGCTGTTGTCCCGGTAGCAAATACTGATTCGGGATCTAATCCATGCATGTGACTATTAATAAGCCATACGTTATTGCATGATACAGATACAATTGCTTTTTGAATAAATGTCTTCTGTAACACCGTCTTGGGTAAAGTATAACTCAATTGGATGTTCCTTATTCTTAGATTGGAAGCATCATATAAATTGGTTTCAGTAATGCCGGTATTTCCTGTACCCGCGATTGCTGCCCAATATTGCTGGGTCGAAATTTTCTTTGTATTTGCAATGAACCCGCTACCACCCGGGTCAGGAATCACACCCTGAACAATCATGGAATCCCTGTTTCCGCCATTTACAGTTACTGCTGCCGTACCAGCGCGTTGCATATTATCAAGTGTTTGAGAGAATATTCTGCCCCCAATCCTGGCATCTAGTAATACTGAAAGGCCTATGCCTTTATAAGAAAATGAGTTGGATATTCCCAATAAAGCATCTGCCTGCTGGTTACCAAGCCTTGTTATATCTGTTGTGGCTTTGGGAAGACCATTTGAAGTAAGAATCAGTTGACCATTGTTTGGATCTTTAGCATCAGTAACTCTTAAAAGCTTAGTTCCGTAAATTTCACCATAAGGCTGGCCG
Organism: Flavisolibacter ginsengiterrae DSM 18136; assembly: GCF_059568575.1. Classification (NCBI taxonomy): domain Bacteria; kingdom Pseudomonadati; phylum Bacteroidota; class Chitinophagia; order Chitinophagales; family Chitinophagaceae; genus Flavisolibacter; species Flavisolibacter ginsengiterrae. Next base: position 43,602 of record NZ_JCANTR010000007.1, read on the forward strand.
GCAACGGCCAGGATCTTAATGTTGTCAAAACCTCCTAACTGGTACTGTTCAATATTAGGATAAATGGAAGGCACTGTATTTTTGTTGTGGGAAAAATTGACACCCAGGGTCCAGTTCAAAGAGTTCCGGCTTTCCAGAATGCGCGCATCAGCAGTTACTTCAATTCCCTTATTCTGAACGTTGCCGGAATTAACTTTCATGGAACTATAGCCACTCAGCGGATCCATTGGAAGGTTGATCAATTGACGGATCGCATTAGATTTATAAACTGAAACATCAAATCCTACCCTGTTATGGAAGAAACGCATTTCAACACCCGCTTCATAAGATTTGATCAGTTGACTTTTAACGGTGGAATCGTATAGTGTACCGTTCCTTGATGCAGTAGTGTTTCCATTTGGATCAGTACCCACACTATACGTATTGTAAAGTTCGTAAGGGCCCAGATCGCTACCTGCAGCAGCATAGGAAGCTCTTAGTTTTGTATAGCTTAGCCATGAAGGAAGATCGCCTCCATGATTACTGATCATATCAGTAAGTACATAAGAAAGGCTGACCGATGGATAAAAATAAGATTTGTTCTTTGGGGCAAGTGCCGAAGTCCAGTCATTACGAAAAGTACTATTCAGGAACAAGTAGCCATCATAGTTCACTTCCACAGCGCCATACAATGAATTGATTTTTTTCTGGCTAAATGCCTGGCTAACACCTGCATTACCAACAGAATTGTTTACTGAAAACAAATTAGGCACCCGTAATGTTCCTGCATTAATATCTATAGCGCTGTTTTGCCATGCCATCAGGTTGCCACCTACCATTACTGAACCACCCAATCTGCCAACAATATTATCCTTCTTGGCCGTAAGCATGCCACTATAATTGGTTTGGTGATAGGTTTGTTTGCCTAGACCATAGGATCCACTTTGACTGCCCGGGCTTCCACCATATCTTTTGGATTCTGTACTTGTAGTGTACATATCTGCACCTCCATTCAATTCTCCTGTTAACCATGAGGTAAACTGGTGTTTTAAAGATGCATATAAAATATAGCGGTCGCGGTTATCCGTATTCAGGTTGTATTTAGCAGCCCAATATGGGTTCATGCCCGCCCCTTTTTGCCACCAGAACATATTTCCATTACTGTCAAGCGGATTTTCAAAATTGAGAATATTCAGAGACCTGGGCAACCCATATATAGTTGCAAAAATGCTCCCGTTTTGACCTTCCAATGACCTGTTTTTAGCTACAGCATTTATATATTGAACTTTGGTGTCCAGTGTCCAGTTATCATTGTTCCCAAATTTGGTAACAGCCCTTGCCGTAATATTATTACGTGTAAGTTTAGCGCCGGGAATCATGCTTTTATTATCGAAACGATTATAAGAAGCAAAAACAGAGGTATTGTTCACCTGTTGCTGTATCGAAATATTCTGGTTAGAAACAATGCCGTTACTAAAAAAATTATTGGCATTATCATAGGCCTGCAACATAACCTGTTTGCCTGCCCAATCATTAACTGTTTGGCCTGCTATTTTTGGTCCCCAGCTTGCAGTGGAAAGTGAATCATAAATTCCATTGCTGCCCTGTGCATACAGGTTCTGCATTTCAGGCCTGGTAAAAATACTTTCAAATCCTACAGATGATGAAACGGTCACACCAAGGCCTGGTTGTTTTCTGCCAGTTTTGGTTGTAATGAGTATTACACCGTTACCACCCAGCGATCCATAAAGGGCCGCTGCTGCAGGACCTTTCAATATACTAACAGACGCAATATCATCCGGATTAATATCACTCAATCCATTACCCATATCAAGAGAAGGGTTCCAGAAATCATTGGTAGAACCAATGCCCACACGACCTGTGTTATTATCCATAGGTACGCCATCTACAACAATAAGGGGTTGGGAAGTACCCGTTAATGAATTGTTTCCACGCAAAACGATTTGTGATGATCCTCCCGGGCCATTGCCAGAACGTACCACCTGTAAACCAGCAACTTTTCCTGAAAGGTCATTTACCAGGTTTACCTCCCTTGCTTCCACCAATGTTTGCCCTTTTACCTCCTGTACGGCATACCCTAAAGATTTTTTCTGTTTTCGGATACCTAGTGCTGTTACCACTACTTCATTCATACTGTTATTGTTATCCGACAATACAACATTTAATGTATTGCTTGTTCCAACAGTAACCTCTTTACTGGCAAAATTTACGGAGGTGAATTCAATTACAGCGTTAACATCTTTTACATCAACACTAAAATTTCCATTTTCATCCGTTGCACCACTGATGTTGGTACCCCTAACATGATAGGTTGCCCCGGCAATAGGATTACCGATTCCATCCTTTACGGTTCCTGAAATCCGTTTTTGCTGGGCCATTGCCACAGCAAAACAAAGATTCAGCAACAAACAAAGCAGAAGCTTTGAGGTCATTCTTTTCATTGCAGTTTGATTTTAAAATTTTTATGGTATTGAACATCTTATTATTGAATCAGGCTATCACATCATTGCGGGATTTTTTTCTATTGCTGTTTCCAGCACTTCAAAGTTTTCCATTACCAACGCAGCTGCACCTATGAGTTCAGCCTGGATGCCTAATGATGAAATTTTTATTTCTGTGTTTTCCGCAATCTTAGGTATGCAGTGTTCATTGATTGCCTGTTGGATAGGTGCCAGCCATAATTTTCCCACGCCGGCGCCCCTGCCACTTAATACTATTAACTCCGGGTTGAGTAAATGGATCAAAATAGCGACCCCACGACCAATATTATATCCAGCTTCAGAAAATAATTCAACGGCAAATTTGTCACCCTTATCTGCAGCATCCATAATGGCAGCTGCTGTTTCTTCAATATTTTCAATTACCAGGTTTTTCAACCTAGACACCTTGCCATTTTTAAGTCCTGCAATTGCTTTTTCAGCTACAACCAACAATGAAGTTTCGGTCTCAAGACAACCACTTTTACCACAACTGCACATTTTATTATTCGTAAACAAGGGTATATGGCTAAACTCACCTGCAAACCCATTATGGCCCCGGAATAGTTCTCCTTTTAAGATCATTCCCAAACCTACTCCCCAGTTGATATTGATCACCATTACGTTTTGCCTGTTGCGCGCTTCCCCCAGTCTTAACTCAGCCAATGCTATCAGGCTGGAATCATTATCTATCAACACGGGTAGACCGACCTGCGATTCAATGTAACTAACAATACTTCCTTCATTTGCCTTCAAAAATGAATGGTTGATCCCTTTTTTAACATCTACAAAACCCGGCATACCAATGCCAATGCCCGCTATTTTATTTACCGGGATACCTGAATGATTAATGAAGTTTAAAATGTTCCTCTGCAGCTCCTGCAGGGAATTGGGATTATTGTTTAGTGTTAATTCAAACTTCTCCACCTTCCCGACAAGATTGTTTCGCATATCAACGATGGCCATGCGGGTTATTAATTGATCCATTGCAACCCCCACCACATACATCAGGTCTGGCTTTAAAGAATACATCTGGGGCCGCCGACCTCCCGTAGATAAAGCATAACCCAATTCCTTAACACTACCCTCCTCAATCAATTCATTTAAGATTTTAGTGGTCAGGGGTAAACTCTTATCCGTTAATTGGCTTAATTCGGCACATGATAATTGTCCAGAAAAATATAAATGCTTGATTATGTTTCTTTTATATGAATCTTGTTTAGTCACTTCAGGGTAATTATTGATAAAACTATTGTAAAATTTAATGGAAGATAGGAAAGTTTAATAAATTATTTAAAAACTTATAAAATATTTTAAAAAGAATGAAAGAGATAAAATGACTCTGGAAAAAGCCGTGTGATTTGACAAAAGAGAATTAAAATTTATAAAAGGCTACTGTTTTTTACGAGAATGGCTATCAGGCAAAAGAGTATTAATAGCATATTTCATTTAGCTTCTGTGCGCAGTCTTTTTCATGCTTATTAAGCCTTAAATTGTTTCCTGGCCCTTCGGAGTATTGCAGTTTATCCTTTTAATCCAATTCCACCATTCGGAAACATTAATAAGATCTATAGAGTTAGCTGGCGATGTAAACACAAGTGAAGCAGGCATTTATTAATCAGTTTCCCGCCAGTGTCTCTCCCGTTTACTTTTTATGATGTCAGGGATTGTCACTTTGTATGAAGTGCTAACAACAATCCAATAAGAAGTTACCCGCCTTATTCAATTCGTTGCTTCTGTTATTGAATGAGTATTGACCTTTGCCCAGGTGAAAAAGTAAATCACCCATTTTGTATTCTAACATAGTATGATGCAGAACTTATTTCTCATCTGCAGTCCGGTAAAATGATTTTTGGCTCACAATAAATCCAGTGGGTCTCACGATGGTAACGATGCCTTCCCCGTTAAAAAGATCATCAACTTCAATAAGCTTTGTCTCTCCTGGTTGAAGGGTTGGAATATCATAAGCTCTTGTATTCTTATAATTTCCAGCACTATCACTAATGTATAATTTATAACCCCTGGCTATATGCTGCGGCAGGCCTATGCTTCCCTGCACTGAAATTTCAATCTTTCCTTTTTTGGAATTATGAACTCCCATCACTTCTACAGGAGAAGATAGCTCACGCAATACCTTCATAGATGGTTTTGGCTGACCATACATATCATACACTCCATGCACCCTTCTTCTGAATTTATTATTTTCCGGTGTACCGGGGTAATGCGTACGATAGTCAGTAAGATCAAAATATATAGCGCCTTCGATATAAGTTTTACTTTCATAGGTAGCCATATGATAGATAAGATCTTCCACTCTCCGTTCATCACCTCCTTTAAAATTGGGTTCACATAAGCCGAATTCGGAAATAAAGAAAGGCTTTTCAGGATAACTCATATGCACGCTATCCAGATACATACCAATCTTTCCAACAGAAATTGGCCACCAGCTTCCGCCATATTCATTCATCATCAGGTAATCTCCATCATCAGCAGCATCAGGGCTAAACCCTGGGCTATTATAAAACCCCTGGGTCAAAGTATTGTTGACATAGGCTGTATGCCTCGAAGGATCAAGGTTTCGTGCTTTTGTCATGAGATCCCTGATCATTTGTTTAACATCCGCATCCCTGGCGCGCAGCTCATTACCAACACCCCAGGAGAAAATGGAAGGATGATTATACAAATTATTGATCATGGCTTCCAATTGCCTGGTAGCAATATCACGAATACCTTCGCCACCTGGTGTTTCTGGCCCCCACAATGGAACTTCCTGCTGCACCAATATGCCGTTGCGATCACAAAAATCATAAAACACGTTTCCTTGTTGAAAATGCTGCCGACTAAATATGCAATTCACATCCTTCATGAGCTTTCCCATCGCAGTGATAATAGGGGTATCAGTTTCTGCAAATCCAAAATCAGGATTAGATCCGGCTGTCCATTCCACACCCATTAGCTTGATTCTTTCGCCATTGAGAAATGTTTGATCCTCAACAAACTTTAACTCCCTGAACCCTATACAAGCGGAGATCTTATCCCGGGCCCTTCCCTTCATTATGGTAACGTCTACACGATAAAGATTGGGAAAGTCAAAATGCCAGGGATGAACATCAGGTAGTGAAAATTCAACCATAGCTTCCTTTCCTACCCAAAATGGCTTTACTACCTTGCTATAGACAATTTTGGAAGTAGGTTGATTCTCCTCCCTTATAACTATGTTCAGATTAATATCGTTTTTTTCGTCGAATCCTAGCTTAAGCTTTACATGCCCCTGGTTGGTGGAAACGTTTAACTCAGGAGTGACATGCATATATGTTGCAGCAGGTTTATCGCTGACAATCAAACGTGCAGGGCGAATAAGGCCACCATCATTTGGCCAATCAAAAGAACTTCCATAAGGTACTTTTTCCTTACCATAATCATTATTCACAGCCAGTGTGAGCCAATTTTCCTTTCCATAATTCAGTGAACTATCCAGGCGGATAGAAATTTTATTAAAACCATCACCTAAATTCTGTGCTACTTTTTTATTATTGATGTAAATAATAGACGTGTGGTTAACACCATCAAATTTCAACACAACATTTTTATTCTTCCAGTTTGACGGGATATTGATTTTTTTCTGGTACCATGCCCATCCATAATAATTTTGAGTTTTCAGGGCAATATTCCATGTATGGGGTAGTTGGACTATACTGACATGTTTAAGGGCTTTCTCCCAATCTAAATTTCCCGGTAGAGAGGCATTGCTATCTATGGCAAATTGCCAGTTTTTATTTAAAGGAATTGTATCTCTCTGTCCTATTGCCGCCAAAGCAATCAATAAGGCAAGGTTGAGAACAAAAAAAGGTTTCAGCATTATTTTTATATTCATTCACAACTATTTTATGAGCAAATAACCAGGCTGGCTCCACAATTAAAGTTTTGATTTCATCCTGCTTATTCTTTCTGCTAAAGTGGAACAAAAGTGAACATCCACTTCACAGGGTTTTGCCAGTTTTCCCCTTTAAAACTTCCAATTGGGGCTTTAATCAATATAGTATTCCATCCCTTTTCCAAATAGATCTTCGTGGCTTCGCGGTAATCATAACCTTCATCCACCAAAGGAATTTCAAGGTTGCCTTTTTGCCCTCCGTGCTTCCATTTAGGAGGTGGCACCAGGTTTCCATTTACCCACACTGCGGACTTCTTATTATCCCATTCACCTAGTGGTGGTGAATCAGTTGCTGTTGACCGGGATAGATTATAGAATCCAATCCAAAACTCCTTTTCACCTGCTACTTCATTCCATATCCTGGAACTCGCATACCAGGTTGTATTTTCATTCGGTTTTTTTACTGCACCTTTTATAAGGGGAGCCCACCAATGTCTCAGTACAATAGTTCCCCCGGTAACAGAAATTCCCTGGCTGTTCGAATCCTTACCCATCTCTGTTTCAGGCCAAAAGGTAGCCGACAGGTTACCTTTATTTTCAAACGGACCTAACAATTGCCAATTCGATAAAGTTTGTCTTACATAGGGAAATGGCTTGTTTCTGAAATAAAGTTCTTTATGGGTCAAAAGCCTGTTTTCGAAATCTGCAAAACCAATTTTATCTCCATCACTAACATTTGATATCCATCCTGCCTGACCACCCCCTCTCCAACTCCTTTCTGCAAAACTCAATAGGGAAGGATAAACAGGATTCATTTTTAAAATATCGTCACCTGTAGCTACCGCTCTGTCATTCCACAAACAAATAATACCACCTAAGGCATTGGAAGTACCATGATCTTTTCCTGCTATCTGCCGGTTATATATGGTAACAACACTTTCAAGAGGATCCATGTGATTCAGATATAAATGCCTGCTATCAAGATATTGGATCTTTGAATTATCCATAACCTTTCCTGCATCATCCATCCATAATTGTCGAACAGTTTGACCGGTGAAATTTCCTCCAGGCTGCCATCCTATCACCTTTTTGCCCAGGCTTTCGATGTAAGCAGAGACTTCCGGGATAAAATTTAAATTGGAAATCTTTACTTCATCAGCACCTATATGGATATATGGCACATCATATTTTTCACAGATCTCCTTAAGGATATTTTTTACAATAACTAATCCCGAATCAGTTTGCATATCCGTTTTCATAGCTCTTTTAAAAGCAGCACTATGCCCGGGCATGTCAACCTCCGGTATGAAGGTGATAAATCTCTCCTTACAGTAATGAATCAACTCTTTTATTTCATTTTCTGTATAATACATGCCCTTATCCCTTAACATATTTTCAGGGGCTGTAAGCTGTGGATATTGTTCAATAGCCAAACGCCAGGCAATATCCTCTGTCGGGTGAAAATGAAATACATTCATTTTATAGCGGGACATCTGGTCAATTTGCTCTTTCAACCAATCGATTGACATATAATTACGTCCAACATCTATCATATAGCCTCTCCAACTGAAAGCTGGCCAGTCAGTGATCTCACAACTATTCAGATAAACTCCTGTTCGAGCAAGTTGTAACAGTGTTTGAATGCCATTGAAAATTCCATGTGAAGTATTAGCTACCAGCTCAATTTTTTCAGGCATAACCTTCAATCGATAGGCCTCTTCCTCAAAAAATGGAGTCGTAACTTTCCCGATTTTTAATTCAATAACATTTTTACCACCATCATTATTCAGGGGAATAACATATCCCAATTTTTCAATCTGATCCTTCAACCACTCTCCTTGCCTTAAAATAGCTGTATCATTGATTTTGATAGTCTGGCTTGCATACAAAGGAAAAAACCCTTTATTCCATTGTAATTTTTGTGGCAATGGCAATAAAGCTGGATTAACTTCCACATCATATACATAAGGAAACAATAAATGTTTCCATAACTGGTAGCCTTTACCAGTTAAATGCAACCCATCATTAGTATAAGCTGTGTCCAGTTTTCCTTTGGTATTTTTAAAATAAGGAAACAGGTCAATAAATTGATAATTATGCGATGAAGCACTTTCCTGGAGGCTTTTATTTACAAGCAGGATATCATTACCCCTTTTGGTGTGACCATCAAATTTGCCATAAAAGTCATTTACAGGCAATAAGCTCTGTATAAAAAGCCTGGTACCTGGGCTCTGCTCACGCATTTGATCTGCAACGATCAAAATATTTTTAATAAGGCTATCAGTTGATATTCCATTCGCAAGATCATTGATCCCTATCATGACAAATAGCTTTCCTGGTTTTCGATTTACGATCTCAGTCAACCTGTTCAATACGCCTGCAGATACGTCACCACTGATACCCCGGTTTTTTATTCTCAGGTCATGGAACAATTCACTCCATTCACCTCCATCTGTGATGCTGTTACCCAAAAAAATAATATCTCCGGAAGTTTGTGGCAAAGCACTGAACAAACTGTATCGCTGCTGGTAATACGGCGTTACTGAAGGTCCGGTTATATAGGCCGTTTTTTGTTGTGCCTTACAAAATAATCCAGCAAGCAGGATTAATAAGAAAAGGAAATATTTATGCATTTCAAGGAGTAATTTTTAATAAATTTTCAGTTGATCAATCTTAAGATGCATGCCTGCAATAATGTATAAAAAGGGAATATTGTCATCCTTTCCATTTTCATTCTTTCACACCTATTACTTACCCACCAAAAGAACAATACAACATTTTAACCCACAACAACAATCAAACAACAATTATTTGTCCTGGGATCAAAGCCATTATCAGTCAAGAAAAACTTCACTCGTCTTAATTTTTATTTTAGATAAAAACAATCCAACTATCACTAATAAAACGCCAACAATGGTATAAGCATTTATAGAATCGTGCATGATTAATGCTGCGATCATAAAGCCAAATAATGGACAAAGAAACAACCAGAGGCCTGCGCGTATGGCATTCAACTGCAATAACCATAACCACAACTGCACAGCAAAAATGGAAACAGGAATGGCCAACCATGCCACTGATAACCAAAACCTGTTGTTAAATTGATTACCAGAACCGTTATAAAAGAAAAATGTTACCGGCAATAAAAACAATCCTCCGATCAACGTTTGCCATCCATTGATGGTTAGCAGAGACAATCCATTCCATTGCTTTGACGAAAAATAAATAGCTCCAATAGAATAGGATAGCATGCTTAATAACAAAATCAATAACCCCTTTACGCTTACCGCAGCATTACCCAACAAAGGCCAGGAGGCACACACTACTCCTAGTGTACATACGACGATCGCAAGAATGAGGGAATAATGCAATTTCTTTTTTAAAAAGAAAACTGAAAGAAAACTTATGAATACGGGATTAGTGGCAACAGCCAATGCTCCAATCCCGGCTGTTATGTCTTGCATAGCCACTACGTAAAGACCCAGGTAAATACTGATGTTCAAAAGTCCGTACATCACCAATTGCTTCCATTCGCCGTTTATTGGCAACCGCTTTCTTAAAATAACGTGAGCAATGAATAACATAATAATGGAAGCCAATGCAAAACGTACTTCAGCAATTATCAAAGGTTGCGCAACTGTAAGGCCCAATTTAGTTGCAGTAGAAGCAGATGCCCAGAGCACAGCGAAGATGATACCCGCAATAAACCAACTGAGATTTTTATTTATGTGTAACATCAGCGCTTACGTAATTATTACTTCGTTCCACGTGATCCTTAATAATTTGACTGCAAATCCATTCCTGCCTGGGTAAATGAAAGGGGCCCTTAAATAAATTTCCTTTTGCTGGTTGAGCCACTTTACCATCCCTATGTAAATATCCAAACCATTCACCATTTTGCTTGTCGTGAAAATGGGCATAGGCATATTCATGGATCAATTTATGCCAATTGGCATATTTTTCATTCCCTGTCATTAAAAAGGCTAATAGTGTAGCAATGATCGCCTCATTTTGAGGCCACCAGAATTTCATATCCTGCCAGTATTCCTGAACTGGCCAGTCAAAAACATCCTTATAATACAAGATGCCTCCATATTCCTTGTCCCAGCCCCTCTCCCACATATAATCCAGCATTTTGCAACCCAATGCCACCAGTTGTGGGTCGTTGTTTCGATACTTAGCCTCCTGGAGAATAAACCAGGCTCCCTCTATAGCATGTCCGGGATTTAGCGTACGTCCATCAATATGGTCAATAATGCTGCCGTCCGGCCCTACCTGTTCCATTACGCATTGAATATCGTCTTTGACAAAATCCCTTTCGATCTCAGATATCCACCTATTGATCCATGAATCACAACGATCATCACCAATGGTTTCCCTAACCTGTTGCGCCGTGTTGATCATGATCATTGGCACACCAATACCCTTAGATGGACGCGTATGGGTAAATTTTGAAGGAAGCTGTTTTTCTCCGTTGGCATAAGCAATACATTGAGTAAAAATATTTCGCGCATTCTGAGCAGCTTGTTCATCACCACAGGCTCTGGCATAGGCTGCAGCGGCTATTACATAAAAAGTCTCAGAAAAAAAATACCTTCTTTTTCTTATCGGCTTTCCATTGCGGGTTACATGAAAAAACATCTGTCCATCCTCGTCGAAACAATGTTTGTTTAAAAAATCATAACCCAACTTCGCACCATCTAACCATTCCTGCTTTCTTTCAACCGTATTGTATAATGTAGCCAATAACCAGGTAGCTCTGCCCTGGATCCAAACAGCTTTATCGTCATCCATTAATGTTCCATCTGCATCTCTCATTAATAAAAAACCACCATGTTCTTTATCAAATGACCGGGGAAACCAAAAAGGCAGGGTATCTTTTAGTAATTGATTGGAATAAAATTCCTGCAACTCCACCAGTTCTTGCCAGGTATAACTCATTCTAAATAGATTTTTATTAGTTCTTATTTTAAGTATTTACCACAGGTACCTGAAATTTATTTCCATTTGATGTTAGTAAAAACGATTTCTTTATATCCATTTTTTTCGTACAACACACCAATGGTATTCTTTCCGGTTTTTACCATATCGGAATAAGCTGTATAATCTCCTTTACTGCCTTCGGGGCTTTTATCAATCACATATCGGTGTAACCAGGTTTTCCCATCATTGAAGCTGATCCTCAGTGTTAGATTATCCCTGCGTTTAGTATCAGCAGCATTGCAAAAAGCTATAATGTTTCTCCCTTTTTTCTTTCCGACAGTTAATATACTTCCCTGGTTTACAGGATCAATCAATGATTGATCAAAATAACTGGTATCCCAGGTAATCCCTCCATCCCGGCTTAAGGAAACTATCCTGGCACGTACATCTCCTTTCTGATTCCGGCTATTCATCATAAGTTGACCATGGCTTAATTCAGTAGCCATAGATTCATTACTTCCTGCTATTGCAACACTTTCTCCCAAATGGAATGTTTTGCCATGATCATCCGTATAAAATCCATGTGCAGCATAGTCACTAAATTGTTCCTTTGGAGCACCTGCAGAATGGTTGGCAGGAATAAATATCCTTCCCTTGTACCTGCCATTTTGAAATTGCATGGCGTGCCCCGGAGTGTTAGCATAACTCCGCCAATCCTCGCCAAAATTGTAACCGGGATAAACCCGTGGTTGCATAGGACGGTGAACCTGTAAAGTAATATTTACAGGGGCACTCCATGTTTTACCATTATCCGTTGATGTTTTATACCATACTTCACGCAAACCATTTCCTTTTCGAACCTCACCTTCATGGTTATTGCCAGTATTATAAAACAAAAAAATCCGACCCTGGGGGAAAGATGGGTCAGCCAGGTCAACAACCGGGGCCGGGTTTCCTGCCTGGAGAGAATCGGCATCTACAATAGTAATAAGGGAGTTCCAGGTTTTACCCCCATTCTTACTACTTTTCATCACTATATTAATATCTCCAAAATCGCCGGCGCCGTTAACCCTTCCTTCACAAAATGCCAAAAGATCTCCATTAGGCAATCCTACAATAGCGGGAATGCGATAACTTTTATGTCCTTCAGTACCGGAAATAAAAACAGGAACCTTTTCCTGGCTGAAAGCTATAAGGAAATGGATAAAAGAAAATAAAGTGACGAACAATCTTTTCATTGAATATTAATTTTAAAAGTGGAGGCAGGTAATTGTGTTCCATTTACAAGATTTGCATCTGTAAAAGGTTTCCAGCCATATAACACTGAAACCGGTTTTGCATTATTACCAATCGGTATAATAACTTTATTGTTTCGAATAAAAGCCTTTACATCCATCGCTACTCCTTTTTCGTTCTTCAGCATAAAACCACGTAAGAACTTTCCATCTGCTGTACCTAATTGATCCGCGTATCTAAATAACACCACGATGTCACCTTTTAGTCTTTGCGCTTTTACTGGCATGGGACCATAAGGCACAATTTTCATTTGTTTATATGTAAAATGCAATGCTAACCTGCCCAGTCTTTCACCCACTATCCTTTTATTCCTGGGATGTACATCAATTGAATCACCAGCATCGCTGGTTACCGCCATACCACTGTTGGAAATAGTATTTAGCAGATGCAACTGGCTATAACGAAAAGAAGGCCAGGAGGGGCGATTAAGTGATGACAACTGCACATAATAAAAGGGCAACACATAACCCCATTTATTTCTCCAGCTTTCTACCAGTTTAGAAAATACTTTTTCATGCATTTCAATATTATGTGCGTTACTTTCACCCTGGTACCAGATAACCCCCTGGATGGGGAAATTTATAAATTGAGAAATACCTGCTTCATAGTTATAACAAGGTTCGTAAGGATGCCTTTGCTTTAAATTGGTGCCATTCTTTACATTCATTTCGGCGCGCTCACGCACCCATTGCTGGTAAAAATCTGATGTACGCCAGTTGTATAATTCATTCACTAATTCCGGATCCTGTTCCATAGTGTAGCGGTCAACCCATGATTCTGTATCAGAGCCACCTACAGCCACTTCAATCAATCCAACCGGGACATGTAATTGTTGCTGTAAGCTTTTCGCAAAATAATAAGCCACTGCAGAAAAACTTTTAGCAGAAATTGAATCACATTTTTCCCAGATGCCGGAAAAATACTGGAGTTTGTTTATCCTATCTAGAATTGCAGGTTCCCATGCATTGTTATCAGTTTCTGCAATAACTTTCATATTCAAAAAACGAAGTGTTGTATTATTTTGGGCTTGCTGCATTTCATCTTTTTTATTGATGGCAGATCGTAAGGGAAAAGCCATGTTGCTTTGCCCGGAACAGAACCAAACTTCACCAATTAAAATATCATCCAGCACTATGGTTTTGTTTAAAGAAGATATTGTGGCCTTCAACAAAGACCCCGCTTCCATTGCAGGGAAGTTTGTTTCCCATTTGCCATTTTCATCTGCAATTACTTTTTGTTTTTTCCCATTGAAAACCACCTCAATCTTTTCCTGGGCATTGGCTGTGCCATAAAACCTAATGGGCTTATTTCTTTGCAGAACCATATGCGAAGCAAACACAGTTGGTAATTGCAATCCTCCATAGTTGCCTGTTAGTTGTTGATATGCTGTTTTAGCCAATATGGAAGCCCCTTCTTCATCTGGGTGCAAATTGTCAGGTAATAATTCCGGACGAGAGTACAAAGGCGTGTGAAAATCTATTAGTCTTGTTTTATTGACTTTGGCTATTTGCGGAATGAGTTTTTGAATTTGCCAATACCATTCTCTTGTTCCAGATAAAAAACGCGGATGGCCATTGAAAATCGGTGTAAGCCTGCAAATGAAAACTTTTACGGAAGGATTTGTTTTTCTTACGGTTTCAATCATCCATGAATAATCTGCCATAAACTCATCACCATAATTTGGCCAGTCCCTGGGATCGGTATCATTTAATCCAAGATGTATTATTGCTATGTCAGGCTTGAAAGTAAGCATATCTGTATATGCCGCCGTTTTATAATACGGATTGTGTCCTTTTTTCAAAAGCGTTGAACCACTTATGCCATAGTTTTTAACCTCATAATTAGCACCCAATAATTCCTGCAGTTGAGTAGGATAAGATGTGGATTGAGGGTTTTTATGTGTGAATCCAAAAGTTACAGAATTCCCTATACAGGCAACTTTAATATTCTGTGCAGAGGAGCTCAGTTTGAATAAACACAGTACAAATACAGCAAAATATTTTATATAATTTATTCCATAATGATTCTTTTGTGCATAAACAATCAGAAAAGGCGATCCTGGAAATATGCAGATTGATTGTGCCTGGAATCTTTCAAATGATATTGCAAATGATAAATTTTTCAACTGATAATTTGATGTTATTAAGGACAGATGGTTTGTTCAAAAGCATCATTCCCAGAAATCATACTTCTGCAACAGCTGTATATTTTTTTTCTTCCTCTAGGTCTACAAAATCATTGGCTTTGGGCCTTAAAAAATAAAGCAGAACAATCAATGCTACCAACACTATGGATGATAACATGGCAAAGCTTTTTCCCAGATTACCGGCATCTGTCGATTTACCTAAATAATCTGTTATAAATGCCCCTGCAAATACACCTACCATATTCATCAAGCCATACGCTTTTGCACGGTTTCTGGCAGAGACAAACTGGCAAAGTATAGGCATATTATTGGCATCGAACATACCATAACCAAATCCAAAACAAAAAGCCGCCGTAATGATATGAAATAGCGTATCTCCATAACCAATTAACAATAAAGAAGGGATCGTTAATGCCAGGCCGATTGCACTTGTATAAATCCTCCCCCTGATATTTTTCTGCACCCATTTATCTGAAAGGATCCCTCCAAAAATGACTCCAAGGAACGATGAAGCGGCAATCGTGCATGTTGACAATGGACCTGCCTGAGACATGTCAATATGCAATGTATTTGCGAACAATGTTGGAAGCCAATTCTTAATTCCCCAGCCAGGCAAACTGGGAACAGCAAAATAGAATAAAATGATCCAGAACGATACATTTGTAAACAATAATGCCATGCCTTTTAACCAGGAAGATTTGTCGGGAACAACTATCTTATCGGTTTGACCATTAAAATCGGAAATCTTTTTTTCTCTTAGAAATAGCATCAATATGATGGAATAACCAATGCCAATCATTCCGAAACTATGAAAAGTCGCATGCCAGGAAAACTTATCCGCTATGGTAGCGCCAAAACCACCAAGGGCTTGCCCAACATATAGGCCGGTCATATGAATTCCAATAGCCAATGACCTTGATTTTGCGGTATGAAAATCTGCGATAAGTGATAACCCTGCGGGAATATATAAAGCTTCACTGACCCCCATTACAGCCCTTAACCAATAAAGTTGATTGAATGTGGTGGCATATCCCATGGTATAGGTGACTGCAGACCAAACAAATAAGCTAAAAACTATCAACCATTTCCTGTTGAATTTATCCGCAATGATTCCGGATACGGGGCTCATAAATCCATAGATCCATAAAAAAATAGCCATCAGGTAACCAAAATTCGTTGCTGATTGAAGCTCCGCAATATCCATTTGCATGGATGGCTTCATGGTCGACAACATTTGACGGTCCATGTAATTGAGCAGGGCGACAACCCATAACAAGCCAACAACTATCCACGGGTAATATTTTTGGGTCTTATTCATTTTGAATGCTACATTTATTCGTCACATTTTCCCTTTTGCGGTGTTCCTGGCGAAATTATCTGACCAATATTCCTTCAAGAATATGTGGTGTTCTGACACCAGCTCTTATTTCACCACCTGGTATATATACCCGGTCCTTCCACCTTACAGCGGTTGTAGTTACCGGGCATTCAAAAGGAATCATACTGATTGATGACCATTTATCCTGTTGGGTATCATATACCAGTATTGTCTTGTCAAACCCGGGATGAGAGGATTGAACAACAGTCTTTTCCTGAATGAGTGCCGCTTTCAACATACTGTCTTGCGTATGATTGATAGAATCAATGATCAGTTCTGCTTTGTGAAATGTTTCACCCCTGTCACCCCCAAATAAAAGAATTTGATGATTACCTGCTGAGATCCCGGTCCCTGCAGACAATGGGTAGGGCAATGGGGTTTTTTGTTTCCACACGTTGGCTTGCATATCAAATTCAAATACATTAGAGAATAAGTCGCTTACCCCATGGATATTCTTCCTTCTCCCGCCCATAACATACAGGCATTCATTATTGCCGTTTGACTGAATGGTTGCCACTGCATGCGAAATTGCCATAGGCATTGATGGAAGTTGTTTCCAGCCTTGCTTTGTATTTTTTAAATCGAGGCTAAAAAAATTATTGGAAACAGCTGGTGTACTTTCACCTCCAATTAAATAGACTACATCACCAAAATTTGCTAATGACGCATTTGACACTGCTATTGGCAGGTCTGGCAACTGCCTGAAATTAACTTCACCGTTTGATTCATTACATTGAATAAGCAATACCTTATTGATAATCCCGTCCTCATTCTCACCCCCGACACAGACAATGCCTTCCGATGTTGAACAATTAGCGCTATAAGCAACCTTGTAGGGTAACCTCTGGACCAAAGTTGTACTGATAAGGCTATCCCCTATTTTTTTGAAAGAAAACAAATCATTATAGTAGGCCTTCTTTCCACCCAACCAGGGCATGGAACCCGGGAAATTAGAACCACCTGCCACTATCATTATATCATTATGGAAACCCGCAATCGGACCTGCAATACCGATTTGCCGTGTTTGGCCTGAATTTGCAGGAATCTGTCCCGCTATCTTCCATTGCATAGAAATGACTGGCTTCTTTTGAATTAGAGAAGAACAGGAAATAAACATCACAATCAATAAAATAACCAATAAGTCTTTCATTTGTCACTATACACTTATCATATGGGGCAACTTTGAACAAAAACTTTGGAAGTCAAGGGATTCAACATCGTGTTGAAAAGCTTCAAATTGTTCTGCAGCCATATTTTTTACAGGCAGCCTGAATGCACCACAATCAATACCCATAATTTTCATGTAGGCTTTACCGGTTGCTATTCCACCATATTTTCCTAACAAGCGAATCATGTCGATGGATTTTTGCTGTAATTGCTGAGCTTTGTTCATTTCTCCTTTATTATAGGCATTGATCAGGCTATAGTACAATGGAGCAGCATAATTAAAAGTACTTCCTACAGCGCCCTTAGTTCCAAGCACCAGGGCGGATAACATATTTTCGTCCCTGCCCCACAGCATATCATATTTTCCATCTTTAAAATGAAGACAGGATAAAAAATCCATGAAATCCTCGTGTGTATATTTTACTCCTGCAAAATTTTCAACATTTTTTTCAACAGCTTGCAAAAGATCATACATCGGATAATTCACACCAGTTAATACAGGAATATGGTAGTAGTAAAAGGGCATGCCTGGTACAACCGATGCCACTTCAGCACATGTTGCCGCCAGCATATCTACATTGGCAGGCTTGAAATAAAAAGGCGCTGTAAATGATACTGCATATAATCCAACTTCTTTGGCATGAATGGCCAGTTCCTTACAATCTGGAATACTGGTACCTCCTAACAGGCTCATTACTTTGAAATCCGGATTGGATCCTGAACAATTAGCCCATGCTTCTGCCACTTGCATCCTCTCTTTTGTGCTCATAGAAACACCCTCTCCTGTAGAACCACATATAAACGCTCCGGTAATCCCGTTGGATACCAGCATTTCATAGTATTCGGGGATAACTGCAAGGTTCAAACTGCTATTTGCATGCATTGGTGTAAACGGGGCGGCAATCAATCCCTGCAAATGCGTTCTTTTTAAGTTACTCATAATTAAAATATGAAAATTAAGAAAATGAGATAAAAGACCAGGGATAGGAATATCCCCGGTGTACGATTGCTAACACTGCTAATAGAAAAAGTTTATAAAACACTAGTATATTGATAATCTTTCGTGTGTATTTAAGGTTTGGCAGTTGGATAACCTGGCGTTTGATTTACTAATGGATCATTCGTCCATATACCAGGTTCGATAGGCCAAAGGATTTTAAATGCTTGTGTTCCTTTATCCAAAACACCATAAGGATGATTGGGATTGATAAATACAAGAGGATCATTTCCATATTTCATCCTGCGAAGGTCATACCAACGCTTTCCTTCATATACAAACTCTTTACTTCTCTCTGAAAATATAGCCAGTTCATTTGCATCTCTTGAGCTATTTACAAATGGTGTAGGATCATTTCCCGGGCCACCAAATGCACGATCCCGAATTTGCTTGATATACATTGAGGGATCACTACCTTCAGCATTTGCAATTTCAGCTAACATCAGCAATCTGTCAGCTTCACGGTAAACTACCCAATCATCGGAGAAATACCTTTTATTGGCATCAATAGTTCCCGGGAATTTTACAAGCGCAGTATTTCGAATAGTTACTTTCACAGGTGTAACACTCTTATCTACTTTATAATAATCATAAAATGTGGCATTTCTTCTTTTGTCAGCTACATCGTAAGATTGAAATAAATCAAATGTATAAGCATACCTCTGAATGATCTGCATCGAGTTAGTTGCGGCTATTACTAATGGATCAACCAACGTAGAGCCGGATCCTGAAGAATCTTTGTAATGAAGATTATCAAAATTGAATGTGGAATAAAGAAAGGTGGCATAATTACTCATTTCTGCTTCACCAACACGATAGCGGATTGCCAGAATGATCTCATTGTTATTCTTCTTGTTGTAACTAAATACATCAGCAAAATTGTTTTGTAAAGAATAGCCCGTTATTGCATTCAGTGCTGTTTTGGCTTCCGCCAGGTCTGCTGTTGTATTATACACTTTTGCTGACCATAAATATACTTCGCCTTTTAACATTAATGCAGCTGAAGGATTCCACTGACTTTTATCAGCTGTTCCAGTTTGCGTACCAAATAAGGTAAGTGATTTGTTTACATCAGTCTTAATTGATGCGAGAACTTCAGCTTCAGATGCTCTTGCCTTTCGCAAGGCTACAGCATCCGTAGTACCATTTAATACTTCGGCTTCCAATCGTAAAGGAACGCCACCATAGGTGCGTAGTAAATGAAAATAGTAATATGCTCTCATAGCATAAGCCTGCCCTAACAAATAGTTCCTTTTTGTTTCAGCAATAAAATCAGCACCTTCCACTTTCTGAATAAATAGATTGAGTTGCAGAATAGGTCCATAAAAGCCTGCCCAACTGCCTACACCAGATGAATTTTCATCAATCCTTTGCTCAATAATGGGCAGTTCGTTTAAAGAAGTACTTTGCCTGTCCACATTACTGAAACTACCCCCACGCATTTCTCCAAGGCGGATAAACATAAACTGGTTATCCCGAAATTGCTTGTGCAAGCCCACCATAAAATTGGTAACCTGGGCTTCGCTTTTCCAAAAATTACCATCACCATAATAATCTTCCGGGGCAATATCGAGCGATTTATGGCAGGATGCAACAGCAATTGACAATGCTGTCACAATTAATATATACTTCAACTTTTTCATTATATAATGCTTTTAATAAGATGATTAAAAAGTGAGGTTGGCACCAAAGACTAATTGAGTGGGAATGGTATATGCACTGTTTTGAGAACCAGTACGCTCTGGTAAGTTTAATAATTCATTAGTTAGATAACCCAAATTTTGACCCGTTACTGTAAATTTCAGGCCATTTATTTTAGCCCTTTTCAGTAATGTTGAGGGCAGTGAATAGCTCAATGAAACTTCCCGGAATGCCAGGTAACTGGAATTCACATAAAACATACTGCTAGGTCTGTCAAAGTTTTTTGTATTTAATTGGTCAGCCCATGTATACCTTGGATATTTTGCATTGGGATTCTCAGCAGTCCAGGTTTGCTTTACAATATCTGTAGCGTTGAACTCACCCTGGGCGCTCGCCAGCGACCATAGGTGTTGGAAATCCTGCTGAATATGACCTAAGGCAAAATCAAACCTGGCAAATAAGGAAAATCCTTTCCAGGAGACTGTAGTATTGAAACCGCCACTCCACCGTGGAAGTGCACGCCCAAGAGAAGTCATATCACGGTAATCAATAGTATCATTTTTATCGATATCCTTCCACATTACATCACCCAGCTGTGTAGCAATAAAGCCGCTCAATCCTTTCTCAGTTATTAATGTTTGACTTGCTACCCTTTTACCTGCTGCACCATTTTGCCAAACCTGGCCGGCTGCAAGATCTACCTTATTATAAGCCGCCAGGTCCTTACTATCCCTGATAATTCCATCTGCTACAAAACCAAATATATCACCCCACTCCTGGCCTTCCTGTAAACCACCTACCCAAATCAATTGCCCCGTCTTTGGATCATAAACTTGCTGACCACCCTGCCTGTTTCTTTCATTGCCGTTATAGGGAAGTTTGAGAATCATGTTTTTGTTCCATGCTGCATTAGCATTTACCTGCCATATAAAATCTCTATTCTGAATAATTTTATAATTAGCCTCCAGCTCTACTCCGCGATTTCTCATGCTTCCATTGTTAGTTCTGATGCTGGACACACCGGAAGAAGTAGGCAGGTTTACAAATGCCAGTTTATCGTCTGTAATTCTATTATAATAAGCAGCTGAAAAATTTAGCCTGCTATTGAAAAATCCAAGGTCAGCTCCAACTTCAGTAGTATTTGTTTTTTCCCATTTTAATGAAGGATTGGCAATGCTGGTTTGTAAGAATCCTATGGCACCGTTGTAAGCAGTTTGCGAACTGTAAGAACCCTGTACTTCGTAAAGACCCACAGCATTGCTTGTGCCAATACCAATATTACCATTCTTACCCCAACTCGCACGGAGCTTTAAATAAGATAACCAGTCCTTTGTCGCTGCCATAAAGTTCTCCTTATGTACCATCCAACCTACTGAGGCAGCGGGGAAAGTTCCATACTGATTATCACCAACCAACCGGGAAACACCATCTCTTCTAACGGTGAAGCTTGCAAGATATTTACCATCCCAATCATAAAGTAAACGCCCAAATCCAGACATAATCCGGTCTTGATTATGATAAGAATCTGTACTGCGGGTTTGGGTAGTAGCATTGTCCAAAGTGTATTGCAGGTCCTGGAAATCATCTGTAGGTGCCTGGCTACCAGAAGCATACACTCCTTTAGCATAAGCATTATAATATTCGAATCCTGCCATTGCGTCCACATTACTTTTTCCTAAGAAATTAGTATGATAATTCACTATGGCATTATACGTCTGACGAATAGTTCTGTCAAAATAAGATTCCGTAAATCTTGTTCTGTTCCAACCTGTATTAGGATTGGTTAAACTCAATAAGCCGGTACGAAAATCTTTGTTGAATGACTCTCCAACACCTTCATCGTACATCCAAATGGCGCCTAGTTTTAGGTATAGGTTCTTCAATATATCGGCACGGAAAGATTGGCCTAAGGTGAATTTATCTGTTTGGTTAGACCTTTTGTATTTATCAATATTAACAATGGGATTACCATCGCTGGCATCACGGCCTAATATGTATTCACCCTTTGCATTCACTCCTCTCATAGTAGGAGGAGCTGAAAGCATTCGACCCCAATAATTGCCCTCCCCATTTTGAAGAGACTGATCTCTCCAGTTTGCCTTATTAAATTGCAAGCTACTTTCGGACTTTAACCAGTCCTTGATTTTGTAATCACCATTTAATGTGAATGTTAAGCGCTTGTAAAAGGTGGCCAGCGACAAACCATCTTCATTGTAATATCCAATGTTTGCAAAATAACCACCTTTCTCATTGCCTCCACTCATACCTACATTATAGTCCTGTACAGTAGCTTTATTATATAAACCGTAGTCGCCATAATTAAAATCTTTGTATATCAGGTCGGCATAAGTGCCGTTAGGATCATATTTACCGGAAACGTCCGTTGGTACAGCATCTTTCATGGTTTTCCACCCTGGCTGACTCAATAATTCTTTATTAATGTCACTCAGGCGCATTGTGCTCCAGATAGCCCGGTTGTCATAGTTGCCATCCAATATATTTCCTGCTGCATCTTTATACAAATTACCGGTTCCTCTTGGCCCGACAGCCGCCAAATCACCAGGTGTCCTTGTTCCATTTTTGATGGCTTCGACTACACCTAGACGGGTCCACTTAATATAATCTTCTGCACTCAGGAAATTGTAAGGAACATTCAAATAACTTACTCCCCTGTTGGCTTTCACACTGATAGAAGAAGAACCTGATTTACCTCTTTTAGAAGTTATTAGTATTACACCATTACTGGCTCTTGCTCCATAGATAGCTGTCGCAGAAGCATCTTTTAATACTTCCATGCTGGCTATATCTTCAGGATTTATATCACTAAGCGATCCTCTTACTTGTCCATCCATCAGTATTAATGGGCTACCCGAACCATCAAAATTGGTTCCTCCTCTTAAAACGATTGAAGGCAAGGAACCTGGCCTGCCCGTACCGGTAGATACCCTTAATCCGGATATTGTTCCGGCCAGTGCTTGAGCAGGATTAGAACGCAAACCTGTTTCCAGGATTTTTGGGTCCAGTTTTGCCACAGATGATGTCACCTTGGAACGCCTGGCAGTTCCATAACCAATAACCACTACTTCATCCAATTTACTGTTACTGCTTTTTAAAGAAAGGTCAACGGTTGTTGAATTACCCACTATCACTTCCTGGGAAACATAGCCTGAATAGGAAAAAATCAGGACATCGCCCTGGCTGGCTTCAATAGTAAATTCTCCATTAGAATTGGTTTGTGCACCTATATTCTTTCCTTTAACGGTGACACTAACTCCTGATAGAGGAAGTTTATCTTCTTCAGATGCAATTTTCCCGGATATTTTATTGGCCTGTGACCATCCGGAATGTACTGCCAGTAACACGGTTACTAAGAGCAAAAATTTCAAAAAAGCAGATTTCATGCAAAGCAATTTTAAGTAGGATGAAGTATTATGTATGACATAATGAAGGTAACAGGAAATTATATTTCCATCCAAATATTTTTTAAAAATTTTATAATAGTCTATAAAGCAAGTATTTATATAAACATATTTATTTTATAACTTAATCCTCAGCAAATAATATTACTTTTGATTAAGTACTACATAATAAAATTCTCACCATGAATCTTCCTGCCATTAAGGATAACCTAAAATTCGTTGATACAAGTTCCCTGGTAGATAAAGTTGAAGCCAGCCTGGTTCAACTATTACAGGAACAAAAGTTCAAAGTGGGAGATGTAATCCCTAAAGAAATCGAGCTCTCACAAGCCCTTGGCGTTAGCAGAACTGTAATTCGGGAAGCATTGACTCGTCTTAGAATTATGGGCCTCATCGAATCAAAAAAGAAAAAGGGATCAGTCATCACCAGTCCTGATCTCTTTGGCATGATGAGCAAAAGCATGAATCCTCATATCCTTGACCAGGAAACGCTCAAAGAAATATTTGAAATAAGGTTAGTCTTAGAAATAGGCATGGCCGATCTTATATTTCACCGCATCAAAAAAGAAGATATAGAAGAACTGAAACAAATAGTAAGTAATGAACCTCCTGCCACTCAATATCATTTATTCAATATAGAACACGAGATCGCTTTTCATGGAAAACTTTATGAGATCACCGGCAATAACACTTTGAAAAAATTTCAAAAAATGTTATTACCAGTTTTTGATTACGTACATAATAGCGGCCTTTTGAGAACACAGCCACTACTTAAAATGTTCGTTTCTCATAAAGGACTGGTTGACATACTTGAAGATGGAACACCGGAACAGTTTAGAAACGCCATGCGAAACCACCTTGAAAACCATTTTGCACGGCTGTTTGAATAAAGCTCTAATTCATAATTTCCGACAATTAAAAAAGATCACTTTCATTTTCCTGGCAACTGTTGAATACTTTTATTCATTCTTCCCCCAAATTAAAAAACCTGATTTTTCTATCTGTTTCAATTATTTTAAAGACACAATTAAAACCAATGAATAGAAAAGATTTTGTACGAACAGCAGGGCTGGCAGCCGCAGGATTGGCTGTATTGCCTTCAGGCAGCATGTTTGCAATCGGATCAGCTGAAAGTAAGGTAAAACTTGCCATTATAGGAGTAGGTGCCCGGGGGTTGAACCACCTGGAACTTGTATTGAGAAGGCAGGATGTGGATCTTGTAGCTATCTGTGATGTTGACAACCGCACACTGGCACTGGCCAAAGATATGATCAATAAAAGTGGCAGGAAGATGCCACAGGTATTCACAGGCGATGACTATGCCTGGAAAAAAATGCTGGAGGTAAAAGGCGGACTGGATGGAGTGATCATTGCCACCCCATGGGAATGGCACAAACCTATGATCCTGGGTGCACTCGATGCAGGATTAAAATACGTGGCTACTGAAGTGATTCTCGGCATCACCCTGCAGGATCATTGGGATGTGGTAAAAGCCGCTGAAAAGAATAATGCGCATGTGATGATGCTGGAAAACGTTTGCTACCGCCGCGATGTAATGGCCGTTCTCAACATGGTGCGCCAGGGATTGTTTGGTGAACTCATTCACCTGCAAGGTGGCTACCAGCATGACCTCCGCGAAGTGAAGTTCAATGACGGAATTCATTATTATGGCAACGGTGTGGAGTTTGGGGAAAAGGGTTATTCTGAAGCACATTGGAGAACGGAACATTCCGTGCATCGCAACGGAGACCTCTATCCCACACATGGCATCGGGCCAATTGCCCATTATATTGATATCAACAGGGGCAACCGCTTTTTGTCACTGAATTCTTTTTCAACCAAGACCCGTGGTCTGCATGATTACATTGTAAAAAAAGGTGGAGAGAACCATCCTAATGCCAAAGTAAAATTTAAACTGGGTGATGTAGTTACTACACATATCAACTGTGCCAACGGCGAAACTGTACTCTTGCAGCACGATACCAACCTGCCGAGACCTTATTCTTTAGGATTCAGGGTGCAGGGCACTGAGGGCCTGTGGATGGATGTGAATAAGGGGATATATATACAGGACAAATCAGCCAAACCACACCAGTGGGATGATGCCAAAACATGGCTGGATAAATATGATCACACTTTATGGGAAAAATGGAGCAAGGAAACAGAAGGCGCAGGTCATGGAGGCATGGACTTCTTTGTTATTCACTCATTTGTGGAATCCATCAAAAGGAAAATGCCCACACCAATGGATGTCTATGATGCAGCTACCTGGAGCGCTATTACACCGCTTAGTGAACAGTCCATTGAACTGGGCAATGAAACCGTGGAGTTTCCCGATTTCACGGGTGGTCAGTGGATGTATCGCAAACCCGTATTTGCACTGGGTAATGAATTTTAAAAAACCTAAGACCATATAATCGGTAACAAGCCAAATCCAGGATCACATTACTAGGTTAATGTGATCAGTTTAACACCATTTATTGCATGAAAATATTTGCATTCCTTTTGTCATTTCTGGTTGTTTATACTATCGATGCCCAACATCTACCCTATGAATTACAAACACCGGAAATAGTTTCCTTAAACCGGCAGCCGATGAAAGCTTCAGCTTTTGCATTTGAATCACGGGAGTTGGCAAAACTTCATACCAGGGAAAAATCAAAATATTTTCTTTCATTAAATGGAACCTGGAAGTTTAATTGGGTACAGGATCCACAAAAACGACCCATAGATTTTTTCAAGACAACTTATGATGATTCTGGATGGGATAATTTCAAAGTTCCGGCTAACTGGGAGTTAAATGGTTATGGTTTGCCCATCTATGTTAACCAACCTTATGAATTTGCTGGCCGAAAAAAAACAGGTAAAAAACTCAACCCTCCGTTTGATATTCCTGAAGACAACAACCCGGTAGGATCTTACCGCAAAAAGTTTATCATACCTGCTGAATGGAATGGACGACAGGTATTTATTCACCTTGGCGCTGTAAAATCTGCATTTTTTATATGGGTAAATGGAAGTAAGATAGGCTATAGCGAGGACAGTAAACTGGCTGCGGAATTTGACATTACAAAATATATAAGCCCTGGCGAAAACCTTGTAGCCTTGCAAGTGTATAGATGGAGTGATGGCAGCTACCTGGAATGCCAGGATATGTGGCGTATTAGCGGAATAGAAAGAGATGTATTTGTTTATTCCACTCCAAAATTAGACATCAGTGATTTCAAGCTGACGTCAAACCTTGATACAACTTATACGAATGGGATTTTAAATTTGGATCTTAAGCTGAATAATTATAAGATCGACCAGAATACCCTCCATTCCATTCCAGACACCTTTGCTGTAGAAATTGAGTTATCTGATGTTAAAGGAATCATTATCGCGAAAGAAAGTTCCAAAAACACTGAAACTGTATTAGGCAACTATAATAAAACCATATCATTCACTACCCTGGTCCCAAATGTTCATCCATGGTCCGCCGAAATACCTTACCTGTACAATTTATTGATCACCCTGAAAGACGTAAAAGGAAATATTCTGGAAGTGATCCCCCAACGGGTAGGTTTCCGGTCTGTAGAATTGGTGGACCGTAAATTATTAGTAAATGGGAAAAGGGTTTTGCTAAAAGGGGTAAACAGGCATGAGCATAATGCCACCCAGGGCCATGTGCTAACTAGGGAGGATATGCGAAAGGACATGGAAATGATGAAAAAATTAAACATTAATGCTGTCCGGCACTCCCACTACCCTCCCGATCCTTACTGGATGGAACTTTGTGACGAATATGGTCTCTATGTAATTGATGAAGCCAATATAGAATCACATGGTCGTTATTACGATCTCGGCTATACACTTGGTAATGACAAGGAATGGCGCATACCACATCTTGAAAGAATTAAAAGAATGTATCAGAGGGACAAGAATCATCCTTCAGTAATTACATGGTCGCTTGGAAATGAAGCAGGCAATGGTGCTAATTTTTATGAAGCCTATGACTGGCTCAAAAAAAATGATAGCCGCCCGGTTCAATACGAACGGGCAGAAAATGATTACAACACAGATATCATTGTTCCACAATATCCTGATCCCAACTGGTTGGCAGAATATGCATTATCTAATCCCGACCGGCCATTGATCATGAGTGAATATGCTCATATCATGGGCAACAGCCTGGGAAACTTTAAGGAGTACTGGGATGAAATTGAATCACATTCTTACCTACAAGGTGGTTTCATTTGGGAATGGATAGACCAGGCTATAGATACTATAAAAAACAGCAAACGCATCATGGCTTATGGTGGGGACTTCCCATTATCCGGGCCGGTAAATGAAGACTATAGCGATAATAACTTTTGCGTAAAGGGTGTGGTAACAGCCCACAGAGATCTTACCCCAATGGCAATCGAAATTAAAAAGGTATATCAATCCATTAAGACAAAATACAAAGGGCAAAACACTATTGAAATTACCAATGCCTATTTCTTTCGCGATCTGAGCAATATAACAATGCAATGGGAATTATTGGAGAATGGAAAAATAATTGAACACGGAATCTTACCCCAGATAGATATAAAGGCCCAACAATCTGTCAACCTTTCATTACCTGTACAAATGAAACCCAAAGACACAAAGGAATATTATTTGACTGTCAGGTACACATTAAAAAACGATGAACCATTCGTTGATAAAGGTTATGAAATTGCTGCAGAACAATTTCACTGGAGTGGTCAATATAATGCCGCAAAAAGTGCAGGAACCAATTCCAGGTTAAAAAGAGTTCATCGGGAAGGTAAAGAACAGTTCAATGGTAAAAATTTTTCCATAACATTTGATATGACCCAGGGCTTCATGGATGCATATTCATTGAAAGGTGATTTACTGATAAAACAGGGTCCTCAGCCTTCGTTCTGGAGGGCACCAACTGACAATGATATGGGGGCAGGATTTAATCGCTCCATGCGTAAATGGCGCAATGCTTACCAGGAAGGCAGGTTATTAGATTCCAGGATCACTGAAACTACACAAGGCTATGAACTATATTTCAAAAAAGATCTGCTGGATAGTGAGGCAATCGTGGAACAGTTGTTTTCTGTTTTCAACGATGGATCCGTTGAAGTAAAAACGCATTTTACTCCCATAAAAAATACGTATAAATTACTTATGCGTTTTGGCAATGACCTGATATTAAATTCAAAGGTGGATCAAATCAAATTTTACGGTCGTGGTCCCTGGGAAAATTACTGGGACCGAAGAACCGCCTCTTTTGTAGCAATCTACCAGCAAACACTTGGCCAGCAATATTATCCCTATGCCAGGCCGCAGGAGAGTGGAAATAAATCCGGCATACGATGGGTAACCCTAACCAACAAAAAAGGAAAAGGAATCAAATTTGAAATGGCAGACACCAGCTTAAGTTTTTCAGCACTCCCCTATAGCCTGGATGACCTGGATCCGGAAGTGAATAAGAAACAATACCACTCTGGTGAATTGATATTAAGGAATCAAATTTATATGCATATGGACTTCAATCAAACTGGCGTCCAGGGCATCGATAGCTGGGGCTCGCAGCCATTGAAACAATATATAATTCCTTACAGGGAACAACAATACAGTTTTTGGATAAAGCCACTGTTTTAATATGAATGCAGGAAAAATTATTAATATAGTCCTGGTCATTTATTTTATTGCAACTGTTTCATTTATTAATAACCGGTTGAATTCAAATCAGAAAACTGGCTCTGATTCTACTATAATTCTTCCCTTAGGTGGCAACTCCTGGCCAACACATTCGTCCAGTAAATCAACCTATATCACCAACCAAGGCATAATAAACTGGAACGATAAACAGGTTGGTTTTGATAGCTACCTACGTATTGAAAGTACAGGGTCAATAAAAATCAATTAAAAGCAAGAACTAATAGTACCAGCATATTAAAATTAAATGTCTGTGGCATCAGTAAGAACATCACCATAAGTTCAGGAAATTACCAATGGTACGATGCTGGCGAATGGAGTGTCAGCGATACAGGATATATTAAACTTCATTTGAGTTGCAGTTCAAAAACAGGTATCCGGATTGCTGATGTTTCGGATTACGAGATCAGTGGTTCTCCTATCAATGACAGGACTGCCTTTGTAAAAAACAATGATGGCAATTTTTTCTATTGGGGTCGCCGTGGACCGTCAGTTCATTTGAATTATCCTTTTGCTGATACTATTAAAGCCGAATGGTTTTACAATGAATTGACAGTACCCGAACACCAGGATATCATTGGATCTTACTTTATGGCTATTGGGTTTACTGACGGATATTTTGGCATCCAGGTAAATTCAAAAACTGAAAGAAGGATCCTGTTTTCAATCTGGAGCCCTTTTAATACCGACGATCCAAAAACCATTCCCTGGGATATGCGTATTACTTTATTAAAAAAAGGCGAAGGGGTTCAGGCAGGAACGTTTGGCAATGAAGGTGCTGGCGGCCAGAGCTTTCTACGGTATAACTGGAAAGCCAACACTACGTATAAATTCCTTGTAAGAGGCAAACCGGATGATAATAATAACACAACATATAGCGCCTATTTTTTCGACCCATTAATTCACAGGTGGCGAATTATAGCTTCCTTTATACGGCCTCAAACCAATCACTATTTAACCAGGTTTCATTCTTTCCTGGAAAATTTTGTACCTGAACAAGGTAATATAGAGCGAACGGTAACCTTCGGGAATGAATGGATAGCAGACAATAAGGGCCAATGGTATGAGTTGAATAAAGCCCGCTTCACATGCGACAATACCGGATTAAAAAGATATAGAATGGATTTTGCAGGCGGAATGATTCACGGAAATTTCTTTTTAAAAAATTGCGGCTTTTTTGACCGATATACGCCTTTTAATTCTATTTTCGAAAGGCCTATGACCCACATAAAGCCCATTATAAATTTCAATACCCTTCCTTACATTAAATAGTTATAACGTAATCCCGGAAATTATTAAATACTACTACAGTTCCCCACTAAGGCTAACACGATTATAAAAACATGGGCTTGTATAGCACCTAAAACTATCCTTCCTATCAGAATGGCATATAGCTTAAGCATATAAAGTGGTAGCAAAAGTATAGAGTAGCCATACCTAAGATAGGAAGCCGATAGGGAAAAGAGAGGAAAATGCTATGAAAAATACTTTAAGGACATTGTCATCCATTTTTTAGGGTCGACGGTTTTTGAAAACTTACAAAATTGAGTTTAATACATAGACAAAGGCGCAAAATTGTAATTGCCTGCTTTTGTAAAAGATTGCGGAGATTTGCTATCTGTATTAATACATAGGTATAGCCACCTTTTTAAATAACTAACGCTAGCTCAGATAAATTTTAAAAGGATATTCAAAGCAACTAATTGATGATTCCTAATAAACAAACCCTTTTAATATTATTTATTATCCAGTGCCTCATAGGCACATTGATAGGCTATATGATATACAGGACCTTTACAATTATGGGTACCTGGTGTTTATTTTCAATTTTACTGGTGCTGTCCCCGGAAAGAAAGGATGTAATGAATCTGGCAGTTAACCGAATCAAAGCCAATCTTATTGGAGCTGCAGTAGGCCTGCTTTTATTTTCAATTCATCCTGTTAACCTGATCATGATATGCATAGGGATCACGATTGCAGTAGTTATTTGCGAATTATTGAACTTACAGGCAGTGACAAGGTCAGCTACCGTTGCGGTGCTCATTATCACTATACACGAACCGGGAAAGTATTTCTGGGATGTTGCCCTGGAACGTGCAGGAGGAACAATACTGGGATGCGTAATTGGGGTATTGATCACCTATATTTTTCATATTGTAATTTTAAGATCTAAACGGACCATACACAAAGTAAAAATTGTTCGACTCAGGGAAAAGCTCCATCTGTAAAGATTTTTTCCATTGATATCTCCGCGCTGCATACAGTCTTGCAATAATAAAGTGATCCAACTTATCAGGAATGCAACAAATTGAATTATTACCACCTATGGTTACATCTGATAACAGATGCTATGAAAGTTAATTCACCTATTAATCCAGTAGGGTTAGAAAAAATCATTTTTGAATATTTGCATAAAAGCCTACCTTTTGTGGCTTTTATGCAATTAATAAATGAAGACTATTTCATCCGTTCATAAGATTCAATTGATTTATCTCCATTAGGCCAAACTATGGTTTGCTTAAAAGCATCCTTACCCAAAAGCTCAATTTGTAAGGTTACAGGTTTTTGAACAAGGTCAGATTTAAAAGTAGAATTAGCATTTGTTTCAACTGTCTGGTTATTCCCTTTCATGACAAATGTTCCATAACCAAATGCAGATCTGGGCTTTTGAGTAACAGAATCCTGGACAGTATTCGCCCAAATAAAATGACCGGATTCAAATACTTTAAATTGAGTAGGCCGGCTGGTCTCAGCCTTACCATTCTTTGGCATGTAAACCATCCCGGTTTGTTTCCAGGCACCATCTAAAGGAGTTTTCACAGCTTTACTGACATTATCATAGTCCTCAACAAGAATAAACGGCTGGCCTGAATCAGAAGGAAATTTTATTAATTGAGAATACCCGTTCCCCTTTTTAGTAATATTTAGTTGTACTGTATCGTTATGCGCACCTCCAGTACTCGTATAGAATACATATTCCATTACTTTTCCGTCATCCATTTTGTAAGTGCCAATACCATAATCGGCCAGGGAATCACCAGTTAATGGATGCGCATAGATCATGTATTTTTCTGTATATATTTTCATTTGCTGGATAGGCATAGCGGTGTCATTTACCGTTTGCCTGGTCAGAGCGTAAGCGCCCTTCATGGATTTATTGCCTTGTGAGAAACCGTAGGAAGCAGTTAATAACATGCACAGAACAATGCATAGCGTTGCTGGAAATTTCATAATAAAACGTTTTGGTAATGAATAAAATGATCAATGGTGATCAAAAAGCACAGAATAGCTTTGGTGAGGGGAAGATTTAATCCTAATATACTACATTTAATCTACAACTGGTTATAGTTTCAAATCAGACTAAATGATCAATTCAATACATGCCTTACATATAATTATCATTCTAACCTTATTTTTCACCAATAAGGTTTATGGTTATCAAAAAAATGATAGTTTATATATTGACATTGTTGATACTTCTATAATGTTTACTGGATCGAAACCAAAACTGGTATCAAGGCAATTTGCTTTCACTGAAGGACCGGCCAGGGATAAATATGGCAATATTTTTTTCACTGATCAGCCTAATAATAAAATCTGGAAGTATGATACTTCCGGAAACCTCTCCACATTTATGGATAAGGCAGGCAGATCAAATGGATTATATTCTGACAAAAATGGAAACCTGATTGCGTGCGCGGACCTGTTCAATCAACTATGGTCTATTGATTGTCGGGGTAAGGTTAAAATATTGGCCAGCCAGTTTAAAGGCAGGCATCTGAATGGGCCTAATGACGTATGGGTGCATCCTGGTGGTAATATATATTTTACGGATCCATTATACCCACGTGATTATTGGAAAAACAAAGCTCCCCGGACATCACCTGAATATGTATACCTTTTGCATCCGGGTAATAAGATCATAATTCCAGTCATTAAATCACTGAAAAAACCTAACGGCATTATTGGCACCCCTGATGGAAGATCTCTTTTCGTTTCTGATATCAAAGAAGGTAAGATTTATAAATACCTGATCCGGAAGAATGGAACGCTATCCGGTGCTCAACTCTTCACACAGGCAGTTGCAGATGGTATGACAATCGATGATAAAGAGAATATATACCTGGCTGGAAATGGAGTAACTGTATTTAACAGGGCTGGATATAAAATTGCTCATATTATTCTGCCTGAAGACTGGACCGCCAATGTAACTTTTGGAGGAAAAGATAATCACATCCTTTTCATTACTGCATCCAGGGGTATTTATATATTACAAATGAAAGTGAAAGGAGCTCAATAGAAAATTCATTTCAACATGTCTCTGAAATGTGAAGTATTATAATCAGCCGATCCTTCAATCGCCTGGATCAAATTGCCGGATTCATCAAAAATAAAACTGGCAGGAATACTTTGGACATTGAACATGCCAGGAAGGCTTCGTTGTGGATAATAAATGGGCAGTTTCAACTTCTTTTTGGAAACGTACTTCTTTGCTTTTTCAAAATTATCATCAAGGGATACCATAACGAAAGCTACCTTATTGGAATCTGAGGATTTGTATAGCTTTTCAATAGAAGGCATTTCGGCACGACAAGGAGGGCACCAACTCGCCCACATATTCACAAACAGCTTTTTGCCTTTAAAATTCTTCAAATTGACTGGATTACCATTCACATCCAGCAATTCAAATTCTGGAATTACTGCTTTTACAGCGCTTGCAGTATTGTTTTCAGTATTGGATTGTTCAATTCTTGAAAGACTGCCAACCTTATTCGCAGAATTTTCTCCGCAGGCCATCAATGCAACTATTACAAACACAGTTACCATTATCCTTATTCTTTGAATCATAGTATTGCTTTCATTTTAATTTATTACAAGCAGGTAGAGCAAATGCAACTTAAGTAAACAATTCAATTCATCAGAATGTTTTGATCTGATTTAACTAACTGAAATGATAATCCACTCCGATTACCTGGGTCAACAAATGCTGAGGAGCATCCAGGATCACTGCATTCATTTCGGGTAAAGGGCAAACAGGAGAGTTCATTTTCAGGTAATCTCTGATGACAGTATGAAGACTATAAGCGGTATTCTGTGCTTCTGATACGTTCGTCATCCTGCAAAGCATATCTGGCGGATCTCCTTCCCGCTCGCAGGCACAAACCGTGTAATATCTGGAATTATCAACAGGTTCACCATTTATCATTACAGACTGAATTCTTTTTCCTGTCTCTTCAAAGCCCTTAAATTCTACTTTCATGCCCTTGAACTTGACCATCCATCCTCCTATTCGCTGCGATGCATCCGAAGCAAAGACATTGTTTAATTCTCTTTCCAGCCAATCAATTAATTGGTTTCCGGAAACCTTACCTGTACGTACCCGGGCATCCACCGGCAACATATCATATAGGTATCCTTCCGTTATAGGGATATTGCCGCTGCTATCTCTGGTATTTGATGGCGGACAAAACCGGAAACCATTGGATAAAACTATATCTGTTTGCACTTTCCATTTCAACGCATCGATAATAAGGGTATCAATAGTATTCTCAACTACAAAATACCTGTATAATGGCACTTTGCTATAGCCTATAACCTGGTTCATTTTTCTATTATAGGGCAGTTCATTATGGAGAATGATTGATTCAACTGTTTTATCAGGAATATAGTTATTAGAATTTATTTCAATCAATGAGTAATGCTCCCTAATGATTTTTCCATTTTCAACTACCAGATCCAATTTGCCAACAAAGGAACCAAAAGCGCCCGGCTCAACCACTTTAGCATACTTCCCAATAATCGGCTTCCGTACCCTTTCATGTGTATCTCCTCCAAAAATGTAATCCACGCCCTTGCACTCCCTTGAATTAGACAAAGCTATCTGTTGTGACAACCCAAGATGTGACAGGAGAATAACCATATTACATTGTTCCTGTTCTCGCAGTACAGAAATATAATGCTCAAGGTTTTCTTCAGGCCTGGTATAAATAATCCCCCTACTATATGCCGGTGATTGCCTGATGGGGACCAGCGGATCAGTGTATCCAACAAATCCAATTTTGATGCCCGCTA
The DNA here is from genome assembly GCF_059568575.1 of Flavisolibacter ginsengiterrae DSM 18136. Lineage (NCBI taxonomy): Bacteria > Pseudomonadati > Bacteroidota > Chitinophagia > Chitinophagales > Chitinophagaceae > Flavisolibacter > Flavisolibacter ginsengiterrae. The sequence goes on from NZ_JCANTR010000007.1 coordinate 78,686, forward strand.
CAGACCACGTATAATAAGGCGGAAATATCAACTCTCCTCGCCTGCCTTCCCCAAGGTCATGGTACATATTCGCACATATCTTGGGAGCTGATAAGCCACCCAGGAGCTTTTGCATAGCTTCTTTATAATAAACAACTTCCCAGTTGCCGGGAAGATAAAGATCATAGCCTATTGCATTCAACACAGGCTGAATTGCTTTTCCTGTAGTTTCTACACTCAATTGACTACCCTGGAACATATCGCCTGTATCAATAATGAAAGTATTGGGATTATCCTGGCGCATTTGCCTGAAAAAAGTTGCCAGGTGCGCATATCCTCCAGCTTTCCTGAATACCATTTGATTATTTTCCCAAAACATTTCATCATGGGAGTGCAATTGGCAATGAATATCTGTAGTTTGAAGAATGGTTAGTTTTTGTTGTCCCTCATTCAAATCTTCAAGTGGTTGAGTAGGTAAATCATCCATATCCATAAGCACATAACCGGAAAAAGGATTGGTTAAGCCCAAACCCGCCAATGTGGAATAGCGTAAAAAATTTCTCCTTGTAGTACCATTGTCCATGAAGGGAGTTAATTGATTTAAAGTACAAACCTATTACAGAAGCCCAAAAAAAGTTTTAATCAGGTTTATCCTGCTTCCCTGCCTTTGAAATCTTTTGCTGTTGAAATAATCCAGTTAATAAGGCACCCATTATGCCAAAATACACAGAGCTTCTTAAAGGGTTTGATGTAATGGCACAGGTACCTGACAAACAACCTATATATTTCCAATATAGGAAGCCCGCAACAGCGCCTAGCAGAAATCCTATTAAATAAAGTTTATACTGAGCTATTTGACCTTTCATTATTCAATTTATTTAACGGTTGACCATTAATAATTTTAACTGATAGTGCAAGCCTGAACACTCAATAGCTTTTATTCAATTCTGACATCTATTATTACGGCGCCTTCTGAAATAAATTTTTTCATATATCTAGATGTACCTAATAATTTTCTGATTATTGATAGCATTCTATTTTTTAAATGGTATTAATTAATCTTACCTGGCTTATTTTATTGTTGTTGGGCATACATAATCTGTAAGAGGTATAGAAGTGTTTTCTTTGATCGCCTTGAAACCACCTTTAATATCAATAAGATTGGTGTATCCCCTTGCTCTTAATATTGAATTAAAAATCATTGAGCGATAACCACCCGCACAATGAACAAAATAAGGCTGCTCTTTATTAATAGCAGTCAAATGTTCATTTATGTTATCCAAAGGCATATTCTTTGCATTCTCAAGGTGCTCACTCATATATTCTCCTGGTTTGCGTACATCTATTATTTTTTGTGGGCCAGATTTTAAAATTTCTTCCAGTTCATTAGCAGATACGGACCTGATTGTATCAATTTCTTTCCCCGAAGTCTTCCATGCATTGAAGCCACCTTTTAAAAACCCAATGGTTTGGTCATATCCTACCCTTGCCAATCTTGTAATCACTTCTTCCTCTCTTGACTCCTCAGTAACCAATAATATTTCCTGATTAATATCTGGTATCAGGGCCCCCACCCAGGGTGCAAAATTTCCATCAATGCCAATATTTATTGAATTGGGAATAAAACCTTTGGCAAATTCCTCTGGATCTCTTGTATCAAGTACCAGAGCCTGTGATTCATTGGCTGCAGTTTCAAAAGCTTCGGGGCTTAAAGCATGTTGCCCGCGCTTCATCACAGCTTCAATATTTTCATATCCTTCTTTATTGAGCATTACATTCAAAGGGAAATATGCTGGCGGCGAAGCCAATCCTTCGGTAACTTCTTTTATAAATTCCTCTCTCGTCATATCTGGCCTTAAAGCATAGTTGGTAAGCTTTTGGTGTCCTAAAGTATCGGAGGTTTCTTTGCTCATGTTTTTTCCGCAGGCACTCCCTGCACCATGGGCAGGGTAAACGATGATATCATCTGCCAAAGGGATGATCCTGGTTCTTAACGAATCATACAATATACCTGCGAGTTCATCTTGTGACATATGTGCTGCTTTTTGAGCAAGGTCAGGCCTTCCTACATCACCAATGAATAAAGTATCCCCCGAGAAAAGTGCAACATCCTTTCCGTTTTCATCTTTTAATAAATAACATGTGCTTTCCATAGTATGCCCCGGTGTATGAAGCACTTTAATGCTAACCTTGCCTATTCTGAATTCCTCATGATCTTTTGCGATGTAGGCACTAAATGAAGGATTAGCTTCAGGACCATATACAATAGTTGCTCCTGTAGCCCTGGCAAGGTCAATATGACCGGATACAAAATCAGCATGGAAATGCGTTTCAAAGACATATTTTATAGTTGCATTATTGATCCTAGCTTTTTCAATATATGGGGAGACTTCTCTCAGAGGATCTATGACAACAGCTTCATTTTCGCTCTGGATGTAATACGCTCCCTGAGCCAGGCAACCAGTATAAATTTGTTCAATCTTCATTGCTAAACAATTATTGAGTAAACTTCCGTAAGAATTACTTGAAACATCGTGACAGTGGTCACGGTCTTACAGGGTACTATTTTAATAACGTTTCTTTTAAAATAATATATATTCCCATTACCAGGACAAACCACCCAAATCCTTTTCTTAACTTTTCTCCCTGGATCTTTTTACCCAATATCCCCCCAATAAATATTCCTCCTATTGCAATCAACGTGATTTTCAATAAAAAAAACCAATCCATCATAAAATGTCCAATATCACCGGTGAAACCGATTAGTGAATTCAAAGCAATGATGAGCAAGGATGTGCCAATAGCTTTTTTCATTGGAAGTTTGAGCAATAAAACCAGGGTTGGAATTAATAAAAAGCCTCCTCCCGCCCCCAATATGCCTGTAACGAGACCTATGGAAATACCATACAATAAAAGTTTGGTAAGGTTTGATCCATGTTCCATATTCTTACCTGATTCCTGTTGGGGCATCTCCCTGCTTATCATGGCCACAGCTGCTATCACCATAAGTATAGCAAAAAGAACCATGGTTAAAACCGATTGTGTGATTGTAAAATTTCCAATGGTGAAAAGATCATGGGGTATGGCAGGAATTATAAATTTCCGTGTTATAAAAACAGTAACTATTGATGCTGAACCAAATAAAAAGGCTGTTTTTATATTTACCATGCCCTTCCTGAAATTGTTAAACGCGCCAACAAGGCTTGTAGACCCTACAACAAATAAGGAGTAAGAAGTTGCTAACATAGGCTGTACGCCAAACAAATAAACCAGCACCGGCACGGTCAATATAGAACCTCCTCCACCAATAAGTCCAAGGGAAATTCCGATCAACGCTGCTGCCAAATAGCCAACTACCTCCATGTATTCAATTTTATGCAAAGCTTGATAGCCGGAGCTGTTTTATTCGTGACAGAGGTCACGACAATGCTTTTTGTAAATCAATGATCTCTATTTGAGAACGGTGTAATTGAACTATGCCTTTTTCTGAAAGCTTTTTCATTAACCTGGATATGACTTCCCTTGAAGAATTAAGATCTTGTGCAATTTCTGTAAAGGATATAGAAACAATGTTGGTGTGGAATTTTTCCTGGTGACGCTTAAGGTAAAAGATCAATCGTTCATCCATATTTCTAAATGCAATATGATCGATCGTTTCCAGTAATTCTTCAAATCTTTCGCGATAGGTACTTAAAGCAAATTGCGCCCAACCTTTATATTTTCCCATCCATTCATCTACATACTGAACAGGTACACTTAATACAGTTGCCTTCGTAATGGCTTTGGCCATAAGACCGCTTGTTTCTCTGCCCAATGCACATACCAGTGAAACTGCACAAGCCTTTCCGGCATCCAGGTAGTACATAAAGAATTCATTCCCCTGCTCATCTTCGCGATAGATCTTTACCATCCCATCTAATACCAGCATGGCTGAACGGATATTCTGACCCGTCCGGATCAAAAGCTCACCTTCATGGAACACTTTTACATCTGCCACCTGAACCAACTCCCCGATTAACTCCGGTTCCAGGGAAGGATACTGCTTGGCTATTTCCTGTTCTGTCATAAAAATTGAAGTAAAGCGTTAGAGTTCAATTTAAGCAAAAAGCCCAACACGGGGTCAAAGAAACAACCCTGGCATTTTATATTCAATATTATTTCTCCGGACTTTGTTACCATAAATTGATTGATGATCTGAGCCAGTCTGATATCTTTTCAATAACTCTTGACTTATAAAAAGCAAACTATCTATTTTTGACCAAATAGATTGGTTATATGGATTTTACACACCTGGCCTTGATGGCTGGATTAGGATTACTGGTAGGATTTATAGGAACATTGATAGGTGCCGGTGGAGGCTTTATATTAGTACCGATCTTATTGATTCTTTATCCCAACTTTAAACCAGAAGTAATTACAAGCATTTCCCTTGGAGTAGTGTTCCTAAATGCCAGTTCAGGATCTATTGCCTATGCCAGGATGAAGCGAATTGATTATAAATCAGCCATTACTTTCGCTCTTGCTACCTTGCCCGGCTCCGTTATTGGCGCCTTTCTTACTAGCTATATTCCGAGAAATACTTTTGACCTGATACTTGGTATATTATTACTGATCATTTCCATTTTCCTGTTAATCAAGCCTGAACAGGGTGCGTTTGCCGGTAAAAATTTAAATGAAAATCATGTGCACAGGGAGCTAACGGATAATAGTGGCCAGCATTACTCCTATTCATTCAACATATGGACCGGAATTATTCTTAGCTTTTTTGTGGGCTTTCTTTCCAGCCTTTTAGGCATAGGAGGAGGAATAATTCATGTTCCTGCTCTTACTTCATTACTAAACTTTCCCATTCATATAGCTACAGCTACTTCACACCTTATATTAGCCATCATGGCCTTATCAGGAACAATAGTGCATATATACCAGGGAAATTTTAAAGGAGGAGGCTGGAAAACTGCTTTGGCTATAGCTCCGGGTATAATTTTAGGGGCGCAATTAGGCGCTTATTATTCACATAAAATTAAGGCAGTGTGGATAGTACGATCTTTAGCTTTTGCACTACTGCTTGTTGGGGTTAGATTGATTTTAATGTAAAGACTGGAGAAAAGAATTACATGCGTTTTATTTGAATTATTCCCTGGTTTTTTTCTTACCAAATAATCGTGTCAAATAATTTCCTGCTTTATTTACCACTTTTGCTTCTGCAATTCTTTCTGCAAGCGTACTATCAAAATATTGTACATCGTCCATTTTTATCCCTTTTTCTACCTGCTGGGGATAGAGCATGATAAAACTATTGGCAGTAAAGTAATTGGAAAGATAATAAGGCAATTTTTCCAGTTGATGCTGGTAAGACACCTGGCCTTTGCGGGATGAAACTATCACCAACAGGTCATTTTTTTTAACCTCCCTGGTAAAAATCAGGAAGTCATCCCAGTTCCAGAATTGGTTAAATGTCATTTTTCCCTCTGAAACCTGGTCCTTCTGAAGATCCTGCAATTCAAGCAAGGTTTCCTTCCCGGCAAAGAAATCAATACTTAAACCGGCTTCTTTTGCAATAGTATAAAGTTTGCTAAACCAATGACAGAAACCAGGCTCGAATTCAGCCTTTGGCGTAACAGCAACTACCATCCTTTTGATAGTATTCAAAGGTTGAACTGATTTATATATAAATACAGTTTCTGCGGTGTGCCTTAATATCTGTTCAGCTGTCGGGCCCAAAAAATTATGTTGATTAGCCTGTTGATGAAGGCCAATCAACAGGTCGCTGATATTCTGTTCCTTTAAGGTATATATTATGCCATTGCTAATGTTGATATCAAACCTTGTAATCGGTATTATCGATTGCTCTGTAGCTGCAGCATGACTGACAGCCTTTTCCATCATTTTCCTGCCAACAGATGCAGTCTTATTGCTCTCCGCACTATCCGTAATAACATTTAAAGCATACACAGGAATAAGACTTTTTTTAGGCCTTAGCATTAGTCCTATGTCAATCAGTTCTGTTACTGTTTCCGGATACGCCAGGCATATAAGAATTTTCTCTTCACTAGCATTATCTGAAGCTTTATTTTCGTCTTCCAGTGCCAGTACCCGGGCAGATTTCTCAACTACAAATGAACTTATAGCGCAGCTGATTAATATTAATAAAATTGTACCATTCAGTACATCTTCATTTAACAGCCTTATTGGTTCTCCGGTTACGGTCTCCCCAATAATGATATTATATCCAACTAAAATGATCGCAAGAGTGGCGGCAGCATGAGAGCTACTTAATCCGAAAATTATTTTACCCTCATCATCGGTTAGCCTGAACACTTTTTGTGTTATGCGTGCCGCCAGGTATTTTGTAGCCACTGCAATGACTACTATAACGGCCGCCACTTTTAAAGCCCCAAATCCTTTAACAAGGACAGTTATATCTACCAGCATTCCAACATTGATCAAAAAGAAAGGAATAAACAGGGCATTCCCCACAAAATCTATACGATTCATCAAAGGCGAAGAATTAGGTACAAAGCGATTTAAAATCAGCCCGGAAAAAAAAGCCCCGATAATAGCCTCCAACCCTGCCGCCTCCGCAAGGAAGGCAGACAAAAAAACAATTGCCAGGACAAATATATATTGGGAAACAGCATCATCAAATCGTTTAAAAAACGCCCTAATGATCAAAGGGAAAACAAAAAAAACTATTCCAACAAAGAGCACTGAAGACAAACCAAGCGTGATCCAAAAAGAAGATGAAACTTCTTCTTTTGAAACCCCCGCCACTGCAGCTAAAATCAAAAGGGCAAGAATGTCAGTGATCATAGTTCCACCGATCGTGAGCGTAACAGCCTTATTATGTGTAATTCCATAACGACTGGCAATTGGATAAGAAACCAAGGTGTGGGTAGAAAACATACTCGCCAGCAGTAAAGATGAGAGTATTGGATATCCAAGAATGTAATAACTGGCCAGGGTTCCAAAAACGAGGGGTAGAATAAAAGTTGTTAAGCCAAAAAAGATGATTTTCCCCTTGTTTTTTTTGAATTCTGACAAATCAATTTCCAAACCTGCCAGGAACATGATATAAAGAAGTCCGACTGTTCCAAATAATACTATACTGCTATCCCTTCTTAATAAGTTTAAACCATAGGGACCAATGATAACTCCTGAAATTATCAACCCTATAATGTGTGGCACTTTGATTTTATTCAAGGCAATTGGTGCAAAAAGAATAATAAAAAGCACCAGTGAGAAAATTACCACAGGATTATTTAAAGGCAACGTGAAGTCCAGGTTCTTCAGTAAATACATATCACTACTTCTTAATCGTTATTGTTTCTCTAATTTCAGATCATAAACAACTTTACAACCACTATTTCTTTCAATTTCCCTTTTTCCTTCCATGTTGAAATTGTCTGCCAATTGCAATGTCACGGACATTTTTGTTCCATTAGCAGTCTCGTCACCCTGGCTTTCTTCCAATTCAATACTGTTACCTGATATGGTTCCTGCATAAACCCTTACCAATTTGTCACTGGCCAATGCATTGATGATTACTTTATTAGCCTGGTAAGAAATATCCCATATTTCCGTTTTTGTATCGCCTACTGCTGAACCAGGGCAGCTGGCTAAAGTGCAGGTCATTTTAACAGCCCATTTTCCAAAGATCACCGGATTGAAATTTCTTAAGGAATCTGTTGTAAGGGCGTCCAACTTTTGTTCTCTTTTTGATAGTTCCTGCTCTTTGATCCAGAGGGTCTTTTCCTTCAACCTAAGCCTCTGTTCTTTTTCGTTTAAACGTATCTCCCGTTCATTTAATTCTCTTTTCTTTTGTTGCAGGTCGCATCCGGAGATGGTTACAAACAAAAAAAATAAAAGTATTGAGGTCCATTTCATATTACAATTCCTTTAAACTGTTGTAGTACAATTAAATGAATATAAAGTTACCTCAAGTGTATGGCTTGAGATATGCACCGTTTTATTCTAATTGGCTTTTAATGAATGGAACTATATGTTGTATATAAAAATTTTATTCTGTAATTACGAATAATGTCCCGCAACTTCTATTGTTTATAATAATAAACAACCGCATGCACAGAATTTTATTCCGTATATATAATTATTTAGAGAATATAGTTCACCAAAAATGTAATTTTATAGAAACAAATATTTTATGGAGCATACCCTGGATGATATAGATCTTGAAATTCTGGACCTGATGCAAAACAATGGCAGAATTACGAATGCAGATATGGCCAGGCAACTGAATCTTGCTCCTTCTGCTGTTTTAGAAAGGGTGAAAAAACTGGAACAAAAAAATGTCATCAACAATTACAGTGCACATATCAATGCCTCTGCGATAGGACAGAAACTATTGGCTTTTATATTCATTCGTTCGTCTGAAGGTTTTACCTGTAGTACAAAAACGGCACAAGCCCTTTCTAAGGTTCCCGAGATCCAGGAAGTGCATCACATTGCAGGTGAGGATTGTTTCCTCGTGAAGGTTCGTACTGCAGATGCTGCTTCGTTGATGCACCTGATGAGAAATTCACTGCAGAAAATACCAAATATAGCTTCCACAAAAACTGTAATTGTTTTAGAAACTGTAAAAGAGAATCAAAAACTGGTCATTCCTAAAAATTGATCTATGAAACCAAATACCAACGCACAGACTTCCACTATCATGGTTATTCTTGCCTTTACTACAGTATATATTGTTTGGGGATCCACATATTTTTTTATTCAGAAAGCTATACAGGATATTCCTGCTTTGCTATTAGGCGCGCTTCGTTTCCTTGCTGCCGGTCTTTTAATGATGACCTGGTGCATTATCAAAGGGGAACAACTTTGGAACTGGGAACAAATTAAACCTGCGGCCATAAGTGGTTTATTGCTTCTTTTTGTGGGCAACGGAGCTGTTATCTGGGCTGAAAAAACACTAGCCAGCTCATTAGTGGCTGTATTGGTATCTGCCGCGCCATTATGGTTTGTATTATTAGATAAACCCAAATGGAAAGAAAACCTGACCAATCGGAAAACTATTCTTGGCCTGATCATTGGATTTATCGGTGTTATTCTATTATTCAGTGAAGAAACTTCACAAGCTTTTTCAGCAACGGGTAATCGAAACCAGGTTTTTGGCCTCATCATACTTATTATTGGTTCCATAAGTTGGTCCGGTGGTTCATTGTATGCAAAATATCACTCCAGGGGTTCTGCAATTGTTAACAGCACCTGGCAGATGCTGGCGGCAGGACTGGCTTTTCTCCCAGCGCTTTTCTTAGATAACGAATGGCCCGCCTTTCATTGGAATTCAGTAAGCACAGGTGCATGGCTTTCTATACTTTACCTGATATTTATGGGATCTCTGGCAGCTTATAGCGCTTATGTATGGCTGTTGAAAGTAAGGCCTGCAACCCAGGTAAGTACCTATGCTTATGTAAACCCGGTTGTTGCTGTTATCCTTGGAGTTCTGTTTGCTGGCGAGCACATGACCCTTATCCAGGTTTGCGGTTTGGCAATTATTCTTACCAGTGTACTATTGATCAACCTGTCAAAATCAAATACAAAATCCCTTGTGCCTGATTTGGAAAAATCAACATCAGCAAAAGTTCAATCACCACGCATAAAAATTTTAAGCAAATAGTAAGACAGAAGCAGGTTGCCAGAGGCATGTATTATACCAAGTAGAAAGAGGCTGTTCACCGTTTTTCATGCCGGCAAACAGCCTCTTTTTTTTACTTAGCTTTTAACTGATCAATTCTTCAGATGAAGAAATCAATTCTTTTCTTTTGGTTGTTTGCTGTTCAATAGCATGAATAGCTTTCATGGTCTTAATTACTGAATCAGGAGTTACGGAAATAGAATCTATTCCCATTTCAACAAGGAATTGTGCAAAATCAGGATGATCAGAAGGTCCCTGGCCACAGATACCCACCTTGACACCACATTCCTGTGCAGTAATAATCAATTGAGAAAGCATGGATTTAACTGCCCTGTTTCTTTCATCATATAAATGAGCAACCAATGCGGAATCCCTGTCCAGCCCCAGGGTTAATTGGGTAAGGTCATTGGATCCTATTGAAAATCCATCAATATGAGCGGCGAACTCTTTTGCAAGGATAATATTAGATGGAATTTCTGCCATAAGATAGAGCTCAAGCCCATCATTTCCCGGAACAAGGTCATATTCAGCCATCACTTCCTTCACTTTTATCAATTCTTCTACCGTGCGGCAAAAAGGTATCATCACTACTATGTTTGTCAAACCCATTTCTTCCCTCGCCTTTTTGATAGCCTTACATTCCAATCCAAATGCTGCTTTGTACTTATCCGAATAATACCGGCTTGCTCCTCTCCATCCTATCATAGGATTTTCTTCCTGTGGCTCAAAATATTTTCCTCCCAAAAGATTATAATATTCATTTGACTTAAAATCAGAAAAGCGAACGATCACTTTATTGGGATAAAATGCCCCTGCTATCTTGGCAATGCCAAAAGACAGGTTGGAAATAAAGAAATCTTCCTCGTCTTCAAAACCCCGTATCCTGGTTTTTATCGTTTGCGAAAGTTCCTTATCGTTAAGCTCATGGTGCTTTAATAAGGCTAAGGGGTGAATGCCTATATAATTATTAATTATAAACTCCTCCCTGGCCAGTCCCACACCTTTATTAGGAATATGAGAAAAACGAAAGGCCAGTGAGGGAGAGGCAACATTGAGCATCAGTTGTGTTTTTACCTGGGGAAGGTCAGTGAGCCTTGTCTCAATAACATCGTAGGGCACCTTTCCCTCGTACACCATACCAACATCGCCTTCTGCACATGAAATGGTAACTTCATCTTCATCATTTAAAATACTGGTAGCATTCCCGCAACCAACAATAGCTGGAACTCCCATTTCCCTTGCCACGATTGCTGCATGGCAGGTTCTGCCACCTTTATTTGTTACTATAGCTGAAGCCTTTTTCATGATAGGCTCCCAATCAGGATCTGTCATATCTGTCACCAGTACATCGCCTTCCTTAAACTCTTCCCCTTCCATCACTCTTTTATCAAGTGAATACATGATTCTGACCTTACCTGACGCGATCTTATCTCCAACGGCAATACCCCTTACCAAAACTGGTGCAGTATTATTATGCATCACAAACTCAGTAAGAGTATCATGATTTTTCCTTGAATGAATGGTTTCGGGCCTGGCCTGGACAATAAACAATTGCCCGGATAAACCATCCAGGGCCCATTCAATATCCATCGGACACCAATGCCCTTTTAATTGAGAATAATAACTTTCAATATGCAGTACCCACCTTGATAATTGAAGTATTTTTTCTTCCGTAAGGCAAAACTGTTTTTGAGCACCCTTATCAACTGGAATGATCTTCACTCTTTCATCCGGATCATCACCGTACACCATCATCTGGTCTTTTACCCCTAGTTTCTTTTCAATGATAGATGCATAACCGGTTTTTAACGTTGGTTTGAAAACAATGAATTCATCAGGAGAAACGCTTCCCTGAACTACCATTTCACCAAGGCCATAGGATCCATTAATAACAATAACATCTTTAAATCCACTTTCTGTATCAATTGAAAAGGCAACCCCACTGGCACCCAAATCACTTCTAACCATTTTCTGAATACACACAGATAACCCAATGTCAAAATGATCATACCTGAAGGTCTCCCTATAGGAAATGGCCCTGTCTGTAAATAAAGAAGCAAAACAGTTCCGCACAGAATCCATCAATGCGGCAGGTCCCCGCACATTTAAATAAGTTTCCTGTTGACCGGCAAACGAAGCATCTGGTAAATCTTCGGCTGTTGCTGAAGACCGCACAGCCACATCTGTTCCATCCTGGTCATACTTTTTTGAAAGATCATAATAAGAATCAATGATTTCCTGGCTAAGCCCGGAGGGAAAGCGGCCATTGCGTATGACATTCCGTATCTGCAACCCTGCCCTTCGCAATGATTCCACCGAAGTGTAATCAATCTGGCTTACTAAAGCCCGGATCTTTTGATCAAGGTTATTATGTCTGATGAATTCCTGGTAAGCATTTACGGTAATAACAAATCCACCAGGAATACTTACACCGAGGCTTGCGAGGTTTTGAAGCATTTCACCAAGAGAAGCATTCTTTCCGCCCACCAGGTCAATATCCTTCATACCAACCTGGTCTAGTTGGACAACGTTTTTTGTTAGCATAGAGCAATCGTTTAAATAGGTTAAGGCTGCTGGTGGAAACAGCTAAATGAGCGTAATATGGAGGCACTTGCAAAGAAGATTAACAGAGGTCACCTGCAAGGGACATTATAAGGTAAACATACGAGGTACGTTCGTCTTTAAAATATTTGAAGGGGAAATCGGGTCGCATGGTTATGGTTACAAGATATGAACCTTTTTAATTGACCGGCTTATTCTTGTACCATGTACACAATACTAAAATCATACCTCGAAACTACAATGGGCAAAACAGCATGAACCACAAAAGCCATACTTACCATTAACCTTGATCAGTAATTATTTAGCCATTATGGCATCTTCTTCCTGTTGGTTTTAATAACTCTCATCACATCTACCATAGCCTGGTTGATTTCTATATTCATATTTTCATTCCATGATTTAAAAACCAGTGTAATTGTATGTTTTCCCTTTTCCAGGAATATTGGAATGGCATTACTCCAGCCCCAATCAGACCATACTTCCTTTCCCCTTTGAGGGAAAAGGGTAGTTCCCACCTTTTTACCCTCTGCCATTAAAGTCCGGATTGCACATTTGTTTTCTGTATTGGTAGGACCATTACCGTTGGCATATTTGAAGTCTACAAGGTAGACACCATTTTCCTGGATAGTTACCGGGATGTTGAGTTCAGTATTTTTAGTTTTGCTTATCTCTACAAACCCTGCACCTGAAAATCCACTTGATGCCATTCCGGATTTTGAAACAAAATCTTCAATTTCATAGATCTTGCTATATTTTTTATCAACCACAGGGATGGGCTGGCTGGCAAAGGATTCAATTCCTTTTTTATCAACTGCAATTACCTGGTATTCTGCAAACATTCCTTCATTAACCTGGAATTGCGAAGCTGGAACAGAGGCCAGCAATTCACCATTCTTTAGTATTTTATACTGTTTTGCACCAGGTTCATTTTGCCATTGCAATTTTCCATCAGCATAGGTTACATCCGGGGCAGGCAAACTGTTGGAGTTAGCAACCTTATTAATGTCATTATGTACTGCGGCAGTTTTCTTCAGTACTATTTTTACCTGGTGCTTCCCTTCCAGGCTGGTTGGAATTTTTGGTGCCGATTGCTTGCCATCTATCATGAACTGGCTTACCTGGTCTCCATATCCCTCCATTTCAATGTCCAATACAGCTCTCCTGTATTTAAAATTATTCAGTGTTCTTTTTCCTTTAAGCACCTCCGGCACAAAGGGCTGAAAGTCAAGACCATCTTCGTTCATCCTGATTCCGAATAGAACCTTGTGTACGATACTAAGATTACCTGCAAGACTCCAGAGCATATTACTGGAATTAATCTGGGTGCCTGCAAAATCACCATTATCAGCAACAAAGTTTTCTTTATTGGTAACAAATAATGCGGCAGGCCTGTAGATGGCTGCAATGCTTTCCATCACGGCCTTTTCGTTCCCGGCTTTAGCACTCGCCCATAACCAGTAAGTCTGAACAAAGGGCCAAACAGCATTATTATGATAGGGGGGAATATTAGGTATCTGTGGATAGATACAACTGATACCAAAATCTGTAACTGGTGCACTCGAAATAATTTTCCCTTCCTTGTCAGTTCCGGCGATCCCAAATAAAACAGTTAATGCCTCTCCAAGAGCCTCGGATCTTGGAGATAGGATCATGCTATTTCTACCATACAAAAATTGCCCATAGTAATTTTTACCAGGCATCCATAGATACTGGTTGATCCCCATTTTGATCTTTTGTGCTATGGAAAAGTATTTTTCTGCTACCGGGCCTTTATGTAATTCTGTTGCCATTTTACTTAACACCATATTGGCCTGGTAATGGACAGCATTTGTTCCCAGGCATTCAGACTCCGCAATGTCCACCGGCTGCATCCATTTGGGATAGGTTTGCTCTCTCCAGTCAAGGAAGGAGGACTCTCCTTTTACCATCCCGGTCTTTTCATCATAAATGGTATTGAGATCATCATCAATAGAATTCTTTACTATCAGGTAAGCTTGTTCCAGCCAGTCCTTATCCCCTGTAGCCTTGTAAATTTCCCATGCAGCAACCGCCCAGATCATCCTGTCTGAACTCACTGGCCATGCTCCACCTGTTCCAGTATCCTGGATGATCTTTTTGGAGGATGATACTTTTCGCAACAGGCTTTTTATGGCTACCCGGGGCTGCAGGTATGCCATTGACAATATGATACTATAACTGATATCCCTTGTCCACACACCTGCCCATTCTTTACCAGTCCTGAACGTACTATCTGGCTCAACTGCATTGACCATCTCTTCCAATGCCATATTATATAACACGTCTGAAATGGGGAAACCAGAGGAATACATAGGGAATGCAGAAACATCTTTTGAAGCTTTCCATTGGCTGGCAGTACCCTTGGCTTCGCCTGGCTCATTCAGTTTTAAATCCAACTCAAAAATGCCATCACCATCCTTGTCCTGCAATTGCAATTTTGGATGATTGGCAAGATTATCAAAATCCCAGGTAAGCGGCGAAGTACTGCCTGCAACATATACTCCTTTGAAATCTTCCTTATAGATCTTATCACCATTGAATGTTGTATAATATCCTTGTGATTTAAATGCATTCATCACTTCCCGCATGTCTAACCTGATCCTGAGCGACGTATTGGGGGGCAAATAATTCTTGGCAGTAGTCGTGTCATTTAACTGCACACCAAATTTTATTAGCGGCGTTTCCGCTATGCCATTTTTGGGCATCACAACAAAATGATGGTCTACACCAGATTTCATTTCATTATCCTTACCATTAATGCTGAATTTAAAAGTAATGGCAGGGCTCTTAAATTCATTCACCGGGCTTTGATAGTCAGATACCAATTCTTTTTCTGAAATAGCCCTGGCAACAAATTTACCCTGGACAACACTATCCCTATAGATTGTATACTGATCGGTTTTCCAGACAATATTATTTTTTTGGGCAGTAACCACTTTTGATAATATTAAGATGCTCACAGTAAATAATAAACACCGGGAAAATTTTTGCATGGTAAAAAGTTAAGTGCTGATTGCTAAAGTTCAGTAAAAAAGACATAAGTGTGCCATGGAGGTTAGAACAAGATTTAAAAAAGAAAAAGCTGGCCGGAAGACTCATTGCTATTTCGTTTAGGCATATGGGAATGAAAGTTTGAAATTGTTATACCCAGTAAACGGATCTTTGCAAATTCCGGATCTGTTTTTTGAAGTAATTCCTTTGCAGCAGTGAAAATGGATACATGATCATGAATACTTTCTGGAAAGGACTTGCTGCGTGTAATGATCTTAAAATCGCTGTATTTGATCTTGACCGTTATGGTCTTTCCCCTTAAATTATTTTTGGATAATCGCCTGCATACAGTTTCAGTAATCTTATCCAGGGCTTCTTCCATTTCCTCCAGCCTGGTCAGATCATAGGGAAAAGTATCTTCTGCTCCTATTGATTTGGTTTCCTGTTCAGGCTCTACAGGCCGTTCATCTATGCCTCTTACAATTTTAAAATAAAAACCGCCTGCCTTACCAAAATGTTTTCTCAAGTCCTGTTCACTAAGCTTTTTTATGTCGGCGCCCGTATGAAGTCCCAGATTCTTCATCTTTTCTGCGGTTACTTTTCCTACTCCATAAAACTTTTCAACTGCAAGTTCTGAAACAAATTTTTCAATCCTGGAGGGTCCGATAAATGTAAGGCCATCCGGCTTATTGATATCAGAGGCTATTTTAGCAATGAACTTATTAATGGATACACCTGCAGACGCTGTCAGCTTTAACTCCTGCTTTATGGCTGCTTTAATAGCTGTTGCAATTTCAATAGCTGAACCAATGGCTTGTTTATCCATAGTCACATCCAGGTAAGCTTCATCTAAAGACAGTGGCTCTATTAAGTCTGTATATCGTTCAAATATGGCACGAACCTGCCTGGATACTTCTTTATACGCATCAAAACGTGGCTTGACAAAAATAATAGTTGGACATAACTGCAAAGCTGTTTTTGAAGGCATGGCCGATCTCACTCCAAATTTCCTGGCTTCGTAACTTGCCGTGGCCACAACTCCTCCACGTCCTTGCGGAGACCCGCCTACAGCAATGGGCTTACCCCTCAGTTCAGGATTATCCCGCTGTTCTACAGAAGCATAAAAAGCATCCATATCAATATGAATGATTTTCCTGTATATTTTAGGAGACTCTTCCACTTAATACTATTGCAGCTGTAAAATTAAAGAAGGCTTATGCAATATTAATTGCTTATGAATCCCATGTATAAATTCAAAAACGATTTCAATAAAAAGGATCTGTTAACAATAGATAAGAAAAAAATCCATCCTGTTTAAATACTTACATTTGCTACAATGCGGTTTTTGCTTTATATACTATTAGCTTCCTTTTACGTCATTAATCCTATACAGGTTAATGCAGGAGTGCTCCCTGTAACACAGGGTAAAATAGTATCTAAGGAGGTTAGCGATCAGCCTTCCGTTAGAAATGACAGGTTGAGTCAACAGCAGTTTGCCTCACTTACGGCTATTCCGCAAACGGGAATCCATTATTCTTCCTACCGTTACCATCCCTTTGAAAAGTATTTTCTGAAGGAAGTAGCGTTTGTAGATCATCCGGAAGACCCCCGTAAAATTGTAATTCCCGAAAGCATTGGATTCAATAAACCTATAAGTCTTCTTCTGCTTTTCCCCTATCATTACTTCTGGTAATAAAAGGTTATCGGCATATGCATATGTGTATTGCCTGGATTCAGATTCATTAACCTTTTAATTATTATTCATGTCAACAATACTTGTGGCATTGATCATCATTGCCATTATTGCAGCGGTCAGCTTTTTTTTGATTTATACCAGTAAACAACATCAAAAGAAAAAAACAGGCGCACTCCTGTCTATTTGCAGCCATATTGCTTCAGAGCACAATTTGAATTTTTCCAGCCAGGAGGTATCCGGGAGCCGGGTTATTGGCGTAGATGGAATCGCACGTAAATTACTTATAATAGAATACAGGGAAGATAAAATACTTGATACACTCATAGAACTGGAAGATGTAAAAAAATGTACGGTTAAAAAGAACTACAACCAGGTATCATTTACTGGCGGTGGCAATAAACCCGAATCCTTTCTTCAATCCATTACACTGGAATTTTCGTTCTGGAAAAACAGGGATGCTTTTGAGATTTCATTTTACGATAACATTTCCAATCATATTTATGAAATGTCCGAATTGGAACTCAAGGCCCGGGACTGGGAAAAAATGCTTTCCAAACTGTTACAAACAGAGGCAAGAGAAAGGGCCTGAACACACCACAATTATCTCTTTCCTTTAAAATTTACAGCGTAAGAAGTTGTAAGATTTAATTAAAATAAAATTCTCAATTATGCCAAGAGTAAAAAATCAATTATTGCTCAGAAAAGATGATTATAATATACTAATGGGCTGCATCAGGAGCAGCCATGGGAAGATTGCTTTTGATCAACAAAATATCCAGGAGCTGGAAATTGAATTGAAAAAAGCAAAACTTGTCCCCACTGACCAATTCCCGGAAAATGTAGTAGGACTTAATTCCAGGGTAATTATCATGGAAGATGATGGAAAACAAATGGAATTAATGGTTGTGATTCCCGAACAAGCCAATATCAAAGAGAAAAAAATTTCAGTTATGGCTCCTATAGGAACTGCTTTATTGGGTTTCAGGCAGGGTGAAAAAGTTGCCTGGGATGTTCCTTCCGGGAGAAAAACCTTTACCATTATGCGGGTTTTCAATTAAAACATTCCCTAAGTAAACAGTATAATTAGTATGGCTCCCGGTTGGGAGCCATTCTTGCATATCATTGTAATAAAAAACCATCTTAATCATTGAATTTTTTCTTTAGCTCCATAAGCTTGCTTTGAAAAGGGTTCAATGGTTCTGCCTTCTTTGGTGAAGGCTTGTTAACAAGTGTAGTCTTCCTTTCAAATCCTTCTTTTTTCCCCGGTGCTTCCGGCCTGTCACCATCTTTCATAGTTAATGCGATCCGCTTACGATTTACATCAACTTCCGTAATCGTCACAAACACTTTCTGATTCAGTTTCACTACTTCATTCGGATCAGAAATAAAACGATTGCTCAATTGCGAGAGATGAACCAATCCATCCTGTTTCACACCAATATCAACGAATGCACCGAAATTAGTGATGTTAGTCACTATACCTGGAACCTTCATTCCAATTTTAAGATCTCCTATAGATTTAATGGTTTCGTCGAACCTGAATTCTTCAATCTGTGCCCTGGGATCTCTCCCGGGCTTTTCCAATTCTTTCAATATGTCCTCAATTGTAAATTCACCAATGGTCTCAGTTATATATTGTTTGCGGTTGATCTGTTTTCTAAGTTCGGATTTCTTGATAAGATCTTCCAGTGTGGCTTGTACATCCTTAGCCATCCGTTCTACTACAGTGTAACTTTCCGGATGCACGGAAGAATTATCCAGTGGATTTTGCGCGCCAGGTATCCTCAGGAATCCTGCGCATTGTTCAAAAGTCTTAGGGCCCATTAAGGAAACTTTCTTCAATTCCTCCCTGCTTTTAAAAGCTGCATGCTGCATCCGGTATTGCACAATATTCCCTGCAAGTGTAGAGGTGATCCCGGATACATATTGTAATAAATGTTTGGAAGCTGTATTGACATCCACACCTACAAAGTTCACCGCACTTTCCACCACCCTGTCCAGTGCCTGCTTTAATTTTACCTGGTTCACGTCATGCTGGTATTGACCTACTCCTATTGATTTGGGATCGATCTTTACCAGCTCACTCAAAGGATCCAGTAATCTTCTTCCAATACTTACCGCACCCCGTACTGTAACATCCTGGTCAGGAAATTCTTCCCTGGCTACTTCTGAAGCAGAATATATAGATGCTCCGCTCTCATTCACCTGGAATACCATTACATGCTTGCCAAAGTCGATGCTTCGCACCAATTGTTCCGTTTCCCTTCCAGCTGTTCCATTGCCTATTCCTATTGCTTCGATCTGGTATTTATCAACGAGCCGCTTCAATTCAGCTACACTTTCCTGCCACTGGCTTTGGGGCGGGTGAGGGTAAATAGCAGTATTGTGCACCAGGTTGCCCTGGGCATCTAAACAAACCAGTTTACAACCCGTACGGTAACCAGGATCTAATGCCAACACTTTTTTAGAGCCCAGTGGTGAGGCTAATAATAACTGGCGCAAATTTTCTGTAAACACATGAATGGCCTCTTCATCTGCTTTATTCTTACTTAATAACCGGAATTCGTTCTCAATGGAAGATTTTAATAACCTGTTATAAGAATCTTCTATGGCTTTTTTCACTTCAGCTGATGCAGCATTAGAGGCTTTAACAAAAATGCGTTCCAACTCTTCTATTGCCAATTGTTTTTCAACACTGATATCCATCATCAGGAAACCTTCTTTTTCTCCGCGCCTGATGGCCAATAGCCTGTGTGAAGGACATTGAGAAAGTGATTCTTTACACTCGAAGTAATCCCTGTATTTCTGAGCATCTTCTTCATCTTTCTTCGTAGTTATAACTTTTGAAGAAACTGCAGCTGTTTCTGTAAAAAGCTGCCTGACCTTTGCCCTGGCCTGCTCATGCTCACTGATCCATTCAGCAATGATGTCCCTGGCACCTTGCAAGGCTTCCTTTGAATCCTTTACATCCTCCTTAATAAATTTAGAAGCTTCAGCCTCCACATCCAAAGCCATTTGTTCAAAAATGAGTTTTGCTAAAGGTTCAAGTCCTTTTTCAATAGCCTGTGAAGCCCTTGTTTTGCGTTTTGGCTTATAGGGAAGGTAAATATCTTCCAGTTCAGTAGCACTGTAACAATCCTCGATGCGTTTTTTTAATTCAGGCGTGAGTTTGCCCAACTCTTCTATCGTCTTTAGAACAGTTTCTTTTCGTTTATCCAGTTCCTTGAAATAACTGATCTCTTCCACCACGTTACCGATAACTACCTCATCCAGGTTGCCGGTAACTTCTTTACGATATCGGGCCATAAAAGGAATGGTAGCTCCTTCGCTTTGTAGCTGATCAATGCTATTGACCTGTTTCACTGACAAGTTCAATTTTCCTGCAATTTGTTGTATGTATTTAAGCTCCATTGCACATTTATTATAGGATATATTTATAAGGGCTGCAAATCTAAAGGAAGAGAGGAATAATAAAGTTTAGATTCTTTCGACAGGAGTTAGTATACCCAAATCAATCCTATAATCTTTCCATCGCATCCAACTAAGTGTATTCCTTTATTTTCAAACCTTTTCGTATGGAAAATTACACTAAAAGCAAAATGGAATACGACTTCTTCCCTATCAATCCTGCTTATTTGAAACTATTGTTAATAATGGTTAAAGTATCCCTGGTCATCGCATTTTTAAGTGCTTTTACTGTTGTAAATTTCCGTCCTCATATGACTGCCTCGTTTACCTAACAATTAAAAATAGCACATGAATCGTCGCGTTGCTGTTGCATTTGCAACCAGCTTACTGTTTTCATCTACCCTAATGTTTGCGCAGGAAACCCCTTCGCGTCCCGGGTCAGGAACTGTAACCCCGGGTAACTTTCCTGGTTCAGGCAGGAACAACACCAATAATACAGGTCCAAAACCTTATGCCGAGGTCATTACTTCAAAAGCCAAAACTGACAAGGGATTGTTTACCACGCACAGAGTGGAAGACAAATACTATTTTGATATTCCTGACTCCTTACTCAACCGCGAGATCCTTGTGGTAAACCGTATATCCAAAGCACCGGCTGGTGCCCGTGCAGGGTTTCTTGGTTATGCCGGCGACCAGATCTCTGACAATGTGATTTCCTTTGAAAAAGGTCCTAATAACAAAATATTCCTTCGCAATATTTCGTACCAGGAAGTGGGAAGAGATTCTGCCGGTATGTTTCAATCCGTTCGTAACTCCAACCTGCAGCCTATTGCAGCCTCTTTCGATATCAAGGCTTTTTCCCAGGATTCTGTTACGAAGTCCAAAGGATCTGTTATTGAAATGACAGATTATATTATGGGCGATAATGACGTTCTTTTCTTTGATGCCCGCACCAAAAGAGCACTTGGCCTAAATGCCTATCAAAAAGAAAATTCTTATATCAATGATGTAAGGTCTTTTCCAAAGAATATAGAAATTAAGACTGTTAAGACCTATATCCGCACACAAACACCGGCCTTTGGAAGCGCCCCGGCTGCATCCTTTGGTCCTTCATCCGGCACTCCTACCACTTTTGAACTGAATAGCTCCATGGTGTTGTTGCCTGCCATAGCTATGAAACCCCGCTATTTTGACCCAAGGGTAGGTTTTTTTGCCACAGGTTACACAGATTTTGATGCCAATCCCCAGGGAGTGGAAGAGATTAAAATGGTAACACGTTGGAGACTGGAACCTAAACCTGAAGATGTAGCTAAATATTTAAGAGGGGAATTGGTTGAACCTCAAAAACAGATCATTTATTATATTGATCCTGCTACCCCCAGGAAATGGGTACCCTACCTGATCGCCGGTGTGAATGACTGGAATGCAGCGTTTGAAAAGGCTGGATGGAAAAATGCGATCGTTGCCAAACTACCCCCCACTGATGATTCTTCCTGGAGCCTTGAAGGTGCAGGATATTCAGCTATTGTTTACAAACCCTCTGATGTAGCCAATGCCAGTGGACCCCACGTTCATGATCCAAGAAGTGGTGAGATTCTGGAATCTCATATCAACTGGTACCACAATGTTATGAACCTGGTACGTGACTGGTATTTTGTGCAAACTGCAGCCGTTGATCCACGTGCACGTTCACTGAGATTTCCTGACTCATTAATGGGTCAGTTGATACGGTTTGTCTCATCACATGAAGTTGGACATACGCTTGGTTTACGTCATAACTATGGATCCTCCTCAACTGTTCCCGTTGAGAACCTCCGTAACAAAGCCTGGGTTGAAGCTAACGGACATACACCCTCTATTATGGACTATGCCCGTTTTAACTATGTGGCACAACCCGAAGATCATATTTCTGAAGTTGGGCTATTTCCCCGTATAGGTGACTATGATAAATGGGCTATTGAATGGGGTTACAGGTGGACACCACCTGCTGTTTCACCAGACCAGGAAGTGGCGATCATGAACAAGAAAACAATAGAAAAGCTAAAAGACAAGCGCTATTGGTTTGGTACAGAAACAGATCCTGATGATCCACGCGCCCAGAATGAAGACCTTGGTGATAATGCGATTACCGCAAGTAATTATGGAATAAAGAACCTGAAGCGAATTGTGGTGCAATTACCCGAATGGACCAAAGAACCTAATAAAGATTATTCAGGATTAAATGAATTATATGGCCAGGTAGTAACCCAATTCAACAGGTACATGGGTCATGTGGCCAAAAATATTGGCGGTATAGAAACCACCCCTAAAATGGTGGAAGAACAGGGAACTGTCGTGGAATTTGTGTCGCGCAGTAAACAAAAAGAAGCTATGCAGTTTTTACAGTCACAGTTATTCCAAACACCTAAATGGATTGTTGACAATACGATTTCTGATTATACAGGAAGCAACAGGCTCACAACCATCAGCAATGTTCAAAACAACATATTAGGTCGCCTGATAAATAATAACACATTCAATAAGCTTTTCCGTTTTGAAGAAGAGAATAAAAATGCATACACAGCAACAGATATGCTTACGGACCTTAGGAAGGGCATTTGGAGTGAACTAGCTGTTCATCACCCCGTTGATATTTACCGCAGGAGCCTTCAAAAATCCTTTGTGGAGAGTTTGAATAAGATTATTAACCCGGACCAGTCCGGAGGATCACTTATTCTGACACCTATTGGTTTTTCATCACCTGCTACCAGCAGCAAAACCTCTGATGCTATTTCTATAGCAAAAGCCCAGTTAAGAACGCTTTCAGCAGAAATCAAGGCAGCTTTACCATCTTATAAAGATGCTAATACCAGGGCACATTTGATGGATGTCCAGGATCGTATTACTGAAGCATTGAATCCAAAAGATTAAGTTGTAGAAGTGATCAATATTAAAATAAAAAGCACCCGGAGATCCGGGTGCTTTTTATTTTTCGAGATAATTAGATGACTAGCTTTTTGAAGTTCCTGGCTGGCCAGGCTTCCATGAATCTTTCAGGTTCACTGTTCTATTGAACACCAACCTGCTATACGTATCCTTGTTATCTAGGGTAAAATAACCTTTACGAAGAAACTGGTAACGATCATTGATCCGGGCATTTTTTAATGCAGGTTCGGCAAAAGCTGTAGTCACTGTGTGCAGTGAATCATCATTGATATATTCTTTAAAGTCGCCTTCTTCACTGGAAGGATCCTCCACCTTGAATAAACGGTCATACAATCTAACTTCTGCAGTAACAGCATTCTTTACTTCCACCCAATGGAGCGTACCCTTTACATTAATACCGGAGGTATCATGCCCACTCCGGCTTTCAGGAATATAGCTGCAATGCACTTCTGTCACCTTTCCGGTATCATCCCTTACCACTTCATCACAACGGATAATGTAGGCGTATTTTAACCTCACCATCCCCCCAGGAAACAATCGGAAGTATTTCTTGGGAGGATTTTCCATAAAATCCTCTCTTTCTATATACAATTCTTTCCCAAAAGGAATTTTTCTTGACCCACTATTTTCATCTTCCGGGTTATCTTCTCCTTCCAGCCATTGTGTTTCACCGGTAAAATTGGTGATGATCACTTTCAATGGATCAAATACCACCATTCGTCGTAATGCTATTTTATTCAAATGTTCACGTACACAGAATTCAAGCAGGCCAACATCACTCACATTTTCCCTCTTGGCTATGCCTACACGGTCGCAAAAATCACGAATAGCCTCGGGGGTATATCCTCTCCTGCGCATCCCGCTGATGGTAGGCATTCTTGGATCATCCCAGCCATCCACATGTTTTTCATTCACCAGTTGAAGCAATTTCCTTTTACTCATTACCGTATAGGTCAGATTGCGCCTGGCAAATTCATATTGATGCGAGGGATATATCTCCAGTTTTTCAATCAGCCAGTTATATAACTCCCTGTGTGGTACAAACTCCAGTGTACAAATAGAATGGGTTACTTTTTCAATGCTGTCGCTTTGACCATGGGCAAAATCATACATTGGGTAAATGCACCATTTATCACCTGTTCTGTGGTGATGGGCATGCTTAATCCGGTATAATACCGGGTCCCTCATCAGCATGTTAGGATGCGCCATATCGATCTTTGCTCTCAATGTCTTGCTGCCATCAGGAAATTCACCAGCTTTCATCCGTTGAAAAAGATCCAAATTCTCTTCGATACTGCGGTCCCGGAACCTGCTGTTTTTCCCGGGTTCAGTGGGGGTACCTTTCAGGGAAGCTATTTCTTCAGAGCTGGAATCATCTACATATGCAAGTCCTTTATTAATAAGCTTTATCGCATATGCATACAATTCATCAAAATAATCAGAAGCATAATGTTCATTTTGCCATTCAAAACCCAACCAACGGATGTCTTCCTTGATACTATCCACATATTCTGTTTCTTCCGTCACCGGGTTGGTATCATCAAATCTTAGGTTGGTGTACCCCGGGAACTTCTTTGTCAGGCCAAAATTCAGGCAAATGCTGGTAGCATGCCCCATATGCAGGTAGCCATTTGGTTCAGGGGGAAACCTGGTAACAATAGATTTATACCTGCCGCTTTCCAGGTCTTCTTCAATGATTTCTTCAATAAAATTCAAATGCTTTTCTTCACTCATACTAATTTATTGTAACGGCGACAAAGATAAGCCTATAGGACGTATAGGTGTTACCGCGAAAACAACACCCAACCCAGGTAAAAAATTTTGGGATTTGCTGGATTACTATTTGCAGGATCTTACATATATCATAGTTTGTTGCAGTATGAATAATGCCAGCTTTTATTTCCATGGAAATCTCATAGATTTTATTGCTACACTTGAAAAGAAAGGCCTCATTCATTACTCTTTTACGGGTAGGCCATCTATTAAAGACGCCATTGAATCAATTGGTATACCTCACACCGAGGTAAAAGAAATTTCCACCAGGGGACATACTTTATCTATAACCGAAAAATTATATGACGGAAATTACATTGAAGTATACCCTTTTAATGAAATACAGGATTCCCCGGATAAATTCATTCTTGATGTTCATTTAGGCAAACTGGCGCGTCTCATAAGACTCATGGGATTCGATGTACTTTATGAAAATCATTATTCGGATAAAGACATTATCAACTTTATTATAAAAGAACAAAGAGTTGTTCTTACAAGGGATAAAGGCTTATTAAAACACAAAGTTGTATTGTGGGGATACTGGCTTCGATCTCAGGATCCTTATGAACAACTCAAAGAAGTGTTTCACAGGTATCAATTAAAGAAAAATATGCAGGCTTTCTCTCGTTGTCTGTTATGCAATGGCCTGCTCCATTCAATCGAAAAAGAAAAAGTAGAGCAAGTATTACCTACCCGGACAAAACTATTCTTCCATGAATTTTATCAATGCCAGGATTGTGGTAAAGTGTATTGGAAGGGATCACATTATGAGAGGATGCTTCAACAAATCCAGGGCATCATTTAATTATCTTGCTGTCCTTTTGCTCTTACAGCCAGTGCGCTTTTCAATTGTAACCTGTAGCGCATGATCACATCATTGTTATACATCACATTGATCCATTGCACGAATGGAGAATCAACATGGAAAGAATATTTCAAAGAATGGGCAGTACTATCAGATGCGGTCAGGTAGACAGCATTAACTACCCGCCCGATAATGGAAGAATCAAAAAATGGATCAGGAGAAATATGTTTATCCCTCGCTTTATTGCCAACAGTTATTTCTATATGTATTGTATCGCCCATAAATGCTTCCAGAATTCCATTTGACGGGTAAAAACTTCCTATACTGTACTTTACAAAAGATTTGCAGTGAAACGGCATTTTCCGGAACTCGGGAATTGATGGAGGGTTGTCTATCAGGGTCCAATTTAAATCTTCTGGATAATGATCACGAATAAACTGTTCAGGGGGTGTTAGGAAATAGGTATCGTCTATCCGTTGTACATATTGATCAGAGTAAGTGAAATAACCACTTGCCCAGGTTACGTCCAGCAATCGCCACACACTGTCAATCATCACCGCATTCCATGAATGATTGGACCTGAACCTACGATCAGTTTGCCCATATGCCCGGGCATAACCAGATATGATCTCAGAGCGCAGGCCGGCATAATCACATAAGGTTTTAAACAATTTCGCATATCCATCACAGACAGCTGTACGTTTTTTAAGCACCTTAATGGCTGTCATCTCTGTGGCAGTCTTCCATTCCATTGCCGTGTCTTCAGGTTCTGGTGTATATTTGGTTGAATTATTCCTGCGCTGGCTGCCAAGAACCAATGTATTATAAGAAATATGTTGGGCTACCCAACTAAAAATAGCGCGGACCTTTTCAATCTCTTTAGAATAGGGCATTGTCAATAGCCTTGACAAAGAATCTGGTGTTGGTGCATCGATCGCTGCCACCCTCCAGTCAATACCACTAAATCCTGTAAGCGATTGAGCACTTACAGAAGCAACAACAATTAAAAAAAATATACTGAACAAAAGCTTCATACGCCAATAACCGCATTCTTAATCTATGTTCCTGCAATTTCGCTCTTATTTTAAAGTTACTCAAGATTTTAACAACCCCAGATGAGGCTTATAAATGGTCATATTCACAGATGACCGGCAGCACTAATTTACTGTTAAATGAATTAACATGCTTCATCCGCAAAAAACTACACTTCGTCCATCCTTCTATTTACTTCGGATTATTTCCACACAAACTTTGTAACCAGATATGAGAACAATACGTCTCACATTTAAACAAACAAATTTTAAACAACCTAAACTCAATTTTATGAAACGGATCATTATCACCCTTACACTAGTATTTGCACTGGGATCTACCTATAGTTTTGCCAGTGACGTAAAAGTTTCGAGCACAGTTATCCAATCCTTTAAAGCCAGGTTTGCTGATGCAGAAAATATATCCTG
This sequence comes from Flavisolibacter ginsengiterrae DSM 18136, assembly GCF_059568575.1. Lineage (NCBI taxonomy): Bacteria > Pseudomonadati > Bacteroidota > Chitinophagia > Chitinophagales > Chitinophagaceae > Flavisolibacter > Flavisolibacter ginsengiterrae. The sequence goes on from NZ_JCANTR010000007.1 coordinate 105,955, forward strand.
GTCTGTGACCAATGGATTTTATGTTGCCGAATTTACTTCGGAGGACAAAAAACAATATGCCTATTTTAATCCTGCAGGTGAATTAACTGTAGTTGCAGAACCATTAACCGTTAACCAGTTAACTAAAAAGCAACAAGCCAACCTGCACAAAGACTATAGCAATTACGCTATTGTAGATGTTTATAAATTAACGGACAATGATGATGTGAAATATTTTGTTGTGGTAGAAGATGCTTCTAAAAAGATCATTTTAAAGACAACCACCAGTTCCTGGGATGTAGTACAAACTACCAGTAAATAATACACCTCTGCATATAAAATCAAGACCCTGGTCTATGACCAGGGTTTTTTTATTGAATGCACCCCATCTCTGTAGCGCGAGATAATTAATATAGCTATGAGCTAATAGAATTAACCTGCAGGGTATTGTGTTAAAATGAAGAAGTAATGTTAAAAAGAGGAGTTGAAATAGGTCACATTAATCCTCCCGTTTAATTGCAAGTCATAATCCTTTAACCAAGCCTTAAATGGAAGAATATGCGGAAGAATACAATTTTACTAACATTTTCGTTGTTAAGCACCTTATTTGTTTTCACCAACTGTACCAAGCAGGATACAGTTACTAACACCAACCAGATCCAGGGAACCTGGATCGTCACAGGGATCAATTCTGATTATCCTTATGACTGGAATAATGATGGATATACCGAAACGGATATTTTCAGCACCTATAGCTACTGCCAAAGAGATATTTCTTTAAATTTCCAGCAAAGTGGTTATGGCCAGTCAAGACAGGGATGTGATGCACCAATTGAAAATATGAACTGGCAACTTTCTAATAATCGCCTTGATATTTCTATACCTTCTGGCGATATCAATCTTACCATTACGCAATTCGATGGAAGTACCCTACGTGGTTATGACCAGGTAAATGTGAATGGAAGAACCTATAATATCAATTATACTTTAAGCAAACGCTATTAAGCAACCTGGTAAAAAAGAAAAGCTTATGTAATGGTCTGTAATCACTACATAAGCTTTCCGATATTATTTATCAATGAAATATTGTGGCGAAAAATGCTTTCATATCATTCCAGGAAGCACTATCCGCAGCAGCGTTATATTTAATCGGCATTTTAAACCGCTCTCCATTTTTGGTGGCTTCAGGGTTGGTAAAAGCATGTGTGGCATCCGGATATGCTTTAAAAGTGTAATCGGCGCCTATTGAATCCATGCTTTTACGGAAGGCCTCTACCTGTGATTGAGGAACAAAGCTATCAGCGGCACCATGACATACGAGGATCTTTGCTTTCAATAGATCTTTTCTTGCAGGAGCCCCTTCCAAACCTCCGTGAAAACTTACTACCCCATCAAAATCAGAGCCCAGTTTAGCAGCATTCAAAACAACAGAACCTCCAAAACAATAACCAATAGCTGCTGTTTGAGAAGTGTCAGCCTGTGGATAGGTCTTTGCTTTGGATAAGGCTGCCTCCAGCCTTTCTTTTCCCAATTTTGGATCTTTATAAAATGGTGCGGTTGCCTTCTGGGCTTCTTCAGGATTGTCCGCTGTCTTTCCATCTCCATACATATCGGCGGTCATCGCCAGGTATCCCAGCTGCGCCAACTGTTTAGCACGCATTCTTGGATAATCAGTTAACCCCCACCATTCCGGCACCACAAGCACTATTGGCCTTTTCCCCTGCTTTGATTCATCATAGGCTATATAACCCTTTAATTTTGTTCCGTTGGAAGTATATTCCACAGCCTCCTCTTTGATGTTGGCACTATCTGAAATTTGTTTCTGCATGCTATCCTTTTTATTCTCAGCATTCTTTTCCTCAGTATTAGCATTGTTATTACATGATAACAAACAAATGGTAAGTCCCAGTGAAAGGGCAAAAGAAAATTTCATACCGTTGATTTTATTGGTTTTATGGTGAAACGAATAAGTAACCATAAAGTTCAGGAATTACAATAATTCAATAACGGATATATTTAAACGAAAGAGGCTTATAAAGAAAGATAGCCATGCATTCCCTGAACACATGGCTATCCTGTTGCTCACTGAAAACTAATCAAGTTTACCCTGCGTCACTTTTTTATGGATCTCCACTTCCTTCATAAACTCCCCTGTATCATCATCTGCATATAAACCATAGGCATCCACTAATGTCCCTTTATTTCCATCTGCCGTTTCTATGGCATATAATACGGACATATCATCAGGGTTAGATATGCCTTCAAACCTAAAAAAATTGGCTGCCATCACATCCTTGGCCTTATATTTCTTTTTACTGTCCTTTATTGACAACAGTTTCCCCTTCTCCACCCTGAACTGATCTGTATAACCTTTTGTTTCCAGTCGTTTCAGGCAAGATTCCATATCCGTCATTTCGGTAGCACTGTCATTGGCCTCAGTATATTTTTCACTTCTTGTCTCCTTTATATTTGTGGAGTCCAAATGCTCTTTATCTGCTATTCGCATAAAAATGGGTTTTGATGCCATAACAGTTACCAAAATAATGCCTGTACATAAATTGGGGAATAGTGAACCACAATATCATTTTATCTTATCCGCTTCAATCACCAGGGCTTGCAAAGGCATTGCTGAACCATACTGTTCTATTTGTTGATTTAATTTTTCCCGGAGTCTTAAACGCACCTGGTCCCGAAGGGCATGTGGCTTGTCGGAAAGGAAAGAACTTAGTGGAGATCCATCTACAAATCCAATGATCACTTCATCAACATTATTTAAATGGGTGAGCTTTGGAACTATATCAATAGAAATATTATGAAAACCTGCATGCTGAAGGCTTTTTTTGATCTCATCTTTATCAAAATAAGAGTAGGGACCCTTTTTTAAAAAATCCGGGGCTTCTTCTTTAAACAGCTCATCCATAACCTGGTTCAATATGAAAACCCTTGGATTATGAATCATGTCATCCCAGACACTGAAAATATATTTGCCCCCAGGTTGCATAACTCTATAAGTCTCCCGGAATGCATCTGATTTATCAGGGAAAAACATGACCCCAAACTGGCAGATCACATGATCAAAGCTATTCGCATCAAATGGTAATTGCTGTGCATCTGCCACCTGCCACTGCACCCGTTCATCTGATACCTGCGTTTTTGCCTGGGCTATCATATCAGGGTTCAGATCAGAAGCGACCAGCCTTCCGTCCGCTTCTACTAATTTCGTTAAGTGGCGGGTAACTCTTCCAGTTCCACAAGCTATTTCCAACACTTGTTTCAACTGATCATTTTTAAGTCGTTCAACCAGGTCTAAAGCATAAGGTTCAAACAACAATGGGCCAAGGTATCTATCGTAATTGGCAGGCACAGAGCCTGCAAATGCGGTTAAGGATGACATAAGTAGTAAGTTTTAATTTGGTAAGCAATCGTGTTCAAGGAGCGTTACAGCTTGTGCAAAACTATACATTTGCAATTTGACGAGAACCAAATGACTATCAGAATAATTAGCCAGGACACAGCGGAATACCAACAAATGGTTGCATTACGAATAACGGCGCTACTGGAACCAATTGGAGTTCCTGCAAACTATATAGTGCCTGAAAAAGAAAAAGATGACATTTTGATAGCAGCCCTGGATGGAGAAGAACTGATAGGTTGTTGCATCCTGACTTCCCCCGGTAAGGGACAGGTGCAATTAAGACAAATGGCAGTAAGGCCCGACTACCAGGGCAAACGCATAGGTGCACAAATCATAAACTTTGCAGAAAACATTGCCAGGGAGAAAGGATTTAGAATTCTTACCATGAATGCAAGAAACCCTGTAATTGGTTTTTATGAAAAATGTGGTTATGAAATAGCTGGAAACGAATTTTTTGAAGTTGGTATTGCTCACCATAAAATGCAAAAGAAACTGGCTTAATACCATTCATGTAATAAACGGTTTATTTCTTAATCGTATTGGGTAGATTGAATAACAAACTGCTGTTATGAAATTCCTTTTACTAATGGTTTCAACTTTGCTGGCAGCAAATGTCCTGGCACAAAATCCTTCAACCATTCCCTGTTCCGCACCCGAAGCCTCTCAATTTGATTTTTGGATTGGTAGCTGGATAGCCACCTGGGCTGACACTATTCATGGTACCAATACCATTGAAAAGAAGTTTGGTAACTGCACAGTGCACGAAAATTTTTTTGATCCCAACAGCAATTTCCATGGAGAAAGCTGGAGTGTTTACAATCCTTCTGCCAAACAATGGAACCAAACCTGGGTAGATGATAAAGGAGGTTACATCGCTTTGACAGGTGGAATGGAAGAAGGAAAAATGATCTTAAAAACAGGTGAAAAACAAAAACCAAAAGGCATACAGCAGATGCGCATGGTCTATTACAATATTCGTCCCGATTCATTCGACTGGAGCTGGGAATCATCCTCTGATGGAGGCCTTACCTGGAAACCTTCATGGCAAATACACTATGACAGAAAGAAATCTTAATACTACATCCGAATTTATAGTGCATTTTTAAAGATAAATCATCATCTTCCCGGCTACCATCACACTCAAAACATATATTCCAAAAGTCTTTAGGTTTCATATAAGACCAGCGCATCTAATCCAGACAAGCCAATACTTTTCTTGGATATAAATCCTTCCCCATATTTTACTCCTATTCTTTTACCCAGGAGCCTTGCCCTGGAAACAATAGCTTCCATAAACTCAGGTTTGGACAAATAGCTTTGGGGTTCCGTACTTTCAGGATCGTGAAACTGGGTTTTGTAAGCTTTAATCGATTCCATGCGTTGTTCCCAAACATCACTAACATCAATAATGATATCTGGTTCATAAAAACGATCCTGTATATAATGCAGCAGCATTTTAGGACGCCATTTTTCCTGCTCCTTCCCTTCATATTCTGTTTTCACCTGGCGCAAACCCGACAAGAAACAGGCATCATACGTCAGCCAACCACCCTTTCCATGATCAGGGTGCCTGTCCTCAAGGATATTCCCAATGACGATTTCTGGCTGGTATTTACGTATCATTTTTACCAGTTCCAACTGGTGTGCTTCATCATTCACAAAGAAACCATCACGCATTTTCAGGTTTTCCCTGGCCGAAACGCCCATGATGCGGGCTGCATCTGCGGCTTCCTGGTACCTTGTTTCTATGGTTCCCCTTGTTCCCAGTTCTCCCTGGGTCAGGTCAATTATACCTACTTTCTTTCCTCTCTTTATTTCATTGATCAAAGTTCCGGAGCATCCCAATTCCACATCATCAGGGTGAGATCCAACCGCCAAGACATCCAATTTCATGGCGGAAAGATAAGAAAACTGGTATTTCCTGTTTTTTTGACTGTTTATAGATTACCAAAACAAACAACAAGCTGTTAATTCAAATCTTTACCAAACAAGTTCATGAAGTAAAATAATTCAATTACTAAAATTCATATGCTGCCTATTAATCCTTTTTTAACATCCCCTTTCCCATATCACTTTAGGGCTATAGGTAGACTTTCCCCCTATCTACGCCCTATCTACGCCCTATCTGCGGTATAGATACTGCGTGATCATCACGCAGTATCTATACCGTAGCTATACTGCAGCTAGAGCGTTGGTATACTGTAGATAGGAAGAAGGGTGGGAATATCGAACAGATGAACAAGGAATATTGAATGATGAAGTGGGGTTAGGTTGGAGAGGCATTGTTTATAGCTGTCTAGGCTTAGGTTGAAGGAGGAAGAATGCTCAATGAGCAATGCTCAATTTTCAATGTTCAATGAGAGAAAAAGAAGTAAGGATCAATTGGTTAGAGAGGAAAACGGACAAAACCGGCCAATATGGCCAAAAGCGGACAAAACCGGTCAAATCGGCCAAAAGCGGCCAAAACGGACATAGGGGTTTTGAACTGAGAGGGATTTTCAAAAACTTGCAGCTATAAAACCAATATCATATGGCAAAGCAAGTAGGCTACATCAAGGCAATAGGTACAGTGGATGATAACGTGAACTTTTATTATGACCCTGAATGGGGCTACCTGGTAAGACTGCTGCCCGGAGTGGATTCAAAGCGCTACTGGAGTGATCCTGCCTTTGAAGGAAGCCGCAGAAGCGCAGAAAGGTTTGGTACAGGCAATATCATGTCTTCGATCATCTACCACTTTGTACCGGTTAAAAGAAGGTACAGGCAGTTGTTTAAACAGGTAAGGACCATAGCCATTGTTTGCCTGAAGCACGGAATGGCTAAAGGGGATGTATTTACTGCCCTGTACCATTTCCTGGAAGAGCAAAAGCGTATCTCCCTTACCCAGGAGCAGTTTACCCTATTGCTCTCTTCCTTTGAACAGGAACTGGATCAAAGGCTGAAAGAGCCAAAGCCCGAAAAGGTAAAGAAGCTAAAGAATAAGCTGGATATTAAAGTTCAGGCACCACTCAGTGATGATGACAAGGAGTTCATGGAGCTATACATGAATGACTATGATTGGAAGGTGAGGTTTGAGGGAGATTTTCCACCGGATTATATGATTCCGTTTTTTCTCCTTAAACATGCTGTTTAAGCGTTTCTGGTTTTTAGTTTTTCGTTTCTGGTTCTTTAGGTCTGGGCAGGACTATTGGGTGCAATCATACATTAGGTCAATTAATGGTTTTAGGTCATAGAGCATTATTAGTTGCAGGCAAGCTATTACTTCAAGCTACTTTTACTATACCTATCAAAGTAGCAACCTAACCGCAATATATAAACGAACATGATGTCATCCTGGTGAAGGAAGGACTTTGAACTGGATTAGAGCGGCATATTTGATACTAAAATAACGGCATAGTATAAAGGACCTGTGGGCAAATGTTGCTTTTGACTTCCACCCTATCTCCCAGGCCGGTATCCGGGTTTGTAAGCATTATTATACCATGAACCATTAATTTCCTGTACTATGGCATCGATCTGGCGATCGGTAGGATTTGTCTGGATATCAAATTCCTGTTTTAGACTACTTCCAAAAAAGAAAGCAACAGTCTGGTATAACCGTGCATTAAAACCACCACGGTATTCTTTGATGATCTCATAACAATTATTACCAGTTTCACGGTAAATTAATTTCATGAGCACTTTTCCCTGGTATACAGAAAGATTGGAAAGCGGTTCAGTAAATCTATCTTTTAACTCTTTTTCCCTTGTTTTAATATAAGCTTTCCGGTCTTTTTTAGAGTTCACACCCACCAATTGATTATTTACATCATTGATAATAACGGCCGCAGATTTTGCATAAGGCAGCGTAACATATACGGCATTTCGTAACCTGTTATACGCCGCTAATACCTTGGCCAGGTCATCAGGGGAAAGCTTGGAGATATAGACCATATCCATTTCACCATAAGGCATCCACTCGCCATTGTAATAGATCGCTGGAACCATAATGGTATCATTGGCGCCCCACTTGGAAGGATTGGGATGAGTGGAATCCTCCTGAGCCCTGCAAACCTGTGTTGTGCCTACCAGGATAAAAAAAATGAGTATGGAGAAGATCCGGGGCATATTTAAATATACAAATGAATTTTGCCTTTTAAAACAGACAAGCAAGTTAAAAGAAACGCTGTTTAAAAAAGGCTAAATTTCCCTGTAATCAGCCTGGAAGTTTGAATAATCTTTTTCGCATTGAATGATGCGTTCATGGAGGTTTACGCCTCAAATGCCTGCTCCTGTACCCCTGCCATCTTTACCCCTTTTTCCTTCCCGGTAGGTTTTTTCCGGTTATTCTGGATGCCCCAGGCCATGCTGATCATAAAACCCAGGACCATAAGCACGGTTCCCAGCCAAAGAAGGTTGATAAAAGGAAATTTATAGGCCTTAAGTGTAACATATTGCATAATGGCATCCGACTCTTTCAATCCCAGTGTGATCTTTTTACCGTCAACCTTCTGCAACTGCATCACCAGGCTTTCCTGGAGTACCGTATCCGGTTGGGTAAAAACGGTTCCTTTCAGGTTGATGACTGTAGGTTTTACTGTAAAAATGGAAGAGGTCTTGGAGATCACCTTAATGGTTGCTACGGAAGCGCTGTCATTAGCTCCAAATTCTACCCCTGGAATATTTTTAATAGAAGAAACATCCTCCAGTACTGCAAAGCCTTTAGAATAAAAAACAGTATCTCCTATTGCCACTTCTCTTGATTTGAATGAAGTTGTATCCTCATTTGCCTTTGAAGGATCCGGAAGGGATGTGATATAGGTAAATATGTCGTGTGTGAGGTAATGCTTGGCATCAGGATTCGCCATCAGCCCTTCGTTACCCTTATAGTTAACGAATGCATTAGGCGCAAGAGAGAAGCTTTCCCTGCCATCTTTTTCAAACTTCAGATGATAGAACCACAATGGTTTTTTAGGATGCGCAGAGTCCTTGTCATAAGTTACAGTGAACTCTCCCATCTTTGTGGGCACACCTTTGATCAGCGTGAGGTTTTCTCCTGGTTTTTCTTTACTTCCCTCACCAAAGTTCAGGAAGATGCCGGTAGTGTTATGAGATATGACCTCTTTTTTGGATGAAGAGATGAGGATACCGGTAAGCATCATGGCAAAGCCCACGTGGGCAATAGCGCCTCCGGCCTTTTTAAGCACCCCTTTTTGACCGGTAAAAATATAACTGCCGTTGGCTATCAATGAATAAACAGAAGCGAGTAAAGCCAGCCAGATGGCTCCGAGATAGCCAATGCCATGTTCCCTGTAATCGATATTGCCAAATGCCAGGATCAATCCACCTGCTACCAACCCGATTACTGCAGGAACAACCATCTTTTTGAAAAAGGGCTTACCTGTGGTCTTGTATTTCAAATACATACCGATGGCTGTAAGTGAGCCAATGATAATCGCAACAAAGATCTGGATGCGGTTGTAGGCAAAAGCGGCATCTTCTCCCACAGCAAAAGCTTTAAACGTCTTTGCATTACCGGTAAATAAACCAGCTATCTTGTTAAACACCGGAATGGAGGTCATGGCAATGATCACAATAGCTGAAAGAAATAAGACCAGCGAGCCAATGAACATCCAGAATTCCCTGGAAGAACCTTCCTCTTCTTTCGCAATAAAAGGAATTCGTTTATACCTGTTGAAAAAAAGTATAAAGGAAGGAAGCAGAAATACCAGCAACAACCCCCGCAGGTGCCATTTGGTAATGCCTTCTCCCGTGAAGGCATGTACTGAAGTATCCTGCAAGTCGCCACTACGTGTGAGATAAGTGGAATATAGAACCAGGACAAAGGCCAGAATTAAAAAGAGGTTCGTTGTCCGTAAAGCATTACCTGTATGTCGGTAAATGAGCAGTGTATGAACACCTGCCACTAATACCATCCATGGGACAAGTGAAGCATTTTCTACGGGGTCCCATGCCCAGTAGCCACCAAAGTTCAGGGATTCGTAAGCCCAGGCTGCACCCATCATAATTCCGAGCCCGAGTATTCCTGCTGAAAACAGCGCCCAGGGAAGTGCGGGCCTGGTCCATTCCGTAAATCTTTTGGTCCATAATCCGCCAATGGCGAATGCAAAAGGAACTATAGTAGAAGCGAAACCTAAAAATAAAACAGGGGGATGTATAACCATCCAGTAATTCTGTAACAGGGGATTCAGATCATTACCATCTTTAATAAGAGAGAGATAATCCTGACGCATTAAACCATCTGCGCCATAAAATACGGGGGCATTGTCAAGCACTCCGGAATTCCGCAGCAGGATAAAAGGATTGGAGCCTGATTTAAGCCCAAAGAAGCTAACTCCCAACAACATGGTGGCCAGGCAGAACTGGGCAAAGCTGATCACGGTCATCACAGGGCCTTCCCATTCTTTTTCGCGCCAGATAATTACCAGGCCAAGTACACAATGCCATATGCTCCATAAAAGGAAACTACCTTCCTGTCCCTCCCAAAAGCAGCTTAACAGGTATTTCATCTCCAAAGACAAACTGCTATGCTGCCAGGCGTATTTGTATTCAAAAAGGTGGTTACTGATAATGTAGAATAATGTCACAAATACCGCAAAAACAGATATAGCTTCTGTGATAAAGAAGATCCTGGCCAGTTTTCTCCATGCGGGATTGACTGCAAAGCCTCCAGCACCTTTCAGTGCATCGCCAGCATTATAGAAGGAGCTTTTTTGAACACTCAAAAAATAACTGACAGTGGCACCGATAGAAGCAACGAGAGAAAGGAGTAAAAAAAAGTGGCCCAACTGGCCGGGCAATAAATGCTCACCAATAAAATTCATTCCTGATCAATATTTATTTGTGCTGGCGCTATCGCCTGATGGGAGATTTTTCTGAGCGACCTTCATATCATCTTTGTACTTGGAAGGGCATTTCATTTGAAGCTTGGTACATTCAAAATAGCCATCACGCATATAACCATTAAGATCAATACCATCGCTTTTTTCTATATCTGTAGGCTTTGCATTTTTATACAATACCTTGCTACGTTTACCTTCCTGGTCCATGGCATAAAAAACAGTGAGATTTGGATTTTTTAATCCATCATATTCAACAGGCGCATTCTTATCAAGCTGAACCTTTACAACTACAAAATCCTTTTTCTGAGCGGCTGAAGAGAAGGTTTCCTGTGTTGTCAGGTCCTTAATAAAAAAGGACATCCCTACAATTCCACCAATAACGAGGAGTAAGAGTACAATATGAATTTTTTTCATCTCCGAACAGTTGTTTAAGCCAGTAAAACATTCTGGTGCTGAAACCGTAGCTATGTGACCAAATTGTTTGCACTAAATGGCCTAGCAAAGTTAGAGCAAAAAGGCTCTCCCCCGCCCGGTTTATGTTTCTAATTGCTCAATTGGCACCGTTTTTCACAAAACTATAATGTTCAAACATGGAAACATGTGGAAAATAAGAGTATATAAAGTAGATTCTACGTATCCTGAACTAAAAGAAACATTAAACTTTCGCACATTGGCCAAACGAGACGGCCGGGAGAAGTAAAAGAACCTGAAAGCTTGCTATCTTGCACCGCTTTAACAATCAAACATGACCGATCTTTCGAATTTTGATCCTAATGATGCAGGGAATCCCAACAATAATATTTTTGGTCTTCCCTTTTCTGAAGATGATGCCAGGCTGGTGATCATCCCTATTCCCTGGGAAGTAACAGTGAGCTTTGGTGCAGGCACTGCCCGCTCAGCAGAACAGATCATGCGGGCTTCTCTGCAGGTTGATCTTTTTGACCCCGAAGTGCGGGAAGGTTGGAAGCAGGGTTTCTTTATGAAAGAAACCGATCGCAAGGTGCTGCTGAAAAGCGATTACCTGCGTAAAGAAGCTGAGCTATATATCGATTATATATCCAAAGGAGATATTGTTGCCAATAACCAGTTCATGTGTAAAACACTGAAAGAGGTAAACGAAGGTGGTTATTTTTTAAATAACTGGGTATATCATCAAACCAAAGAACTCCTGGAAAAGGGTAAACTAGTAGCACTTCTTGGTGGTGACCATAGTACTCCACTCGGCTTTATGAAAGCGATTGGTGAAAAGTATGGCGAGTTTGGCATTATTCAAATTGATGCGCATTGCGATCTTAGAGAAGGATATGAAGGATTTGTTTATTCCCACGCCAGCATTATGTACAATGCTTTAAAAGAGGTGCCGCAATTGCAAAAGCTGGTACAGGTTGGGATCAGGGATTACTCACAGGGTGAACATGAGTTCATTCAGCAAAACCCGGAAAAGGTTAAGACGTATTTTGATGCTGATATCAGGCAAAGACAATATGAAGGAGAAAGCTTCAGACAGGTAGTTGATGAAATAGTGAGCCAGCTTCCACAAAAGGTATATATCAGCTTCGATATTGATGGACTGGATCCAAAACTTTGTCCAAACACAGGCACACCAGTGCAGGGAGGATTTGAAACTGAACAGGTTTTTTATATATTCAAAAAGATACAACAATCCGGACGCCAGATCATTGGTTTTGATTTAAGTGAGGTCAGCACCAGTGAGAACTATTGGGATGCAAATGTGGGTGCCCGGGTTTTATTTAAATTGTGCAACCTGCTGGTATCTAGCAACCCGGCTTAATTATGTATAGTGTCACGGTAAAGATTGATGGTATAGAAAGCAAAAGGCGTAGTGCGGGTCTTTTGCATATTATTACCGGTTTCTTTCTTATTGCCAAAGGCTATGACTATTACCGGATATTGAATTTCCAGGGATTTATTTCTATTCTTCCCATTTTTGCCGTGGCAGGCATTTCCTTGTTTTATGGTTTTTTCCGCAGGAAAGTTGATGTGTTCGCAAAATACAATTCACTGGTCAGGGTATTACAAAGTATTACTTTCCTGGTACTGGGCATAGCCATGATGAAGCGGGGTACCACGTTTGATTATGCTGGTCTTTTTTTATTTGCTTTTTTATGCCTGCTGCTCTTGTTATCAGAAAAAAGGATCTTCCAGGAAACCACTTTATTCTTTGATGAAAAAGGTGTGAAGATCCCCGGAAACTACAGGGATCATCTTGTAAGCTGGGAAGATTTAACGGAGGTGATCATCAGGGAAGATTTTCTTACCTTATTTCATGTAAAGAAAAAATATTTACAATACCAGGTAATGCAGGACCTCTCTACTTTGGAAGTAGCCAAGATCAATGCTTTTTGCAGGGAACAAATTGAAAAAGCAGAAGCATCAGTTAATAAACTGACGAGTTAATCAAGGCAAACAGTTTGCTGTACCTTACTGCTATGGAAAGCGTTTAAAAAAATTATTATGTCTCCATTCATTTTATATTCTGATGGCAAAGGTTCCATTTTCGAGGACCAGAGTTTATACGTGGTAGGAAGAAGTGGCTGGGACGCCTTGCCCATACCTTCTGATGAATGGATAGAATTACCCAAAGGCGGACAACTTTATGAATTGCCAGGGCGTAGAGGGATTGGTATAGATGTAAAGACAGGCGAAATGCGCTTATGTGATAAAGGTTGGGCAGTTGCTGCCTTTATACCACCCGCACATACCGGCTTTTACCTTGCAGCCTATGAAACTGCTCCTGATGCACCCACACTGCCACTTTTTTGTTATACGGCTGTTGGCTGGCATGATGAAAAATTCTTCGTGCCTGCAACCCGCATTGAAAATGATATCCGCCAGGAATGTGGAGGATTTGATGAAAGCAAAATAGAAACTGGCGTACAACAATTATTAAAAGCCTATCCGCATAACAGGCTTGTAGAACACCTGGCCAACAACTGTGCACTTACTTATCACTGTCCTGCTGCCAGAAATTATTTTATAGGCAGGTGGGAATGCCCTATACCTTCCTCCCCTGCCTGTAATGCCAATTGTGTTGGTTGTATCTCATTTCAACCAGAAGATGAAACAATAGTTTCTACCCAGGATAGACTAACATTTAAACCTACTGCAGCAGAAATTGTTGAATATACTGTTCCACACCTGGAAACCGCTCCCTATCCCATAGTCAGTTTCGGACAGGGATGCGAAGGTGAACCATTGCTAATGTGGGAGACCATCAAGGAGTCTATCATTGAGATCAGGAAGCATACTTCAAAAGGAAGTATTAATATCAATACCAATGGCTCTAAGCCAAACGCGGTAAAAGCCTTGTGTGAAGTGGGTTTGAATAGTATAAGGGTAAGTACAAATTCGGCAAGACCAGAGATCTACCTTCCTTATTACCGGCCCAATAATTACCAGTTTGAGGATATAATTGAAAGTCTTAAAGTTGTTAAGTCTTTTGGCGGATGGACATCCATTAACTATTTTGTTTTCCCTGGCATGACTGATTCAGTTGCTGAATATGAAGCCCTGCGTCAATTGATCATTGATACAGACCTTGACATGATACAATGGAGAAATTTCAATATTGATCCCGACTGGTATTTAGGAAAAATTGGTGTGATCGACTCAGGGGAGATCCTGGGAATGAAACAATTGATGCAACTGCTGAAAGAAGAATTTCCCAGGTTAAAATATGGCTATTTCAATCCGCCCATGGAAAGAATAAAGGGCCAATACGATATTGACTTTGCGCATTAAAATAAATATACCTGCCTGGTATTACAGGCAGGTATATTTCTGATGAACATTGTTTATTGAGCGGCAACCTGTGCTCTTATCTCTCCACCACCATTGGCTGTTGTATGAACATTATAATACCACTTTCCAGCTAAAAGATCTGCTTCCTGGGTATCATTTAATGTAGCTGAACCAGTATACGAACCAGAAGCGGCTGAAGTAAACCCTGTAATTCCTAAAGCAACTCCGGCATTGGTTCCTGCCAGCGCAGGTCCATGAAAATGCATCAGGGTAGCTGGGCCGGAAAGACCCGTCCAGGTCACTGTATAATTGAGCAGGTTGGTATTGGAATTATAAGTTCCTGTCACGGTTCCGGAACCACCAGTAGTTACTGCTGGTACTTCCTGGCTACCTGACGCAGTACCACTGAGCGTATAATCCACCTTAGGTGCTGGCATGTTGTTGTTATCGTCCTTGCTGCAACTTGTTCCTATCAATACGGTTCCTGTCATTAGAATGGCAGCGCAAAAATTAAGAGCCCTGTTTACCATAGATTTCTTTTTAATAGTTAAGTGTAAAAAACAATAAGCCTTTCAAGGCATTTCAGCATATACATACGTAAGAAAATCATTCCTGGTTGCCCATACCGTAGAATAGTGGCTTTTAATTGTTAAAACATGCATATAAACTATACTTTACAGGGCAATTTGCCTAACTTTTGCGGCGTTAATGGGTCTATAATTACAAAAGCTTTTACTAGTACCATCAATCCGGGGTTCATTCCTTTGATTTGAGTGGAACTCTTTAAAACCTGAACTTTTATATTTGTATGAACAACCACTTGTCCATGTCGGCAGATTTTGAGAGACAAAAAAATTTACAAGCAACTGGTATTACTGCGGCTATAGCGGTGGCCTTGCTTTTCATTTTTATATGGGTAAAGTTTGCCATACCACATGAAGAAGTTCCTCCCGTTGAAGAATATGTGGAAGTAAACCTGGGAAGTGGTGACCAGGGCTTCGGATCCGATCAGCCTTTATTGCCTGGTGATCCTGCACCTGCCCAGCAAACCAGTTATACACCTCCTCAACCTGTTCAATCTAATGAAGAAGCTGTAAAAGATGTTAGTTCGGATGATAACAGCCACGATGCTCCTCCCGTTATCAAACCTGCCGTTAGTAAGCCAGAAGCTACTAAAATAAACTCCGAGACGAAAGCCGTTAAATCAAATAGTACAACACCACAACCTGTAGTCAACCCCGCGCCTCCGCGACCAAGAGCAGTACTGGGAAGAACAGTAGGTGGAAATGGCAATGGTGGTAATGGTGCAGATAGTTATAAGCCTGGTGGAAATGAAGGAATAGCAGGAGGCAATGGTGACCAGGGCAGGCCTGGCGGAGATCCTAATGGAAGAAACTATAGCGGCTCACCGAGAAGCTTTGGTGTAAAAGTATTGAGCATTCCTAACCAGACCTTTGAAGATGATTTTAATCAGAATGCCAAGATAGCCATGGACATTGTGGTCAATGATAATGGGAAAGTGATATCTGCCAGTTATCAACCTAAAGGATCAACCGGCACAGCGACAGAAAAAATGAAGGATATCGCCCGCCGCAGGGCCTTTGAATTAAAATTCCCTACCTCAGAAGGCGGACAAAAAGGTACAGTGATCTTTAATTTTAAAGTAAGAGGATAATTGCTACAGCAATACTTTTGCGGGTGTGAATTATCCTGAAACATTAGACTATCTATATCATAAGCTCCCATTATTTAGCAGGGTTGGTAGTGCTGCATTTAAAAAAGATCTTACGAACACCAGGATCTTGTGTGACTTCTTAGGCAACCCGGAACAACAATTCAAATCTATACATGTTGGTGGTACCAATGGAAAGGGTTCGGTAAGCCATATGCTTGCTGCTGTTTTTCAAACATGCGGCTACGCAACAGGTTTATATACCTCCCCTCACCTCTATGATTTCAGGGAAAGGATCCGTGTAAACGGCCAGATGGCTGATGAGAAATTTGTTGTGTCATTCGTTGAAAAAATCAGGTCACTCATAGAAGAAATACAACCATCTTTTTTTGAAATTACCGTAGCCATGGCATTCGACTATTTTGCTCATAAGAAAGTTGACATGGCTATTGTGGAAGTTGGGCTTGGTGGGAGATTGGACAGTACTAACGTAATTTCTCCCGTTTTGTCCGTAATCACCAATATTGGTTGGGATCATATGAATATGCTAGGCAATACTCTTGAAGAAATTGCAGGAGAAAAAGCAGGGATCATTAAAGAAAAGGTTCCTGTAGTAATAGGGGAAAGGAAAAAAGAAACAGACCCGGTTTTTATACAGGAAGCTGGTAAAAAACATAGCCGGATAATTTTTGCAGAAGATCAATACGATATTATTTCACAGGAATGGAAAGGAGAGAAAACCATTATTAATTTAAATAAAAAAGGATCCGGAAAATCTGCTTTGGAACTTGACCTACCTGGCGTGTACCAGCAAAAGAATGTAAGGACAACATTGACCGCTCTTAATCTTTTAAAAGAACAGGGCATATCGTTGCCGGAAAAGGATATCTATAAAGGTTTGAAAATAGTAAAACAATTAACAGGTCTGTCAGGAAGATGGGAAATGTTACGTCAGAACCCATTGGTAATATTGGAAGTAGCACATAATAAAGATGGCATGGAACAAATGCTGAAGCATTTACAAAACCTGGAATATAAAAAGCTGCATTTGGTGTTCGGAATGGTTAAGGATAAAGATGCGGCCTCTATACTCGAATTGCTACCCGGAGATGCGTCTTATTATTTTACACAGGCACATATCCCAAGAGCGTTGCCAGGTAATGAATTACAGGTTAAAGCAGCCGCATTTTCATTGAAGGGAAATGTTTATCCTGGTGTGAACGAGGCGTTACAGGATGCCCTCAAAAAAGCTTCTGAAAATGATATTGTAATTGTATGCGGAAGCATTTTCCTTGTGTCTGAGGTAAACAAAGAATTAATACTGCGACAAGCCTAATTTCTGCATCGCATAAAAGATGGTTGAAGTGTGAAGGGACTGAACAATTTGATTTTCCCTGAGTAATTGTTTTACTTCTTCAATAGAATAGATCACCACTTCTATATCTTCGGTATCATCCAGTTTTTGTTGACCCTGCTTTTCGCCGCCCCTTGCTATAAACATATGCATATAATTATTGGTGGTGGCAGGATTGGCACACAGCTTTCCAATGAATTCAAAAGATTCAAATACATAACCTGTTTCCTCCATCAGTTCCCTGGCTATCGCAATCTCCAAAGTTTCACCCTTATCTACAACGCCTCCGGGCAATTCTGTGCTTATTACACCCAGACCGTGGCGGTATTGTTTTACCATTACCACCTCTCCTGTTTTGGTAAGCGCAAAAGCACTCACCCAATTTGGATATTCAAGGGTATAGTAAGCAGGCATGATCCTTCCATTGGGCAATTCGCATTTCTCTTTACGAATAGTTAACCAGGGCTCATTAAAAAGGTATTCTGAATTCAAAACTTTCCAATGCATATAGATCAGTTGACTGCCATACCAGACGACAGGTAATATAAAAGAGTACGATATTCTTACCAACCCATTCTATCACGTAGGGAAGTAATATGTGCCACATGGTGCTTTCCGTGCCAGGCATACATGCCCAGGAGCAGCCAGAGACTTATTTCTTTTTGATGTTCCGGATGATAGACAGTTTTATCCCAATCCTCCCTGGTAAAACTTTTTAAGAACTCGTACCACCGTTTGTGCAAGGCGAAAAGAAGCGTTGTGGAGATGTTAACCGGCAGGTTTTTTACATCCGCCGTGGTAGCCCACAACTTTTCTTCGTAGGGCCTGATTGTAGGATTGTTTTCTGTATATCCAAGCTTAAACCTTATATAAGCATTCATATGGCTGTCGGCAATATGATGCACCAATTGGTGAACCGTCCATCCACCCTCCCTGTAGGGAGTTTGCAACTGCTGCTCATCCAGATCATGAATGGCATTTTCCATGGAATCAGGAAAGAACCGGATATCCGAAAGCCACTGTTCTTTCAGATCGTCGGAGTAAGGTTTAGGTTCATATTTTCCAACGGGATAACGGGGATCTGTACTCATAAATATATATTAGTAAAATAAAGAGCAGTTAGTTTGTACAATAAGCCGCTGTGAAGGAACAAAAATGTTCTGTATCAGGAAACGATCTCCAACAACTCTATGTCAAAAACCAAAGTTGCACCACCGGGAATCCCCCCAGTTCCATAATCACCGTATGCAAGGTCTGAAGGGATCCATAAACGCCACATACTGCCAACCGGCATTAAAGGAACTACCTGTTGCCAGCCCTTAATCAGTGATGTTAAAGGTGCTGTAAATGGTTGATTGCGCTTGAAAGAACTATCGAACTCTTTTCCATCTAGTAGTGCACCCCTGTAATGTGCTTTCACTTTACTGTTTGCCTGGGGCTTTGGGCCACTGCCTTCCTTCAACACCTGGTATTGGATACCATTAGGAAGTTCAGTAACGCCTTCATTGTTTTTGTTGGCAGCCATAAACTGTGCTCCCGCATCTTTTTCAGCCTTGAGCTTTTCTTCGCGGTGCCCGCGTAATTTATCTTGTAATCCCATATGGTTATTTTTTATTCTTCTCTTAATGTGCGGCCGGTAAGATGAATAAATACATCTTCAAGGTTGGCTTTTTTAACCTCTTTTGGCCGTTCAAAACCCGTAGCTACCAATTCGTCAATGAGTTTGTCCGGTGTATTCATTGCAACAATTTTACCACTATCTACTATTGCCACCCTGTCGCAAAGGTATTCAGCTTCGTCAAGGTAATGGGTAGTGAGAATAACGGTAGTTCCTTTTTTCCTGATCTCACGTATCAATTCCCAAAGATTTCTCCTGGCCTGCGGATCCAATCCTGTTGTTGGCTCATCGAGGAATATGATCCTGGGATCATTGATCATGGTAGTAGCAATAGAAAAGCGTTGTTTTTGACCGCCGCTCAGCTCTTTTACTTTTGATTTTGCTTTATCACGCAGGTTCACCCTGTCCAGCAATTCCATAGCGTTGGCCTTACGGTTGTATAGCCCTGCAAACAGGTCAATTAATTCTATCAAATTCAGCACCGGGTAAAACCCACTGGTCTGTAACTGCACACCTATGATCTTTTTGATCTCATTGGGATCCTTGTCGATATCCAATCCATCAACGATCACTTTGCCGCTTGTCTTTTCTCTCAGCGTTTCAATGATCTCTAGTGTAGTTGATTTACCGGCACCATTAGGGCCTAATAATCCAAATATCTCTCCTTCCTGCACATCAAAAGAGATGCCCTTAACCGCTTCAAAATTTCCATAGTTTTTTACCAGGTTTTGTACAGATATAATTGTTCTTTCCATTATTTAACTTTTTCTAACCGGGGGTGCAGGTATCCTTCCAGTTCTTCCATCATTTTTTTACTTCCTACAAAAAAAGGCGCCCGCTGGTGAAGTTCAGTTGGCTGTATATCTAAAATGGATGCTTCGCCATTGGAGGATTTCCCTCCTGCCACTTCAACAATGAATGCAAAAGGATTGCATTCATATAATAACCGAAGCTTTCCTTTTGGCTTTTCAATGGTTCCGGGGTACATAAAGATACCACCCTTGATCAGGTTGCGGTGAACATCGGCAACCATGCTGCCAATATAACGTTGCGTATAAGGACCTCCGGTATCCTTATTCTTATGCTGGCATTCTGTTATGTATTTTTTTACACCGTCTGCGTATTGAAAAAAATTCCCGTGATTGACAGAATATATTTTACCTATTTCCGGGCATTTGATATCCGGATGGCTTAAACAAAACTCCCCGATCGATGGATCCAGGGTAAAGCCATTCACCCCTCTCCGCGTAGCATATACCAACATTGTTGATGATCCATAGATTACATACCCCGCCGCTACCTGGTTGATCCCTTTTTGCAAAAAGTCTTCTTTAGTTACCGGAGTGCCTCTTTCAGTGACCCTTCGGTATATTCCAAAAATGGTCCCGATAGATACATTTACATCTATATTACCGCTTCCATCCAATGGATCGAACATGCATATATACTTGGAGTTGCGGCTCACTGCATCATCGAAGGCAACAAAATCATCCAGTTCTTCACTGGCGATACCAGCACAACTCACCCCTCGTTGCAACACACCCATAAATTGATTGTTGGCATAGATGTCCAGCTTTTTTACTTCTTCTCCCTGAACATTGGTACTGCCATGATCGCCAAGTATATCTACCAATCCTGCTTTATTTACTTCAACATTCACTCTTTTAGCGGCCAATCCAATATCCCGGAGCAAAGAACTTAATTCTCCTGTGGCATGGGGGAACTGTCTCAGGGATTGTATGGTAAATTCATCAAGGGTCGAGATCTGTCTGTTTATAGGGCTCATGCAATCGTTTTAATGCAGACAAAAGTAAGGCTAATACAGATTTAATAAAGGAGAGCCGATTCTACTATTGAACTGACGAAAGTTTTATTTCAAAGTCCTCATTTTACACATCTTTGCAAACTATGAAGGTTTTCAAATTTGGGGGCGCGTCTGTCAGCACGGCAGAAAGAATCAGAACTGTTGGAGAAATTTTAAAGAATTATGCCAATGAAAGGTTATTGGTTGTGATATCAGCAATGGGCAAAACAACCAATGCGCTGGAAAAAGTGGCCGAAGCATTTTTTACAGGAGATAAGGATACAGCATTGCAGCTTTTTAGAGAGATAAAGGATCAACATATTTCTATAGCCGCTCAACTGGCAATTTATTCAGGGGAAAATCCGGATGAAGATTTTCACCTTAATGAGTTTTTTACAGAAATAGAATGGCTATTACATGACCGTCCTGTGAGGAATTATGATTATTACTACGACCAGATAGTATGCATAGGAGAATTACTTTCAACAGCCATTGTAAGCCATTATTTAAATAATGAAGGCATTGCAAACAAATGGGTAGATGTACGGGACATTATACGTACAGACGATAATTTCAGGGATGCCATCATTGACTGGTCCTTTACTTCAGAAAGGGTAAAGCAACATATTGAACCTTTACTGATGGGAAATAATATAGTGATCACACAAGGTTTCATCGGGGCGACGGACGAAAACGAAAGTACCACGCTTGGCAGGGAGGGAAGTGATTATACTGCTGCAGTATTTGCCAATCTTTTAAATGCGGAGAGCCAGACCATATGGAAAGATGTAAAAGGGGTAATGAATGCAGACCCTAAAGAATATAAGAATGCGGAATGGATAAAGGAGTTGAATTACAGTGAAGTGATTGAAATGGCTTATTACGGAGCCCAGGTCATTCACCCCAAGACCATTAAACCGCTGCAAAACAAAAACATCCCTTTATATGTACGCTCTTTTTTACACCCGGAAGAACAAGGTACCTGCATCCATAATAAAAATGTCAATCACCTGCCTCCTATAATTGTTTACAAGCAAAACCAGGTGTTGGTACAGCTGAATTCAAAGGATTTTTCTTTTGTTGGTGAAGGATTGACCGCTGAACTCTATAAGATGTTCGAGGAAATAAAGTTCAAGCCTAACCTCACACAAAATGGCGCCATCAGCCTGCTGTGTGTTGTAGACGGTCACGCAGAAAAAATCAATGAATTGGCCCTTGAAGCCTCAAAGCTTTTTGATGTGCAGGTTACCAGGGGATTAACCTTATTGACCATTAGACATTACAATGAAATCCTGGTGAATGAATTGTGCGGGGAAGGGAAAATAATATTAAAACAACAAACGCCTGAAACCATCCAGGTGCTACTGCAACATAAAGATGTAATTCATCAATAATATGCCAGCGGTTTTAATTAAATACCGCCTTTAAAATATTATTGATCTCCGAAGACCTTGTCAATACCATCAAATGCCCGGCGCCGGGCTATGGTAAATGTGGGTTTCGTAAACCTCCGGGGAAGTATTTCATCGCTGTTCCCATGAATCTGTGTAATATTCTCTGGAATTGTATTCATCCTCCATTTAACAATGGCTTCCATTCCCCAACGAATAAATGAAACATCTGCATTACTGATCATATTTTTAAGCAGTGCCTTATCTTCATTTGATTCTGATGTGAAAAAACGTTTTAAAACTGCACCTTTTAAAAAAAAAGAAATAGGAAGTATCCTATGCAGCCTGACCCTTGCAAGCATACGATAATACGGTGGAAGGTGGCTTGAGGTGGGAATGCTGGAAATGAGTACAAGATGTGCTGGTTTTTGCCGACTGGCAATTTCTACAGCTATCATGCCGCCCATTGATAATCCTATCAATGAAAATGGTTCTGTAAAATCAATATGATTGGTCAGTCGCAGTGAATAGGAAGAAAGAGATTCATTTTCTAATGGGGGAATCCAATCAATATAAATGGGTTCATACCCGGCAGGTAAATGAATGTGCCTGAAAACACTTCTGTCAGCACCAAGGCCGCTGAAAAAATAAACTTTCACCTTAAGGTTTACTGTATCTGGAAACTTTGCTTCATTTTTTTCGCTACAGGACTATCATTCAGTATTGCTGGTTGCCAGGTAGGCATTTGCTCCAACACTGTGATCAATTCATCATCAAAGTCTTCGCTCACACCATTCAGTACTTTAAAATTGGTTGGTGTCCCGTCTTTATCAACAATAAATTCGATCATCATATTGGCTTTCTTTTTTCCGTCTGGCAATGATGGCACAAGCGCCTTTCCCATTTTATCAAGGTATTTCAAAAAGTTATCTCCGCCACCAGGAAATTGTGGCCATTGCCCTACAACATCCGCCAGCTCCGTTATATTCCTGGTCCTGTGTGGTACAGGATTTCTTTTAGCTTTTTCAGCCGGGGCCACTACAACTTTTTTAGACAGGCCGTCATATACATAGTCTCCATTACTACTGGTCATAATGACAGGAAGTTGGTGTGTGATCTCAAAATGATCATACACACTTTCAAGTTGATCGGCAAAGGATTTTAGCTGACTATCACTTTTAGCCAGGTTCGCAAGGTAAGCGGCACTTCTTTTATTATTATACCGCACAGGGTAAATATGCACAGGAATATAATCCTGACCGTTATTCCGGGCATAGGCTGCTAAAATATAGATCTCGTCAATTTGCTTATCTGTCACTGGAATGCACCCCACGGTAACACAGCTGCCATGAATATATATATCGCCCCCGGGATGAAGGGAATCGCTTAATATCCTGTCCGAAGCATTGGGATAGTTCAATCCAAGAGACAGGTAATATGCGCTATTGGGGTTAAATTCATTAATATAATAAAACCCTTCAGGTACCTGGTAATCTCCCTGCATACGCTTAGGTCCCAGAGTTCCTGCCAATGCACATATTCTGTAAGTCTTGAAAAGCTTAAAGGGTTCCTTACGCTCATTTTTGATCCATACTTCCAGTTCCCCATCATATTTAAAGGAGCGGATATATACGTACCTGGCTGGCCAGGAAAGTCCTTTAGCAGCAAACTGTTTTTGCAAAGTATCTTCTTTCCGCTTCAGTGCATCTCCCGGCCGGGGTAATGCCCTTTGATAATCTACAAAGGAAGCACTGGGCCCCTGGCTGAAAGCAGGCGCAGCTATTAAAAGAAATAATACGGCAACTAAAAGGTTTTTCATTGAATGAGCGCTTTAAGAATGAAGCAAGTTCTGGTTATAAATGTAAACAAAACTATAATATGCTGAATCAGAACTCGGTAAGGCAGTAACTAACTTCGACAATTACATTCATTCATGGAAAAAATGTCTGCCATGACTGGATAATTGACAATATCCCAGACGCTTTATTCCCCGGTTAAAAATCTTCAACTACCAACCCGATCTTGGTTTGAAGGTCCGACATTTCAATAAAAACCTGGGTGGTTCCTGGTTCAAAGGTTACCCCTGGCCTCCTGTTCTCTTTCTATTGCTTCAAACAGAGCCTTGAAGTTTCCTTTACCAAAGCTTTTAGCGCCTTTTCGTTGGATGATCTCAAAGAAAAGTGTTGGCCTGTCCTGGACAGGTTTGGAAAATAATTGTAACAGGTATCCTTCATTATCCCGGTCAACTAAAATGCCAAGCTCTTTCAATGGTTCAAGGTCTTCATCAATATGTCCTACCCTATCCAGCAGATCATCATAATAACTATTGGGAACTTTCAAAAATTCAACTCCCCTGCCCATCAGGTCCCTGACTGTTTTGACTATATCATGTGTAGCCAGAGCCACATGCTGTACACCCTCTCCATTATAAAATTCAAGGTATTCTTCTACCTGGGATTTTTTCTTCCCCTCTGCGGGTTCATTGATAGGGAATTTAACATACCCATTCCCGTTGCTCATTACCTTGCTCATAAGTGCCGAGTACTCAGTTGAAATATCCTCATCATCAAAAGTCAGAATATTTTTAAATCCCATTACATCTTCATAAAATCGCACCCATGGATTCATTTGATTCCATCCAACATTGCCTACGCAATGATCAACATATAACAACCCTGTATCTGCCGGTGCAAAATGAGGATTGCTCCAGGGCCTGTAACCTGGCAAAAATGCACCCTTATAATTTTTCCTTTCAATAAACAAATGAACGGTATCTCCATAAGTATGGATCCCGCTTATGACCACTTCGCCACCCTCATCTTTCAAATGTTGTGGCTCCAGGTAAGATACACCACCTCTTTTGGTCGTTTGTTCCCAGGCATTAGTAGCATCATCCACCATTAATGCAAGAAACTTCACTCCATCACCATGTTTATATATATGATCAGCTATTTCGTTTCCGGCTTTTAACGGGGTAGTCAATACAAAGGTGAGTTTGTGCTGTCTTACAACATAGCTTACTTTATCCTTTACACCAGTTTCAGGACCTGAATAAGCCAGTGCCTGGAAACCAAAAGCACTCATATAATAGTGAGCAGCCTGTTTGGCATTTCCTACGTAAAATTCAACATAATCAGTGCCCTGGAGAGGTAAAAAATCAGTTTGGGTACCAGTATTTTCCTTTTGAATAGCAGCAATCGACATAGTAAATATTTTAAATACTTATTGTAAAATTAAGGCACAATGTCAGTTTCCATGCCCAATTAAATTATGTATCATTGCGAAAACTACTTCTTATGAAAAAACGGTTCGTTACCCCTTTTATTTTATTAATTGGCTTGATTGCCGGGGCCCAGGAAACAAAGACCACAATGCAAAAAGCTGCTGATGATATATGTGGTTGCTTGTCAAAGGTCAAATATGACGCCTCCAAAGTACAGGAATATAAAGATGCCGCAATGAACTGCTTTACAACGGGCGCAATGGAGCATATTGTTCAAATAGCAGAAGAAAGAGGATTGGATGTTACTAATCAATCTGCCATGCGGGATCTTGGTGTAGAAATAGGCAAAGAGTTATTGAGACAAAAATGTTCTAGTTATATTGAATTTGCCAAAATATCGGCGAAAGAAAAGAATGATGGTGATGATGCGGTTAAAGAAAGCGTTACCACTGGTAAACTGCTGAAAGTAGATAAAAAGGATTTTGTGTATATCACCTTAAAGGATGCATCCAACAGGGAACATGACTTTATCTGGCTTGAATACTTTGACGGATCAGAGAATTTCTTTGGCGAAAAGATCAACTCAATGATAGGCAAAGAAATATCCATCTCATGGATTGAAAAAGAAGTATACCTGCCAAAAGCCAATAATTATTTCAAAATAAAAGAGATCAGCAAGATCAAAACATCAAAATAAAAAAATTTACTCACGATAAAAAGCAGCTTCCGGGCTGCTTTTTTTATTTCCAGGCATAATGTTCAAAAACCAAAAGGGTAGGTTTCCGGCATCTTTTCATCATGTGGCTTCAAATGCAATGGATGCAATGCAGTGGTAGTATCAAGGAATACAAAGGCATCGTATCGTTGTGACATCACTGATGGCACATAGTTTCCATGCCTTTCTCTTTCGGGGTTGTAAACCACTCCAATGGCACGATGGCGGATAGAAGTTTCATATTTTCTTTGAATATCTTCTGCATTAAAAAGCAGGTAACGGTCGCGGGGATTCTCTGTATGCAACTGGTGTTCTATACTGCCTTCCCTTGCCGGTGGCACTTCCATTTCTTCCATGAGTGCACCCCATTCCTCACCTGCTATCACCTTGCCCTGGTAACTACCAAAACCTACCAGGTATACCTGGTTGATCCCATATTGTTCCCTGGCCAACTGACCTATATTTACCATTCCTCCCCTCCTCATATCTGTAGCCCTGGCATCGCCAATGTGGGTATTATGTTCCCAAACAATTGCTTTCGCAGTTTTTCCATGAAATGTCAATAACCGGTCAAGAGTTTCCATCATATGCCTGTCACGGACATTCCAGCTTTCATTATCAAATCCCATCATTACACGGTAATATTTTTCAGCATTAACTGCTACCAGTGCATTTTGTTCAGTATTGAAACCTGCTTCAGGGTCCCCGTCAAGGAATTGCGCCCGCAACCGGACTTCCTTTAAAAGCTCGAGAACCTTATCCCTGCAGGAATGCTCTGTAAGTGAATAACGCGCATATAGTTGTTCATTTTCTTCATATGGCTCAAAGCACTGGATAGCCTTTTTAACAGCTGCTGCTGCCTGTGCATCTTCTTTTTCCAGGTATTCCAGCATTTGTTTCATGGAATCCCAAAGGCTGTAAACATCAAGACCATAAAACCCTATCTTCTTATTAAGCGACTTCGATCCATTACCTTCCTTAAGCCATTCAGCCAGGGCTGCCACCTCCCAGTTAGCCCACATCCATGTAGGCCAGCGGTCGAAACCTTTCAGAATTGCTTGAATATCATGACCACCATCTTTGTAACCTTTGATATACCGGTTGATCCTGTAACAATCCGGCCAGTCTCCCTCCACCCCAATAAAGCTGAATCCTTTTTCCTGGATCAACCTTTTGGTAATTGTTGAACGCCAGGTGTAATACTCGTGGGTGCCATGCGATGCCTCCCCTAACATAACCACTTTTGCATCCGCAATATCCTCCATCAAAGCATCCAGGTCCTTTGAGGTATGGAGCTCATGCATAAAAGTTCTTTTTAAAATATGCACAACTCTCAAGCCAAAGAAGAATGACTTAATCAGGCCTTAGTCAGAGATAGAAAGCTTGGTTTAATTCATGATCCGGCAATCTCAAAACGGGAGGTTTTAACTATAAACAGTTCCTATCTTCGCCGCATGTTAAAAGTGGGCATTTTAGGCGGTGGCCAATTGGGAAGAATGTTATTACAGTCGGCTGCAAACTACCAGGTGGAAACACATGTATTGGAAAATGATGATGAATGCCCGGCGGCTCATTTATGCCGTTATTTTATAAAGGGCAATATCCGGGATTATGAAACGGTTTACCATTTTGGAAAAGGCTTAGATGCTATTACAATTGAAATTGAAAATGTGAATATTGAGGCTCTGGAAAGACTGGAAGCTGAAGGTGTAAAAGTATTTCCCAGGCCCTCTGTGCTCAGGATCATCAAAAACAAGGTTCGCCAGAAAGAATATTACCTGGAACATAGCATTCCAACAGCCGAATTTGCCATAATTAATAGTAAAAACGAGATCGGACAGTTACCTCATTTGTTACCCGCAGTTCAAAAATTGGCGGAAGGCGGTTATGATGGCCGGGGGGTTCAGATCATTGACAACTTATCCAACAGTCATTTGTTCTTTGATGAACACAGCGTATTAGAAAAGAAGATAAAGATCAAAAAGGAAATTGCCCAGATCGTAGCGGTGGACCAGGAAGGAAAAACAGCTCTTTACCCACCGGTGGAAATGATGTTTAATAAAGACCTGAACCAATTGGATTTCCAGCTTTGCCCGGCCGACATTACCCAACAGGTATTATGGAAAGTGGAAGCCATTGCACTAACCGTGGTCCGGAATTTTAAATCTGCCGGGTTATTTGCGGTAGAATTGTTTGTTGATGAGAATAATGAGGTCTTTGTTAATGAAACTGCACCCAGGGTTCATAATAGCGGGCACCATACCATTGAAGCGCATTATTCATCACAGTTTGATATGCTTTGGCGAATTATACTGGGACATCCACTTGGAAATACCAAATACCTGTTTCCATCCATTATGGTTAATATAATTGGCAGTGAAGGACATTCAGGAGAAGCGAAATATGTAGGTTTAAATGAAGTTCTGAAGATCGACAATGCCTTTGTTCATTTATATGGAAAGAAGGAAACAAGACCGGGTCGGAAGATGGGTCATGTAACCATTATCAGTAATGAAAAACAGGACCTTATACATAAAGCCAACAAGATCAGGCAAAGCCTGAATGTTATTTCCTAAGATCATCCTTGAAATCAACCGTTTATCAACCTATTAAGGTTAATTAAGGTTAATCATATGATCCTAAGTCTTTTTTTAAAGGTCCATTTCTTGTAGAAGAGTCTATTTTTGACGTTATAACACCAATCGAAATATCAAGTGAGAGTTTCTTATCAGATTTATCTATTATTATTTATTACGATCCTGTCATTTCAAATCAGCTCCTGCAGCAGTAAACGCAAGGAGGAAGCCGAATCAAAACAAAAGATGGGTAACAAACCCCCTGTACCCCGGGTCGATGGTTTCATAGTTCAAACTCAGACTGTAAGTGAATCCCTTGAAATACCCGGAACAATTGTATCAGAGGATGCCACAGAAATACACCCCGAAGTATCAGGAAGAATTATCAACCTGAACGTCAGGGAGGGGAATTTTGTAAGCAAAGGAGCAGTATTAGCTAAATTATATGATGCGGACCTGCAGGCACAAAAAAGAAAATTGCAGGTACAACTGCAGATTGCACAACAAACCTCCAGTCGTCATGAGAAGCTTCTGGAAATTGGTGGTATCAGCAAGGAAGATTATGCAGCAAGTGCGCTCCAGGTGAGTAATCTCCGCGCTGATCTTGACATTATCAATACAGCAATTGCCAAAACAGTAATTAGAGCCCCTTTTAGTGGCAAACTCGGTTTGAAGGATATCAGTATGGGTGCCTATGTCACTCCTCAATCCATTATTGCTTCCATTCAAAAGACAGCAGACCTAAAGATCGATTTTAACCTTCCGGAAAAATATGCAAACCAGGTTCATAAAGGACAATATGTCAATTTTAGTGTAGAAGGAAGTGATAGAAATTATTCTGCAGTCATTTCTGCTACCGAATCAGGAATTGATCTAAACTCAAGGACTTTAGTGATGAGGGCCCAGGTAAAAGGCGACGTTACAGGATTAAAGCCCGGTAATTTTGCCAAGGTCAGGATGAATTTTGAACCGGATCCCAATGCCCTATTAATACCTTCACAAGCCATAATTCCACAAGCAAGGGGAAAGCGGGTAGTTGTTGCAAGAAATGGGATAGCTGACTTTGTTGATGTGACCACAAGCATGAGGGATTCTTCCATGGTACAGATCACAAGCGGTTTGAAAAAAGGAGATACAGTTGTGGTTACAGGCCTTCTTACCGTGAAACCAAAAGCACCAATTGTTGTGAATAAGATTATCAATAAGCAAAGTTGACGTGCCCACTGCAACAGGTAAATACAGGAAACTTGTTTCCTGGTGTTTTTTACATGTCGATCTTAACTAATAAACGATGAACATAAGTGAACTTTCATTAAAGCGGCCAGTATTAGCCATTGTGATGAGCATCCTGATCGTAGTATTCGGGATCATTGGATTTAAGTTCCTTGGTATACGCGATTATCCTGCCATTGACCCTCCCAATATCAATGTACGTACCTCCTATCCAGGCGCTAACCCGGATATTATTGAATCCCAGATTACAGAGCCGCTTGAAAAAGCGATCAATGGTATTGCCGGTATCAAAAACATTACGTCTTCGAGTAATGCAGGCTCCAGCAATATCAATGTTGAATTTGACCTTGGGATTGACCTGGAAGCTGCAGCCAATGACGTAAGAGATAAAGTTTCCCAGGCAGCCAGGTCCCTGCCATCAGACCTTGACGCCCCTCCGGTGGTATCGAAGGCTGATGCCAGTTCTGATGCAATCATCTCCATGACTGTTCAAAGTTCAACCAAGAACCAGTTAGAGCTAACGGAGTGGGGAAACAATGTATTGCTGGAAAGATTGCAAACCATCCCTGGTGTTAGTGGAATACAGATCTGGGGCGAGAAAAGATATGCGATGCGTATCTGGTTCAAGCCAGAAATGCTAACGGCTTATAAATTAACGCCCCTGGATGTTCAGAATGCATTACTCAGGGAAAATGTAGAATTGCCATCTGGAAAGATATCAGGTAATGCAACAGAATTATCCGTAAGAACATTTGGAAAATTAAATACAGAAGAAGAATTCAATAACATCATTATCAAGAATGTTAATGGAAGCGACATAAAGGTAAAAGATGTTGGAGAAGCAGTGCTGGGGCCCGAAAATGAGGAATCACAATTACGGGAAAGTGGCATTCCTATGATCGCCCTGGCTATTGTACCGCAGCCTGGTTCCAACTACGTAAGTATCTCTGATGAATTCTATAAAAGATATGAGCAGATCAAAAGGGAAATGCCAGAAGATATCAAGCTCAATATTGCATTAGACCAAACGAAGTTTATCAAGAAATCCATTTCAGAGGTAGAAGAAACACTGATCATCTCCCTTGTACTGGTAATTCTTATTATTTACCTTTTCTTCAGGGACTGGCTGATAGCCATCAGGCCGCTGATCGACATTCCTGTTTCTTTGATCGGGGCATTCTTTATCATGTATATCTGTGGGTTTACCATAAATGTATTGACCCTCCTTGCCATAGTTTTAGCCACAGGTCTTGTAGTGGATGATGGTATCGTTGTTACAGAGAATATTTATAAAAGGATGGAACGGGGAATGAATAAGTGGCAGGCAGCCAAAGAAGGATCCAAAGAGATCTACTTTGCAGTTATTGCAACTTCCATTACACTTGCGGTAGTATTCCTTCCAATTGTATTCCTCCAGGGTTTTGTGGGCCGTTTGTTCCGGGAATTCGGAATAGTTGTGGCTGGCGCTGTATTGATATCAGCCTTTGTTTCCCTTACCCTTACCCCTGTATTGAACGTCAAAATGACCAGGAAGGACATTCACCAGCATTCCTGGTTTTATACACGAACAGAACCTTTCTTCCGGTGGATGGAAGACAGCTATAAAAATGCGCTTACGCGTTTCATGAAGGTGCGCTGGATAGCATTTGTTATCATCGCTATTTGTGGTGCTATTATCTATTTTATCGGCCAGGGAATACCATCTGAACTGGCGCCAATGGAGGACAGAAGTCAATTCAGGCTGGCTCTTACGGCTCCCGAAGGAACAGCCTATGATTACATGGATGACTATGTACAAAGGGTCACTAATTTTATGCTTGATTCTGTTCCTGAAAAAGAAACCGTGCTTTCAATCACAGCACCGGGATTCATCAGTGGTGCTACCAATTCAGGAATGGTACGTGTTACATTGGTTGACCCTAAAGAAAGAACACGTTCCCAAAAGGAAATTGTGGCCATGGTCAATAAGAATCTATCCAGGTTCAATGAAGGAAGGGCTTTTGCTATTGAGGAGCAGACCATACAGGTAAATCGCCGTGGTGGACAACCCGTTCAATTCGTAATACAGAATAATAATTTCGATAAGCTGGCACAAGTACTTCCTCCATTTTTGGAAGCTGCCAATAATAACCCAGTATTACAGGGAGTTGATGCAGACCTGAAATTCAACAAACCTGAACTCCGGATCAATGTAGATCGCCTGAAGGCCAGCGAGCTGGGAGTGAGCGTGGAAGATGTATCCCAAACGCTTCAACTGGCATTGAGTAACCGCCGGATGGGGTATTTTACAAAGGAAGGAAAACAATATGGTGTATATGGACAGGTGGCCAGATCTGACAGGGATGATCCAACAGATCTGAAATCTTTGTATGTGCGCAATCAAAAAGGTGAAATGATAGGTCTGGATAACCTGGTAAGCTTCGAAGAAGCCACCACTCCATCTACCATTTATCATTTTAACCGATTTAAATCGGCTACCATTTCGGCAGGCCTTGCACCGGGTAAAACTATAGGTGATGGCATTCAAGCCATGCAACAGATAGCCGACAAATTATTGGATGATACCTACACTACATCGCTGGCAGGAAACAGCCGTGACTTCCAGGAGAGCTCCAGTAATATTGGCTTTGCCTTCTTCCTGGCCTTAGGCCTTATATTTCTGATCCTGGCAGCACAGTTTGAAAGCTTTATAGATCCATTTATTATCATGGTAACAGTACCACTGGCCATTGCCGGTGCGGTATTATCATTATGGTTATTCAACCAGACCCTGAATATATTTTCCGAGATCGGTATGATCATGTTGATTGGTCTTGTTACCAAGAATGGTATCCTGATTGTTGAATTTGCCAATCAGAACCGTATCCACGGAATGAAAAAAGGCGATGCCGTGATCTATGCCTCCTCTCAGCGCCTGAGACCTATTTTGATGACTAGCCTTGCCATGACACTGGGAGCATTACCAATTGCTCTTTCCCTGGGTGCAGCTGCAACCAGCCGCATACCTCTGGGAATTGTAATGGTAGGTGGTATCATGTTTTCACTTGTATTGACTTTATTTGTTATTCCTGCAATGTATTCTTACCTGTCTTCCAATAAGAAAAGAAATGAACTGGAAGTTTTGGAAGAAGAGCAGAAGGAAGCAGAACATGCACAATTATTACATTAATGAGACTAAAAAATATTGCACTGGCCTGTAGTTGTCTGATCGGATTTATTGCAAAAGCCCAGCGACCATTAAGTGTAGAAGAGGCTATTGCCACTTCTCTTGCCAATAATTATGATATCCAGCTTTCAAGAAATGATTCAGCATTGGCTGCACTGGATTATGCATTCGCTGACTATGCATTCTATCCACGGCTGAATGCCAATGGCGGTATCAACTTCAATAACAATAACCAGAAGCAGGTCCTGGCAGATGGTACAAAACGTGAAAGCAATGGCGTCAAATCAAATGTGGCCACTGCCTCACTCAATTTGAACTGGACCTTATTCGACGGGCTGAAGATGTTCGTGACCCGACGCAGGTTGGGACAAATGGTTGAACTGGGAGAATTGCAAATTAAAAACCAGGTGATAGCCAGTGTGGCAGACCTGATGCGCACGTATTATGATATCAGTCGCCAGCAACAACAGCTGAAAGCAATCGAGGAACAGATGCAGCTAAGCAGCGAACGCCTCAAACTTGCTCAATATAAGTTTGAAGTGGGTACAGGTACTAAATCGGATGTGCTGCAGGCTCAAATTGATTATAATGCGCAGAAGTCACAACAACTGACACAACAAACCAATATTCTCAAACTGAAAGAGCAGTTGAATAATCTGCTGGCTATTCCTTTAACCAATGATTTTACTGTGCAGGATACTATTCCTATTCATACAGGATTGACACTGGACTCCATCCAGGGAAGCCTGACAGCCACTAACCCCCAGTTGTTACTGGCACAGAAAAGTATTGACATAGCAGGTCTTGCGCTGCAGGAAAGAAGAGCAGAAAGATTACCTACATTGAGTTTTAATTCTGCATATAATTTTAATAGAACAGATAATAAAAGCGTGGTTAATCCCTTTCAACCATTATTTAGCCAGAACAAAGGATTAAACTATGGTTTCACCGCTACCATTCCTATTTTTAATGGTTACCTCACCCGAAGAAATATCAAGGCTGCTGAACTGGATATCGAATACCAACAACTGGCTTATAAAAGAAACCTGGCGCAGATCAATACCAGTGTTGCCACTGCTTACAGGGATTATACCTTGTACCAGCAAACGCTTTCCCTTGAAGAAGATAATATCAAGCTGGTAAGGGAGAACCTGTTTATAGCACAGGAACGCTATCGTTTAGGGGTTACCACATTCCTTGAAATGCGTACTGCGGAACAAAGCCTCGCCGATGCCACCAATCGCCTGATCCAGGCCCGCTATAACACCAAGGTAGCAGAGATAGAACTATTGAGATTGAGAGGAGATCTGATAAAATAGTTTCTGGTTTTTGGTTTATGGTTTCTTGTTGTAGCTTCAGGCGCATTATTCACTCTTATGGCAACAATCAATAAGTTTGAAGAGCTGGAGATATGGCAGTTATCAAGAAAGTTCTATAATAATTTATCTCCGGTTATAATAATACTTAAAAACAATAAAGAGTATCGTTTTGCAGAGCAAATGAGATCTGCTTCCGGCTCCGTAATGGATAATATTGCAGAAGGTTTTGAAAGAAGCAGCAGACTTGAGTTTTTGAATTCACTTGGTATTTCAAAAGGTGAAGTAGGAGAATTAAAATCTCAACTCTATCGTTGCCTGGACAATAATTATATCAATCCCGAAGAATTTAATGCCCTTTATGAAGAAGCTGAAATTTTATCACGTAAAATCGCTTCTTTTATTATTTATTTAAATTCTGCAGAGCATAAAGGGTTAAAATTTAAAGACAGACTGAAATCATGAAGGAACAAGAAACTATAAACCAAAAACCAGAAACTATTGTTGTTGGCATCGTCATGGGCAGCGATAGCGACCTGCCGGTGATGCAGGCGGCGGCTGATATATTGCGGTATTTTGAGATCGGCTTTGAGCTTACGGTCGTATCGGCTCACCGTACGCCGCTGAGAATGGTGGAATATGCTTCAAGGGCTAAAGATCGTGGACTAAAACTGATCATTGCAGGTGCGGGTGGTGCGGCTCATTTACCAGGTATGATCGCATCTATTACAACACTACCGGTAATAGGGGTACCTATTAAATCAAGTAACTCTATAGATGGCTGGGATTCTATTCTATCTATTTTGCAAATGCCTAATGGGGTTCCAGTAGCTACCGTTGCATTGAATGCCTCCCGAAATGCTGGTATATTGGCGGCACAGATCATTGCTGCTTTTGATGAAAAACTGGCTGAAAAAATATCCGCCTATAAAGAAAAGATGGATAAAGAAGTACAGGAAAAAGTGCAACACCTGCAATCTGCAGGCTGGCCTAATACATTCGATAAAAATCCTTCAAAGTGAGAATCGCGGTTTTATAATTCTATCAAAACCATAAACTCCTGTTCGAGGGCCAGCGAATGCCTATATAATTCATCTATAAAGCTGCCACCCCATTTTGCATAAAAGCTGCTGAAATTTTCCTTCCTTTCCTGCAAGCCATTGGCCGGGAAAAGGGCAGCTTTCATATTTTGGATGCCTCTTTCCTCGTCAGCATATTTCCTTTTTTCGGCCCTCAGCATTTTTTTCTCCAGTTCCTGCAAAGATTTTAAAGACCTGGTTTTAATCGCAGCTACATGTTGCCCAAGAGTGGGATCAATGGCGGCTGCCTGCGTTTTGATTTGTTCGTAAAATGCCTCCGCTTTCTCAAAATTGCCATTTAATGAAATAGCATTTGAAGACATCCGTTCCACTATCAGGGTCATTAATTCATTGACGGATTTGAAAATATCAGGAATTGTAAGATTCAATCTGCTGATCTTCTCCTTCCATTTCCTTTCAATCACAAGGAAGGAGTTTCTTAATACCAGCACGGGGTAAACCACTTTATAATGGTTAAAAAGATCCTTTAGTTGAAGCCAGTAAGCCATTTCCCCTCCACCTCCAATAAATACCAGGTTGGGCAAAATAGTTTCCTGGAACAATCCTCTTAAAATAACATTAGGACTGAATCGTTCAGGATGATTTACTAGTTCTGTTTTAATCTCTTCAGCTGAAAAAGAAAGTGATGTATTATGAACAGTAAAAGTTTCTTCCTTTCGAATAATGCGTTCCCGGATATCATCCTTTAAATAGAATAAATTGATCTCCCTGGGATGCGCCTGTACGTTATAATGTTCTTCCAGTTTAACAGATGTTTGCTGCACTATACCTGCAGAAGTATTTTGAAACAATTCTTCTTCGAACAATTGGATCATCTGGGCCTTATATACGGGATGATCAGGTATAAGCACAACCAGTCCGTAGTTACCATATAACTCGTTGACCAATTCAAATGTAGCTGTTTGAATATCCTTACCAGCGCTGTAACAACTTCTTAGCAGACCAATTACTTCTGCACCATGCTTCTCCCCGATCAATTGGCCTTCCAGTTCATCTATTAGCTGCACAAGGCTTTTGTCAACAATCATCCTCCCCACTGCACCTTTTTGTTCCTTTTTCCACTCAATTTTTTTTCCATCGACATAAGTATGGTTCAATTCAGCAAAGTCAGCATCCTCAGATCCCATATAATAAACAGGCACAAAATCATACCCCGATAAATGTTGCTTTAATTCTTCTGCCAGCTTAATTGTATGAAGTATTTTATAAATAAAATACAAAGGACCTGTAAACAGGTTAGGTTGGTGAGCCGTACAAACAGTAAAACAATTCTCATTGGCCAACCTTTGGATATTAGCCATCACCCTTTCGGTGGCATTCATGTTTTTATACTGTTCCAATAATGTTTGAACCAGGATCTTCCTGTTAACAGATTGACTTTGTTTCTTTAGTAAGGTTTGTGCGATCCCGGCCAATGTTGGATTTTCAGCATAAAAAGGACGTAGCTTTTCGTCTCCCTGGAGATAATCAAGCGGAATTTTAGAAAAGGCGTTGGTCTGGTTATAAGGAATGCGCTGTTCAGCAAACATGGTTTAAAATTAAAACAACCCGGCATTTAAAATTGTTAAGTCTTCATTATTCAGCAAAACTGACCGGATCTTTTGTCAATTGATTATTCACAGTTCTCCAGATATGTAAAGGATTTTCGTTTTTTAATGCATCTGGCAATAATTCATTAGTCCAGTTTTGATAACAAACTGGCCTTGCAAAACGCCGGATCCCATCAGCACCTACAGCAGTAAACCGGCTATCTGTTGTGGCGGGATAAGGACCTCCATGATGCATACCCAAAGCGACCTCCACTCCTGTAGGCACTCCGTTCAGGATCAAACGCCCAGCCATCTCTTTTAAAATTTCAATCAAAGGAAGGTTTCCAATGACTTCTCCGGGAGTAGCAATGATCGTAGCCGTTAATTGTCCTTCCAATGCTTTCGCCACAGCAATCATTTCAACCATATCGCTGCATTTTACCAATAATGAATAGGTTCCAAATACTTCCTTATGCAATAAGGGGTTGTTTATAAATGCAGTAGCATGTACAGTTGCAATGGTTGGAATAGTATGCTGTCCAGTTGAACTGTAAGTTGATGTGGCCAAAACTTCTACACCCTCTTGTTGCAGGGCCTTATTTCTCTTTTCATGAAAGCTACTGGCAATATGGGGATGAAGCATTTCAACAGGCTGCACTTTTTCTATTTCGTTTCGCAGGTCTTGAATGAACCTGCTTAATGATTCACTGTCGATACCCACCATGATTCCTGGGTTGGTACAAAACTGTCCGCCACTTTGCGTGATAGAAAGAGCAAACTCCCTGGCAATAGCCTCCGGGTCCTGTTCAAGTTTTCCAGGCAACAAAAACACAGGATTCACGCTTCCCATTTCAGCAAATACCGGTATTGGCACTGGCCTCCTGGAAGCAATGTCAAACAAGGACCGGCCTCCTTCCACTGATCCTGTGAACCCTACTGCTTTCGTTAAAGGGTGCTCAACCAGTGCCTTACCCACTTCAAAGGCTGCACCATGAAGATGGATGAAGATATTGTCAGGCATATTTAAATTGTTGAGTGCCTTTTTAATAGCTGCTGCTACCAATTCTGATGTTGCAGCATGGGCTGGATGTGCTTTTACAATTACAGAACAACCAGCAGCCAGGGCACAGGCAGTATCTCCTCCTGCGGTAGAATAAGCAAAGGGGAAATTTGATGCCCCAAAAACAACAACGGGCCCCAGGGGGATCAGCATTTTACGCAGGTCTGGCTTAGCGGTTGTTCTAGTATTATCCTGTGTATCAATCCTGGCATCAAGCCATGCGCCATTTTCACAAGCTGCACCATAGGAATCCAATTGAAATATGGTTCTTCTTAATTCTGATTGCAAACGAGGAGGATCAAGATGTGTTTCATTTCCTGCTACGAACACCAGGTTCTCTGCCTCTTTTTCAAGTTCCCGGGCGATGCCACTCATAAGTGATGCTCTCTGGGCCAGGGAATAATTTTTATACATTTCAAAAGCTGACCATGAACTCCTTAAAGCTTCATCTACCTGTTCTATTGTAGCATCCTTAAACTCCATGTTTTTTTGCCAAAGTTCTGAAATTGGAGGCTTTTAAGAGCTTCTTGAATTCATTCATGAATTCTGGAACAACATGGTTCATTTTAACATTGCCTTAGGGCATAATTGACCCTTTGTGTTGTCAAATAATAAACACCCCTCTATGAGAATCGAATTATTTATATCATTAATGACATTTACCAGTTTGTTGGTCTTTTATAAAAGAAAGAAACTCAATGATTGGTAATGTATATAAGATGGCAACAATTCATTTCACAGTATTTACATTTCATTCTGTTGCTTATTGTTCTTTACCTGCACATAAAAGAGTTTTAACAGGTAAATAATAAATTTCAACCTGCAATCAAATCAACACTATGAGAATAGAATTTTACGCACTATTGACCATGTCATTTTGTTTCCTTCTTTATTTTAAACGAAAACAACTCAAAAAAGAATGGGAAAACCGCATTTGAATCTCCGTAACAATACCATTAATGATCAATCTATTTGATATTTCCCGATTAGGAATTGACTCTTATATTTCCACCTTTTCAAAATGATTCAATTTATTTAATTCCAGAATGGTGGTCATTCCATCTTCTGATTCATGGTACATAGGTTTGAACTTAGCGCCCCATACTATTTCTTTATAAGTATAGGATGTGCGTTGCATTACCACATTGGAAAAGATGGGATTAAATCCTGATACCTGCACAAGTATTTCAACATCTGCATTTTCCAGGTCTTCTTTTGTAAAATCTACTAATGGACTTTGCTCATCAATAGGATGCACAACAGTCCAGTTCATATTGAACATATCCACTCTTGATCTTTCCAGGCCTAGCTTATAAAATGCATATTCAGGTTTACCCTCCTTGATAAGAACATAGGAAAGGTTTACAACCACCTGTACGTCGCTCAAATGGTGATTACTTTTATAGGGAACAAGCCGAAACATCAGACCCTTGCCGGTTGTATAGGGAGCAATCAATGCGTTCTCACTGAAATCAATATACGCCTGTGGTCGGGTAAACCTTCCATATAAAAGTCCCGTAACTAGAGCGAAAAAAAGCCACCCACCCATTGCCTGTATAGAAGCCAGGAGGTCTGCGCTGTCACCCACCGGATTAATTCTTCCATAACCAACAGTAGTAAAGGTTTGTGTACTGAAATAAAACAATTCTCTTGCCCTGCTCCAGTAGCCCCGGGACAAAAGCCCCTGCAATTGTTCATCACCAATAAGTATATAACCCAGGGCAAATAAAATATTCACCACTAAATAAAACAGGACAATAAGCGTGATAAATTTTATCCAGGATATCTCAAGCAGGTACGAATAAAAACTTGTCCTTTTAAAATAAGGCGCACCTGTCTTTTTTAGATTAAAAGATCCATCCTTATTCATGAACCGACCCCCAAACTGGCCGGGCTGGTTTCCAAACCCGGTGTCTGGGTTTGAGGTTGAATAATGTTCTACAATTGAAGAAGCCATATTGATCGTTTGCTTTATAAATGTAACCCAATGGTAATGGATTCAAAAGAACAAAAAGAAGCTATAAACGGAAAAGATTGAATCCTGACACAATTCCTTCATCCCATTCGCCAGTTCATCCGTGCTTGCATTGTCCCTGGAATTTATCACTGGTATTTTAGCTAAGAGTTAATTTTTTATCCTGTTCCATGAACTTACGTAACCATGATTTCCTACATCGATATGAGAAATAAAAAACCATATATTTTAAAACTTCTAAAATGACCAAGTCTCCAAACTACTGCCTTGAAACAGACAGGCAAGTAAATCATTGTTCCGGCTGTGAAAATTGTTGCAGTCAACTATCTGAAAATAAAATGCCTGATATTTTGTCAATGATGGGTTTATATGCAGCAGAGGCCAAAACCTATTACCTCTATTACCAGTCATGGTTCCACCTGGAAGATTCAAAAAAATAACAAGCAATCTTATTTAATATATTAATAAACCTTGTGACGGGAATAAAAGTTCTAATACTTCCAATAAAAACATTTAATTGATCAGAACTGTTATTGAAATGTTTAACAGGGTTTTACCCGAAACAGCCTTTATAAGTATTAAATTTATAGGGGCATGAAAAGGATAACAGCCATATTTTTCCTGGTAATTTTTGCCGGTTCTTTTACTGAGTTGGGACAATTGATCAAATTACCATCCCTGGTTCAACATTATTATGCGCACCAGCAGAAGTCTGCTGTTTCTTTTTTTGACTATTTAGAAGAACACTATTCTTCACACAGAGATGATGGGGATAAAAATGAGGATATGCAACTACCATTTAAGATGGTTATTTCAACTCCTTCTCTAGTAGCAGGTTTACCTTCCACAGGACCAGAAATCATTGATCCTTTACCAATCTCCCGGGATATAAAGTTCGCTTCACAACAATATTTTATTGCAAGCCCCAGGACTTTTTCCATTTTTCATCCTCCGCGTACTGTCATTTAGTCTTTCTCATTCATTTATTATTTATTCATTAAAAGACAGTATCATGAACGCATCCCAAATACATTTGGCACTTACGCATGTGCCTGTAATTCTTTCTTTTATTGGCCTTGTCATTTTGATTATTGGCCTTCTCAGGAAAAATGAAACAGTAATCAAAACATCCTTTTATATCATGTTGGCAGCAGGCATATTTACATTGCCAGTCTATTTCACCGGTGAAGGAGCAGAGGAAATGGTAGAAAATCTTCCGGGAGTTTCCGAATCTATTATTTCAAAACATGAAGATGTAGCCAATTTCACGCTGATCATTATCTCCATAACTGCACTCATGGCACTTGCGGGGATACTATTCTATGGCAGAAAAGGAGTGGGAAAACTGGCCCGTATGAGTGTATTGGTTTTATCCTTTATTTCCGCTGGTGCCATGGCTCAAACAGCCCACTTGGGAGGGTCAATAAGGCATACCGAGATCAGGAATGTTACCGCCAATAACGGGCAGGATGGTGAAACCGCAAATCAAAATGGGGAACAAGGAACAATAACAAAAGATGACGATTAAAAAAAGAGGGCTTTGGCCCTCTTTTCATTATATCAATTCACCCTCAAGATCATAATCGTAAGCACGGGTGATCTTCACATTATAAAAATTTCCGGGTAGTAATTTTTTATCGGTCTGGATGATTACCTCGTTATCAACCTCAACGCTGTCAAATTCAGTTCGTCCAATGTACCTGCCTGCTTCTTTCTTGTCCACAAGGACCTTAAGGGTTTGTCCCAACTTTTCCTGGTTCTTCTCATAACTGATTTCTTGCTGAACAGACATGATGTCTTCAGCCCTTCGTTGTTTTTCATCTGCCGGCACATCATCAGTCAAGCCGTAGGCTGAAGTATTTTCTTCATGTGAGTAGGTAAAAATGCCTACCCTGTCAAAACGCTGTCGTTCAAGAAATCCTTTCAGTTCTTCCACATCTTCCAGTGTTTCGCCCGGAAAACCAGTAATAAGGGTAGTGCGCAGGCAGATGCCGGGAACAGTTTCCCTTATATTTTGTACCAGATCTTCCATTTCTGCACGTGTGATATTACGGCGCATGGCTTTCAGCATATTATCTGCCGCATGCTGCAATGGCATATCCAGGTAATTACAGATATTGTCCCGCTCCCGCATTACATCGAGTATTTCCATAGGAAACTTATGCGGGTATGCATAGTGCAGGCGTATCCATTCAATACCTGGAACGTCGCTCAATCTTTTTAAAAGGTCAGCCAACATTCTTTTTTTGTACAGGTCCAGTCCATAATAGGTCAATTCCTGGGCTATCAGCAGAATCTCTTTCACACCCCTGCGGGCAAGGCTCTCAGCCTCCTTTACCAGGTCTTCCATGGAACGGCTGATATGTTGTCCCCGCATCA
The DNA here is from genome assembly GCF_059568575.1 of Flavisolibacter ginsengiterrae DSM 18136. NCBI lineage: Bacteria > Pseudomonadati > Bacteroidota > Chitinophagia > Chitinophagales > Chitinophagaceae > Flavisolibacter > Flavisolibacter ginsengiterrae. The sequence continues at coordinate 148,064 of NZ_JCANTR010000007.1, forward strand.
GGGGAATGGCGCAAAAAGCACAGGTTCTGTTACAGCCCTCTGCAATCTTTAAATAAGCATAGTGAGAGGGTGTTGCCAGGAGCCGCTCACCAAGGAGCTCAGTTTTATAATCAGCCTCAAATTGTTTTAAGATCAGTGGAAGTTCCATGGTTCCAAACCAGGCGTCCACTTCAGGGATACTCTGTTCAAGATCTTCGCGGTAACGCTGGCTCAGGCATCCCGTAACATAAACTTTATCCAGTCTGCCTTTTTGTTTCAGGCTAACCTGGTCAAGAATAGTATTGATGGACTCTTCCTTGGCCTTATCAATAAAACCACAGGTGTTGACAATTACAATATTATGGTCCTTCTTTCCACTTTCGTGCACCACATCGATCTCGTTGGCCAGCAATTGGCCACTTAAGACCTCGCTATCCACCATATTCTTACTACAACCGAGGGTGATTATATTGACCTTATCCTTTTTGAGCGTTTTAGATTTCATGCGAGACGCAAAGGTAACTACATTCCAATTGTAGCCCTGTTTAGAAATTGGTAAATAGAAACACTCTTATTTAGCTAAATAAAAGAGAATGAGGATGTTTTAAAAATTTTTATATTCTGATTTCCGGAGTTGAAATTGAAAAACAGTATAGTAATCCATTATGTAACCACACTTAAATCGATTAAGGAAGTAACTTGTACTATTTATTGATACTGAATAAGCTATCGACAAATTCATGCTTATCAAAAATCAGAAGATCTTCCATTTTTTCACCCACACCAATGAACTTAACAGGTATTTTAAACTGGTTTGCTATAGCCAATACTACACCCCCTTTAGCCGTGCCATCCAGTTTGGTAATGGCCAGGGCAGTTACGTCAGTTGCAGCGGTAAAATGCTTTGCCTGCTCCAGGGCATTTTGACCAGTTGATCCATCCAGGACCAGGAGAACTTCATGCGGAGCGCCGGGTATAACTTTTTGTACACTTCTTTTGATCTTGCTAAGCTCATCCATTAGATGAGCCTTATTATGAAGTCGACCGGCTGTATCTATTAGTACAACATCGGTTCCCCTGGCAATAGCACTTTGAACAGAATCAAAAGCTACAGCGGCAGGATCAGAACCCATGGCCTGTTTTACAATAGGTACACCTGTTCGTTCCGACCAAATGGTGAGTTGCTCAACTGCGGCAGCCCTAAACGTATCAGCAGCACCAAGAAGCACAGCTTTCCCTGCTTTTTTGAAATTATAGGCAAGCTTTCCAATTGTGGTAGTCTTACCCACCCCGTTCACTCCAACTACCAGGATTACATATGGTTTATGAGGTATGTCTGAAGTAAAATCATAAGATTGCCCACCTACCAGCATATCTTTGATTTCTTCTTGAAGTATGATGTTTAACTCACTGGTATTTAAATATTTATCTCTTGCAACTCTCTGTTCAATTCTGTCAATGATTGCAACGGTAGTCTCAATCCCAACATCGGCAGTAACGAGCGCTTCTTCCAGGTCATCCAGTACTTCTTCATCTACGGTACTTTTACCTGCAATAGCCTTGGATACCTTTGAAAAGAAATTTTCCTTGGTCTTCTGTAGTCCTTCATCCAGGCTTTCCTTTTCTTTTTTGCCAAATATCTTATTGAAAAATCCCATAATATTAGTTCCTTTTGCTTATTGTTTTTCCGAGTCGAAACATCAGCATTTTCTACCTGATAGTTTACGATCCAACTGTTTCTATAGCACAGTACCCCATTACTATTTTACCGGGTTAAAAGGGCTGCAAGATACAATAGGAATAGATATACCTGCGATAAGCAGGGTATTGCCTTTTTGCTTCAAATAACAAAAGCCGTCCAGTTGGACAGCTTTCGGAAAATTTACTAACCCTTAATTTATTTCTGCGCTAAGAAATCCTTCACTTTATCCTTATGCACGATAGCCTCTTTAAAGGTATAAGCACCTGTTTTAGGGCTACGCACAGCTTTGATAACTTTTGACCAGTTCTTTGCTTCAGCGGCGGCCCTGGCATCTTTGGATTTAATCGCGGTTTTTGCTGCTTTTGCCATGACTTATAAGTTGATATATTGATTAGTTGAAAGGCAGTACCCGGTTAGGTTTATGTATAAACCTACAGGCTTACCCATTTACTTAATTTCTTTGTGAACGGTAACTTTCTTCAGATTTGGATTGAATTTCTTCAATTCCAAACGCTCAGGATTGTTCTTTTTGTTCTTTTCAGTGATATAACGGCTGGTACCAGGCACGCTCGTAGTTTTTTGCTCAGTGCATTCCAGAATTACCTGTACACGGTTTCCTTTCTTTGCCATTGTTGATTAATTTGAAATTTAAAAATTAGCTTTTTAGCTAATTAAATATGTTGACCCTGAGCTCTAAGCTCTTTTACAACGGTTAATAGACCTTTTTTATTGATAGTACGGATACCATCAGCAGTAAGCTTTAAAGTGATCCACTTATTCTCTTCTGCTAAGAAAAACTTCTTTGTTTGCAAATTGGGTAGAAAACGACGCTTGGTTTTAATGTTTGAGTGAGAAACAGAATTACCTGCGATTGGCGTTTTACCCGTTACCTGACATACTCGCGCCATGACTTGGAAAATTTTGGAGGGCGAAGGTAAGGGAAAATGGGCAATTGAAGTAAGGGAATAACAGAAATTTTCATCTGTTTAGAAAATATTAGCAATAATTTTCAGCCACTCTGTCATTGACCTGTATGATCTGGTCCAGTCCAATGTGGATCCCGGCGTCTGTTTCTATCATGTCCCGTTCAGATACTGTGCTCATATCAATGATACGGGTTTTTAATATAGACACACCCCCATCCACCGACCTGAATTTAATAATACAGGGCCTCCTGAGGTCCATTTGTTCTTCCAAATATTCCTTAAAAGCTATTGATGGATGATTGATCATATACCTATTCCAGCAATAAAGATACCATCTATGGAATATTTCATCTAAAAATGGCGCCTGTCAGACTCCTGCCTGGTCCCGGGAAAAGCCCAGGGAAAGCCCTATCTGAAGTATAGATACTGCGTGATGATCACGCAGTATCTATACTTCAGATAGGGGGTTGATAGAGGGCAACTATACTTAAGCCTGTAAGATGGTCCCTGGAAGGCAGAAACCAATAATGCATATCCCTATTATTATAAATTATTCCTTCATTAATAGAAGATCGGCTTTCAATGCCGAAACAACATCAATATTCCAATCAGGTCGGGACCATTTATTATGGTCCTGTTGTTCACCTTCTTTGTGCTTCACTCATTTTAAATTAGCTTCGTGCCGCTTTTGAAAAGTCAGGGAAAGAGGTTGTATGTACAGGTGTATCCTGGGCCTCCGGAAGTTGATTTTTGATCATTCTAAATCTTAACCTTCCTTCCTTTGAGGAAGAAAAGGGAATTAAAAATGTAATAACATGGCATACGATGTAGTCGTAATTGGTTCGGGTCCCGGTGGTTATGTAGCCGCTATCCGTGCCTCACAGTTAGGTTTTAAAACAGCTATCATTGAAAGAGAAAGTTTAGGAGGTATTTGCCTTAACTGGGGTTGTATCCCAACTAAAGCACTTTTAAAAAGTGCCCAGGTTTATGAATATATCAAGCATGCAAAGGATTTTGGTATTGAGGCTACCGGGCAGCACAATTTTGAAGCCGTGATCAAAAGAAGCCGGGGTGTGGCTGATAAAATGAGCAAGGGCGTGGCTTTCCTGATGCGCAAGAACAAGATCGACGTTATAAATGGTTTTGGTAAAGTAGTCGCCAGGGGAAAGATTGAAGTTACTGGTGCCGATAACAACAAACAGACCGTTGATACAAAGTACATCATTATTGCTACGGGTGGACGTAGCCGCCAACTACCTTCCATGCCAATTGACGGTAAGAAGATCATTGGATACCGTGAAGCAATGGTGCTGCCACAGCAACCTAAATCCATGATCGTTGTGGGTAGCGGTGCTATAGGTGTAGAATTTGGATATTTCTACAGCAGTATGGGAACCAAGGTAACGATAGTTGAATTCATGCCAAGAGCAGTTCCTGTGGAAGACGAAGAGATCTCTAAAGAGCTGGAAAAGAACTTTAAAAAACAGGGTATTGATATCATGACCTCTTCAGAGGTTACAAAGGTTGATACCTCGGGCAATGGTGTAAAAGCCACCGTAAAAACAGCTTCAGGCGAAGTGACCCTGGAGGCTGACGTTTTATTGAGTGCCGTAGGAGTTACTGCCAATATTGAAAATATGGGGCTGGAAGCTGCAGGTATCAAAACGGAAAAAGGTCTTATCAGTGTTGATAAATATTACCAGACAAACGTTCCAGGTATCTACGCCATCGGGGATTGTGTTCCCGGCCAGGCACTCGCGCACGTGGCCTCTAAAGAGGGAATTATCTGTGTAGAGAATATTGCTTTTGGCGAAAAGAAATACAACCACCAACCGGAACCACTGGATTATGGAAATGTTCCGGGATGTACCTATTGCACGCCTGAGATTGCATCAGTAGGATTGACAGAACAAAAAGCCAAAGAAGCTGGTTACGAGGTCAAAGTGGGCAAATTCCCACTAAGTGCCTCAGGTAAAGCCTCAGCTGCAGGTCATACAGAAGGATTTGTGAAAGTGATATTTGATGCCAAGTACGGCGAATGGCTAGGCACACACATGATCGGGTATAATGTTACAGAGATCATTGCCGAAACTGTAGTTGCCAGGAAATTAGAAACTACTTACCATGAAGTGTTGAACAGCATACATCCTCACCCAACTATCAGTGAGAGCATCAAGGATGCTATTGAGGTAGCTTATGGTGAAGCCATTCATCTATAATAAACTTTCAAATAAGTAAAAAGCCTGTGTTACCACAGGCTTTTTTTATTCTATTATTCTATTTGGTTAGCTAGTTAGCAAATACTTTTTTAAGAATATCACTGGTACGCGCCAATGGGTCTTTCCGAATCTGCTGTTCTTCCAGGCCTACCTGGTGAAAAATGCCTGCTAAAGCCCTTTCAGTGACATAGGCAGCCAGGTCTGGATTGACCTTTTCAGCGCTGAACCTGTTGTAGTTGGAAAAAATGGTGTTCCAGTATTTTGTAGCACCTACCCTGGCCAGTGAGGTTTCTATAACAGGACGAAATTTCTCTGGAAGTGAGGCTGTGGTTCTATCCTTCAAATAGTTGGTAGCTGCAAAATCTCCCCCTTTCAAAATACCAACACCATCCTGTATGGTAATGCCCTTGATAGCATTAATAAATATAGGTGCTACTTCTTTTGCTGCATCTTCGGCAGCCCGGTTCATGGAAAGTATGGCATTATCCACCTGCTTGCCCATGCCGATACCCCTTAATTTGGTTTCCACTTTCTTAGCTTCTTCGGGCATTAATATCTTTATAGCGGCATCTTTGAAGAAGCCATCTGCCGCAGATAATTTTTGAGATGCTTTGTTTGTGCCCACACTCAGGGCCTCTTTTAATCCACTTATAATATCATCATTGCTTAGGCCAGTCTTTGAACCGGAGCTCAGGATTTTGCCTAAACCAATTTTACCCGAAGAATCTTTTTTTAATAAACCCTTAAAACCCTGGGCCTGGGAAATGGAGAAGCTAATCAAAACTGAAGAAAGCAGGAATATCTTTTTCATAGAATGGTTTGTATACCGAAAATAACCATATAGAATATAAAAAGGGGTTAAATAAGGAATAGAATATGTCAACAGGTATTTTTTCCTGGTAATATAACTACTCACCTCTTGTAACCTCAGGGTATTATTTATATCCATATACCTTCCCGCTTCCCGATATTTGTGTTCTTACATAATTCATCATGCAGGTTTCAATTTGGGAAAAGGAAAGCTTTTATGCACCACAGGATATTATTATTGTGGGTAGTGGCTTTGTAGGTCTTTGGTCTGCCTACTACCTGAAAAAGAAAAATCCTGATCTGCGGGTAACCATCATTGAGAGAGGCCTGATTCCCACAGGTGCCAGCAGCCGCAATGCAGGATTTGCCTGTTTCGGCAGTTTGAGTGAATTGGTACATGATGTGCAAATTATGGGCACAGACAATATGCTTGAACTGGTTGAAAAACGTTTTAAAGGCATTGAACGTATTCAAAAAGTATTTGGGAAAAAAGAGATTGGGTTTTCCCTTTGCGGCGGGTATGAGTTATATGGTGATGCAGATTCTTTATCGCCTGCTGAATTGGAAAACAATCTACAATATATTAATTCGCTACTTAGACCTGTAACAGGCAGGAAAAAAACGTACAGCCTTGCGGATGATAAAATTACCGGTTTTGGTTTTGGCAATACCCGCCACCTGGTTGAGAATATTTCTGAAGGATACCTGCATTCCGGGAAACTTTTACAAAACCTGCTGATGTTGGTTCAATCTATGGGTGTGCAGGTCTTCACCGGAATGGAGATAACAGCTTTTGAAAAAATAAATGACCATGTTGATGTTCATATTCCTGCCATAGGAAAGCTTTCAACCAATCAATTATTGCTTTGCACCAATGCTTTCACCAAAAACATTTACCCCGCTGTGGATATTGTTCCGGCACGCGGCCAGGTATTGTTAACCTCTCCTATTGAAGGCCTGGATTGGGAGGGCACGTTTCATTCTGATGAGGGCTTTTACTACTTCCGTAACCTGGGAAACAGGGTGTTGCTGGGTGGTGCAAGAAATAAAGCTTTTAAAGAAGAGGAAACTACAGAAATGGTGACCACGGAATTTATCCAGGAGGAACTTGAAAAATACCTGGCTGAAGTGATATTACCATCTCAGGTAAACAAATACCAGGTGGAATACCGATGGTCAGGAATAATGGCAATGGGAAGCGAGAAAGCACCGATAGTCAAAGAATTGGAACCAGGGGTTTTTTGTGCTGTTCGTATGAGTGGCATGGGAGTAGCTTTGGCTCCGGTTGTTGGAAAAGAAGTTGCACAAATGATGACGAGCTAATGGCACCTCCTGTCGATAGCAAATGAACTTATAAGCGGATAAATTTTTCTCTCAGTTTTCTTTTCCCGTTATCTCCTTGCAGCAGGTACATGCCTTGTTTTAATTGTGATACTGACAATTTTTGGATGCTTGAATTGACCCTGACAGAGAATATCACCACTCCATTTATATCAGTCATACTAATAGTGGTACCTATCCAGCTATCATCAAGATTTATATTAATATCGCTTGCGGTTGGATTGGGGAAAATGGCCGACGATGGATTTACCGCCAAGGGTGGAGCTTCTTCCAACCATGGTTTGTTCAGACCCTTGCTTGATAATAGACCAGCTCTTGGCCCTCCCTCATAGAACAAAGCACGCATCCTCAACTTCTGGCCATTGGTAAATAAATTCATACAGGCATCACCGGTATAATCCATATAATTCATATACATATCTCCCAATGATCCATTGCTGCAGGAACTACGAAATGTGTTGGGACAACCGGGTGTGAAATTCCCTTGGACCGGAGTATCGTCCACGCCATCGTCTCCGCAATAATAATCACCCCAGATATGCTTCAATCCTAACCAATGCCCAACTTCATGAACAGCGGTTCTGCCTAAATTGTATGTGCCGGACATATTCAGGGTGCCAAAAACTGAAGTGGCAATAACCACTCCATCGGTGGCTGTTTCACATCCCGGCACAGAAGAATACCCTATCACTGTTTGAATATTACCCACCCATATATTTAAATAATACCGGCTATCCCAGGCATCATCACCTCCTTCCCTGCTGTACTTGATCTTGTCATCGGCTTTCCAGAAAGGTAACGAGGTCTTTTTATGAATGATACCCATAGTGGGCCTTCCCATTGGATCGGCTGTAGCAAGTTTGAATTCTATCTTTGTATCTGCTGCCATCCCCTTAAAACGCTGGGGGGTCAGGCTTGAATCCTGGTTATCTCTCCTGAAGTCCCGGTTCAATGCATCTACCTGGCTTTTAACCTGGTCATCAGATATGTTTTGTGCAGTATTATTATACAGAATATGAACCACAACCGGAATGGTTATCACCGAACTGGCAAAATCACCATCTAAACGGTAATTGGTTTTATAACGCTCAATAAATACTTCCACATTGGAAAGATTATTAAGCAATCCAGGTTGAGAACTCTTTAATACATCCATATAGGATGGAGTGCCGCAATTGCGCTGTGCATATATAAAAGAGGAAAGCAATAAACAGATACCAAAGACGATCGTCCTCATAGTTCCAGGGTTTACAGCAATGCACAGGCTTTTGGAGTACGGAATTTTCCAGGAAGGTTGGAACTACAGTATTAGGAATTGCAAAAGTCATTCCCAGGAATCGGAGGTAAAGGACAGTGTAAAGTTTGAGGGGATCTTTGGTAGGATACGTAGAAAGTAATGCCCAAATTTAAAAATCAATATCCATATAAACAAAGAAAGCAAAACTATTTGTTTAACAAAAGTCTTTTGACCCATCCCTTATTTTTGTCAGATGAAGAAACTTAGTTGCGTACTTGCCGCTACCCTTTTCATCATTTTTATTAGTTGTAATAATAATACAGAAGAAAGTTCAGGCTCCCCGGCTGAAAATCCAATACCTGTAATGAGTTACAGCGTAGTTTCTACGCAACCTCACGACACCAGTTATTTTACCGAAGGGATAGAATTCTACAAAGGCACTTTATTGGAAAGTACCGGCTTATATGGCAAATCAAGGTTAGTACAAAAGTCATTTCCCGATCTTAAAATTATAAAACAGGTAAAGCTTGACCCTAAACTGTTTGGGGAGGGAATAACCGTTTTACATGATACGTTATACCAGTTAACCTACCAGGAGCACCTGGTTCAGGTATATTCTGCAAAGGATTTTAAGAAAATTAAAGAATTACCCTTGAACCCTGAGGGTTGGGGTCTGACCAATGACGGGAAAAACCTGATAGCCAGTGATGGTAGCAGTAATCTATATTTTTACGAACCACAAACTTTTCGCCTATTACGGGTGCAGGGTGTAACGGAAAACGGCACGCCTGCAGTAAATGTCAATGAGCTGGAATATATCAATGGCTTTGTATATGCAAACCAATGGCAATACAATTACATTTTAAAAATCGACCCTTCCAATGGACAGGTTGTAGGCAAGATGGACCTGACAGAACTGGTGAACAAAGTAAAGAACAGCGATCCTCATGCTGAATTCTTCAATGGCATCGCCTATAATCCTGAAACAAAAAAAGTATACGTTACCGGGAAAAACTGGCCACAAATGTTTGAGATTCAGTTTGCTTTTTAATCTTTTGAAATAATGTAGATCAGGGAACTGGCCTTTTCCTTATTGAGTAGCGCTTTAAAGTTGGAACGAATACCATTAAGGGCTGCTCCCAGCCAGGAAGTACTTCCTGTACGGTATTTACTACTTAATAAGCTGATATAAAATGCGTCAAACCACATAGGCTTGCGGGCTATTATTTTCATCCCATGCTTTTGAACCAGCACATCAACCGACCTTGGAGTAAAATGGTATAAATGTCTTGGCACATCATAAGCCGCCCAGCGGTTACCATAAAGGTCAGCATCCAGGGAAGTGTAATTGGGTACTGCAATAAAGATCTTCCCATTCTTTTTCAACAATTGCTTTAATAAGGCTACATAATCCTGCAGGCTCTCTACATGTTCCAGCACATGCCACAAAGTAATAGCGTCAAAGTTATTATGAGGAAGAGTCCTCAATTCCGGCGCAGGTTTTACATCGATAGCAAAAAGCTTTTTTGCCTGTTGCCGGGCCCCGTAATCTGGCTCTATTCCCTCAATATCCCAACCCTTTCCTTTCATTTCATTCAAAAAAGCACCAATACCTGCACCTATATCCAGTATCCTTCCTTTATTGGTGGTATGTGAGATGACCAGAGCAGATTTTTGGCCTAATGTAAATTTCCTGACTGCCTGGTAAAGTTTATTGAGCAGTCCTTTATTGGTATTGCTATGGGAAATATAGTCCTGTGATTGATAATAAGGACCGATAGAGCTTTCATCCGGAACATCCTGTGTAAAACGTAAGGTACATGACTGGCATTGCCATATTACAAATTCTTCCCCGCTTACCGAATGATCTTTAGCAGTTAATAAAGGGTGAATATCAGAACTGCCACAAACCGGGCACTGGGTATAATGCACTTTGCTCATAAAAGAGGCTGCAAAATAGGTAATCGGGAAACAATATCAATTAAACTGTTCCCGAAGCGGCCTTCATTTTAAGGCCTGAGGATAAAGGATTAAATCCATTCCTGTATAATATAAACAGTATGGCAAGAATGGTAATTATCAGTAATATCCAGCCAACCAACACAGCTATTGACCTTTTCCTGGCAGGCCTGGCTAAAGTGTCTGTGACCTGTTGTGAAGTCATTTGGTGATCACCAACCAGCATGCTATGTTCTACATTTTCCCTGATTACCTTATGCGCCGGCACCGCTGCCAGGCCATCCATTACCAGGAACTGTTGTTCAATGGCTATGCTGCTATCGGATCCTTTTAAATCGGCTATGCCATTCCAGGTAAATGGTTCTTTTCTCATCCTGTAACTAAACTTTTTACCAAATTGATCCAGTTCAGATTTTATACTTTCCGGATCTGAATTGATGGAATTTGCCAGGAATTGCACCTGGTGGTCCGAAAGCACATCACTGTTATTCCAGTTCAGGGTGAAGGAAGGAGGAACAAGTAATTTGTCCACCACGTTAAATTCTGCAGGATGCTGCACCAATTCAAATGTTCCCACATGAGGTATGGATAACTTCCGGAATTGCAATAAATATTTAGTAAGTAAAGACAGCACCTTAATTCTTTTGAGCGAACGAAAATACAACACCACCGAGGAAATTAAATCCATAAGTTGGATATTGGTTCCAACGCTGGTATTCCTTATTGAATACATTATTGAATTGCGCCCACAATTTTACATTGTTAACCACTTTAAATTCAAGACCGGCACTAAGGTCCATGGCTGCCGGAAGGTCTCGGCGGCCCACTTTATTTAATGACCAGGGACCATCAAACGCATATAAATTGGCATTAACATATAGATCCTTTAAAACCTGCACTGTCAGCCTCGTATTCCATTCTAATGGGGGCAAACCCCAGGCTTTTTCATTTAGTTGCAGCTTATACCGGTTGAAGGTAAGGTTAGAAATCACTGAGAACTGCTCTCCTACTGTATACCCCAGCTCACCCGCAAAATTCACCACCTTCATTTCAGGTTCATTGAGTACCTCGAAGGATTTTCCGCTAAGCGTATCGTTAATATACAATGGTTGGTTATTGATCTTGTTATATCCCACTTTGGCACTATAGCTGAAATGATCGCCCACTGATCCTTTTACACCCGCATATCGTTCTTCAATCCAGGTATTACTGGTAGTAGCGGGAGCCCATATATACGGGTTATAATTGGCCATATATTGAAACCCGCTGTACCTCATATAACCTAACCAGCCTGCCTGGAAAGAAACCCTGTCGTCTGCAGAACTGAACACTGCCATGACATTGGGAAACAGTTTGAAATTCCCATTGTCCCAGCTTGGCTTAATGCCAGCCTGGATATTGACATTGGAGGATTTATACAAAATGGAAGGTGAAGCAGTAACAAAATTATTGGTTATTGTACTCTTGCCTTCTGGTTTATAACTGGCATGGTTAACTTCAAGTGCCAGGTCAACTTCGAACTGGGTGCCAATTGTTTTGGTGAGTGGCAGGTTCACATAACTATTGCTTTCCGAGTTGCTCAACTGGTCGCTGAAAACATCGATCTTCATTTCAGGAGCATACGTGATACCGAGTTCTGTACGGTTGATATTGTGAAAGGCAAGACGGCCTTTCCATGCCTGGTATTTAATATTCAGTGAGTCTTCAGGGAATTCAAGAGTAGCTGGTTGAAAACCATATTTATTATACTTTTCCTGCAGACCTCCAAAACGGGCATTCCATTCCAGGTTTTTGGATGTTTGAACAAAGGCATCCAAATCAATATTGGTATGCATCACATCCTGGAAAGGTAACTTCCCCTTTGATGAATAATGCCTGGCATAGGCATTCAATCCTAAAGTTTTACCGTCGCCTACCGAAAGCCCTGCCTGTATGTAGGGTGTGGAAAGACTGCCGAAACCAGCCTTGATATAGCTATCGTTATCCCATCTTCCACCAGTATCAACCTGGAAGGCCAACGGTTTTAGACTTCCGGGCTGAAACGCAAAAGCCAGGTTTTGATTGGGAATGGCATATTGCAACCTTGGCCTGGTTGTATCCGGCGTGGGAGGTGTAGCATTTATATTGATCTTGGCGGCTTCCTTTAAAGAAGGCTTAAAAGTAGATGTTACACTTACTTCCCTTTTTTTAATGGTAGTGTCTTGCGCCATACCAGTATATCCTGCCAGAGATGCCAATATTATAAAGATGGAAGATTTCATATACTGCTTGCTAAATACTGTTTCAAAATTTTGTTTCATCATATCCTATGCTTGCCGGATTAATTATTCACTTTGCTATTCTTCCCCTCTTCTTCAATTACCTTATTCAGCTTACCCTGTGCCTCGGATTTCAATTCAGCGTTCAATGAATTATCAACCACACTCTGGAAAGTGGCTTTGGCATTGAAGTAATCCTTTTCCTTTAAATACACATCACCTAATAATATATAAGCTTTCGTTACCCACCAATCGTAAGAACCCGATTTATTGATCACCTCAAATGCAGCTTTTTCAGCATCACTATTTCTTCCTAACAAGAACCAGCTATTGGCAATTTCATAGCGTGCCTCAGCAGCAAGTGCTGCCTTATTCACGGCTATCACCTGCTTGAAGGAATTAATGGCAACATCATACTGACCACCCATTTGTGCAGATTTTCCAATAGCCATATTGGCAAGTGATTTATCATCGGAACTGCTTCCTTTCTGGCTGATCAGGTCTTTTGCATTAGCGACAGCATCACTCCATTTTTGTTGCTGGTATTGGCTGCGCAATAAACCACGCATAGCCTCCAGCCGGTTTTCCTGGCTGGCGGTAATCTGTTTTAATTGTGCATAGTAACGTTCCGCTTCAGCATAATTCTTCAATTCGAAAAAGTTGATGCGGGCTGCCTGTAATACTGCCCTTTCCGCAAAAGTATTGGGTGCTCTTTCCGCCACTACCGTATAGCTACTAAGAGCTTTAGGCCAGTCTTTACGGGCGCTATAGATCTCTGCCCTGTAAAATTGGGCATTGGTGGAATAGGTGCCATCCGAAAAGCGCTGCAGGTAAGTATTAAAAGCCTCCAGTGCCGCAGCCATATTCCCATTATCATATTGTAATTGGGCAGCCGTAAAAGTCAATGAATCTTCTGCAGAAACAGAGATCGGTTTGCCAGCCTGCCGGGCCACGTCAGCATATTCTCCCGGCTTACCTTGTTCTACATAAATAATTTTTAAATTATCCAGCGCATTCTCAGCTTCGGGAGAATTTGGATAATGATCAAGCAATTGCTTATACTGCGCGATGGCAGACTCATTATTGTTTAAATTATAATAGGCGATCCCTGTTTTTAAATAAGCCTGCGGTTTCAAACTGTTATTACCGGTAGAATTGATTATTGTGGTCAGGTAAGGAATGGCCTCACGGAAACGCTCATCTGCCAGATAGGTATTCGCTATCTCCATATTGGCATCATCTACCAGGTTAGATTGAGGGAACTTTCGGATCAAAGTATTTAACAGGTTGATCTTCTCTGTTGCATTATTGATACCTGCGATCATGGCTTTTTGAAAAGTCGCATAATCTTCTGCAGGCCAGGAATACCGGATCACGTTATCATACATAGTACGTGCCTGGGTATAACTACGGCTCATAAAATAGGCATCAGCGGTCCTGGTATACGCATCTTGCGTAATAGGGTCAGAGCTGAGTGAAACATTGCCAGCTAATGGCTCAAAAAAGCTCCTGGCTACAGGATAATTTTCTTTTCGGTAATAAGCATATCCCAGGTTATATTTTACAGACCGTTCATTAGCCTCACCCGATGCAGGCGCACCGGCATTAAGGTATGCATAATAATAGCGAATGGCTTCGTCTATATTATTACTACGGTAAGCCAACTCTCCCTTCCAGAAGTTGACAAAAGGGAGCACGGATGCATTATTCGGATCTTTTAAAGCACGATCCAATAATGCATTGGCTTCCGCCAATTGACCGTCATTGATCATTTCAGTAGCACGGCCATATAATATCCTCGGGAGCAAACGTTTTACCGATGCTGTTGGATATTGAATGCCTTCCAACAGGGTCAGGGCATCTTTGTAATTATTTGTATTGGCCAATGCGCCAACGAGCAATTCGATGGCTTCATCCCTGTATTTAGAGTCGGGATAATCATTTAGAAATGTCCGGAGGCTTTTCAATGCCTCATCCTGGTAGCCTAATTCATAAGATAACTTGGCATAGTTAAACCTGGATATTTCCCTCTGTTCAGGATTACTATTGTTAGAAGATCCAAATAAGAAAGCATTCCTGGCATTGGTTTTCTGACCGGTCTTTAAGTAAGAGTCGCCCAGCAGGTACATACTATGCTGGCTAAGCGAATCTTCCTTACCACTTAATTGCTTAAATCCTTCAATGGCCTTGTTGTAATCAGCGGCCTGGTAATAGGCATAGGAAAGTTCATACAGATCTTCACGCCTGACCTTTTTGGAGCGATTTACATAATCTCCAAGGTAAGGGACCGATTTGGCATATTGCTTCTTTTCAAAGTATGCATGACCCAACAGTTGCTTTAACTCCAGGTCATAATATTGGGTCTTACCCTGCTTGATCTTATTTTCCGCATAGCTGATGGCATCCTCCTTTTTCCCCTGCACATAATAGATTTGAGCAATATAGTAAGGTACTATAGCTTCGTATGCCGGTTCATTTTCAACGATGCGAAAGCTTTGAAGTGCATCATTGTAATCCCTGTCACGGAAAGCAATAAATCCATAGTAATAGTTGGCATCAATATAATTGGGATCAGATTTTACCTGACGTATGGCATTCAGTAATGGTTTAGCCTTTGCAAACTGCTGCATTGTAAAATAAGAATACCCCTCATGAAATTTATAATCTGCAATCTCCCTGTTATTGAGATTGGCAATATTGGCATTTTCATAGAGCTGAACGGCGTCAGAAAACCGTTGCTGCCTGAAGTAATATTCAGCAAGGTGAAAATTCATCATCTGCACTCTCGCATTGTTCTTGGTCACATCAATAAACTGCAAAGCATCCAGTTCTGCTCTTCCTTCATTTTGCTTCAAAGCGCCTACAGTAGCATAATAATTGATCTCCTGCACTTCGATAGGATCATTTATCGTGTTGGTTTCCCTGGCAGATTGCTGCAATTCTTTAAAGAGAGGATAGGCAAGGCTATACTGCTCTTTTTGAAAATATTCCTTTGCTTCGTTGAATGTTTCCTTGGGATTTTTAAAGAAGATAGTTTGCTGAGAATAGGAGAATACACAAATAAAGCAGCATGTGAGAGAAGCACAAATTTTCTTCATAGTTCGTCCTTTAACCGTTGCGAAGATAACGTTGATTGAATTCGAATTATTTTGGCCCTGACCAAAGATCATTCCAAAGAACATCATAAAATTGCATTTGCGCATCTTATTTAACATATCAGAAGGTCTACCATATTTGAATTTGTTTACGTAAACTTGCGCCACAATTCAATTAACCTAATGAGAAAATTATTCAGTACCAGTACTTCCGACAATGCATTTTCTTTCGCCATGCTTATTCTTCGCCTTGGAGTTGGTTCATCCATGATGATTAATCATGGCCTGGACAAACTAATGCACTTTGCACAAAAAGCCCCCAGGTTTGCAGATCCATTCCATATTGGTTCCACTACTTCTCTTTCACTGGTAGTGTTTGCAGAATTCTTTTGCGCGGCATTTATTATACTTGGATTGTTCACCCGCCTGGCGTGCATACCCCTGATCATATCCATGTCAGTGGCCTTATTCTTTGCACATAAGGGCGATTTTTTCGGCGTTGGAGAAAGTGCGGGCTTGTATCTTAGTTGCTTTGTCACTTTGTTATTTACAGGTCCTGGTAAAGTAAGCCTGGACAGGTTTATAGGAAAGTAATACCGGGAAACAACCTAAGAACTGTTCCCTACTATTTGAATAATCAATCTTGTCGGAAATTATAAGTGGCTTTTCACGTCATTCTGTTATAATACAAACATGGATTAGTGATGGCATTATTACAATTATGAGAATGAGGATTTTCAGACCCTTTGCCAATCGGCCCGCCAGGTCCTTATCTCTTTTTTAATGGCATCATTACTTAATCCATGCTCCAAAGCTTTTTCTGCCAATGATGGCATCTCTTCATCGCTGGCAAAACGAAGAGCAATAATTTGACTTAAGGACAGTCGTGGATCGATCCGCTTACCGGTCAGGATGAAATACCGAAGGCTTTCCTCAGCTCTTATAGCCCTGTCCTGTGCTTTTAATGCAAATACACGGCTATGAATATATAGACTCAATAGAATAAATGACACTAATACGATCAGCCATGCTGAATACAGGTTCTGCCTGCTGCTATACATCACATTTCTTAAAGAGCCAATCAATAATGCCAGGATGGACAATAAGGTTAAAATATGATAGGTGAACACGATCCTTGAATGGTTCTTATAATTTTGTTCTCTCATAAAGAGTAGGTCTTTGTTTGGTTCAGATTGCAAAGTAATTCTTAATTAGGACAACACATATGCATTTAAAAGCAGTGGCAATTTTTATTTTAATTCGTCAAGTACTTTGTACATTTTTTGTACCAGGGAAGTCGCTGAACCATTATAATTGTTGACCAAAAAAGAGAATATATAGTCTTTTCCATCTGAAGAACGCTGATAACCACAAAAACCTTTTGCGCCGTTTATAGTACCACTTTTCATCTTCATTTTATTGAATTCCGGTAAGGCATTGTAAAATCCAGGGAACCAGCTTTGCTTTTTTGCATATTGCAACACTGATACCTGTGCATGTGTTGTAACCCTATTGAGAGGCGAAAGCCCCGAACCATCCACCATATTTAGTTCTGTGGACTCTATGCCTTTTTCTTTCCAAAAATTCCTGACAATATTGACACCTTTCTCTGTTTCGCCGAATCCTTCCTTTTTAAAGGCAAGTGTCTTTACAAATGCTTCTCCATAAAGATTGATACTCTTTTTAAAAAACCAGTAAATCATTGAATCAAGAGATGGAGATCGAAAACTAATGATCTCCCGTGCAGATCGAAGTTCCTGAATATTGAAAGCTTCTGTGCCGGTATATAATTTGGTTCCCTTTTCTATGGAAATATTTGCCTTACTAAGTGCTGCTATTATTTCTTCGCCAAATGATAATGCCGGGTATGGTAAAGAGCCGGAAATTGTAAATAATTTCTCCTGCTGGGGAATGGTGCCTGTTGTAATCCCAAAAGAGCTAAAAGGAGCCAGGTAAATATATCCATTGTCACCGCTACCTGGTTTACCGGTTTTGATTCCATTTTTTAATTGAAAAGACGATGAGCCATTACCCTTTGTAACAATCCTGGTACTATCCCCCGGTGCTTTACCTGGCTGTAAAACCAAATCATATTGGTTCTCATTCCAGTTGATCGCCCGGCTGCCTGCACCGTAGTAATTACCGATATCATCCCAGATCCAACCTCCCGGTGTTGGCTGATACGAAAACCCTGATTCGTCCATGTACAATGCACCCTGCACTTGCTTTATATTCAATGACCGTAGCTTTGAAACAATGGTAGAAACTATTACCTCTTTTTTAGTACCAATATAACGCCAGCTACCAAGCGTAGGATCCCCACTCCCACTGATAAACAGGTCACCCTTCAATATATTGCCTTCGATTTTACCGTTAGCTCTTATTACAGTATTATAAACAAAATCTTTCCCCAGTAATTCATAGGTCGCTGCGCCGGTGATAATCTTTTGCGTAGATGCCGGCGCCAACCCTATAGCTGCATTCTTTTCAATGACCACATTACCAGTTTTTTCATCTACAACATATAGCGAAGCAATGGCATGCCGCAGCTGGGAGTCGTTTTCAAAAGCCCTGAAAGCCTTTTCAATATTTGCGGGAACAGACTGGGCGAAAGTGAGAAGAGATGACAGCAAAAAGCAGATAAATAATAGTTTTTTCATGGCGTCGTACATTGCGCTAAAATTAAGTGATTCACTAATGAAAGAAGTCAACGCTTGTATAATAACTATTGGAGATGAATTGTTGATTGGACAAACCATTGATACCAATAGTGCGTTTATTGCGCAGGAGTTAAATAAGATAGGAATATGGGTAAAAAAAAGAGTAGCTATCGGGGATGTAAAAGAAGAGATCCTTAATGCCCTTACAGAAGAAAGCAAAGAAAATGGAGTGATCATTATAACCGGTGGTCTTGGACCGACAGCTGATGATATCACCAAACCCACATTATGTAAATATTTCAACTCAAAGCTCATTGTTGATGAAATTGCCCTTCAAAATGTGAAGGATATCTTTTCTAAATTAAACCGCCCTTTGACAGACAGGAACCTAAAACAGGCAGAAGTGCCGGACAATTGTATGGTGCTGCCAAATTTAAGAGGTACGGCTCCGGGTATGTGGTTTGAAGCCCCCCTGCCCCCCATGGGGGGACTGGCTGGCACACAGCCCTTACCATTGCAAGGAACTGAAAAGATTTCAAGCTCATCGCAGCCCAGCCTCTCCCCCCTTGGGGGGCCGGGGGGGCCTGAATACATGACGGCTGATCCAATAACTTATGGATTGCTGAAGCAATTTGTGAAAGAGCACAGAAGTAAACCTACCCAGGCTGAAGAAACATTATGGCATGAACTGAGAGGTAAACAGTTAGAAAAACATAAGTTTAGAAGGCAACATATCATTGGAAATTACATTGCGGACTTTGTTTGCTTGCCAAAAAAATTAATCATTGAAGTTGATGGCTTGATTCATCAACTTCCTCAGAACAAAGAAAACGATGAAAAACGCACACTATGGCTGCAAATGAATGGATTCAGAGTTTTAAGATTTTCAAATGATGATGTCATTAACCATATAGACAAGGTCCTCTCTAAAATCCTCCTGGTTTTAAAAGAAGAAAGCCAAAATAATAACACTCCCACAAGAGAGTTTAGTGATACGGCAAATGCTCCTTTAAAAGGCAAGACCACCATTTACATCTCCCTTCCCGGCGTACCCAATGAAATGAAAGGCTTAATTCAACACAGTGTTATTCCTAAGTTGAAAGAGACACTGGATTTGCCAGCTGTAATTCATCGAACCTTGCTAACATCAGGAATTGGGGAATCGACTATAGCAGATGTGCTTGAGGAATTCGAACAACAATTACCCGGTCATATCAAACTGGCTTACCTCCCGGCTTATGGCATGGTTAGATTACGCCTGACTGGTAGAGGCAATAACGCCAAGACAGTTGAAGAAGAAGTATCAGCCCAGTTTGAGCAAATGAAAACTCTCGTAGCAGAGTGGATGGTGGCTGATTCTGATATTTCGCTCCAGGAAGCTGTGAGTAATCTGCTAAAGAAATCAGGAAAAACAGTCTCAACTGCAGAAAGTTGTACCGGCGGATATATAGCCCACATTATAACATCGAAAGCCGGATCTTCTGCTATTTTCAACGGCAGTATTGTTTCCTATTCCAATAAGGTAAAAGAAAATGTATTGGGAGTAAAAAAGGAAACGATCAGGAGTTTTGGTGCAGTAAGCCAGCAAACAGTGACAGAAATGGTTCAGGGGGTTTTAGGTGTCATTGATAGTGATTATGCAATAGCTACCTCCGGGATCATGGGTCCTGATGGCGGCACAGCCGAAAAGCCCGTAGGTACAGTGTGGATTGCGGTTGGAAACAAAAACAGTGTTAATGCCACTCAATATAATTTCCGTTTTGACCGCGGCAGGAACATTGAAATGACTGCTCAAACTGCATTAACTATGTTACGCCGTTTTATCTTAGAACAGGAGAGCTTGAAAGATTAAAGCCGCAATGCTTATTTTTGGCGCAAATTCCAGGAGCGGAATGCTAATGATTGCTATATTTTCTATCCAGGAGCCTTTAAGGTTATCCCGGTTGAAAGTCATGCTGGTTGCATTGTGGCTTTGGAAGTTTAAAAGAAACTATAAACTATTATATGGCTACTGTAGACCTGGTAATGCCTAAGATGGGCGAAAGCATAATGGAAGCAACCATTTTAAAATGGCACAAGAACCCCGGTGATGCTGTTAAAATGGATGAAACCGTTTTGGAAATTGCAACAGATAAAGTAGATAGCGAGGTGCCTTCCACCGCAGAAGGTGTTATTTCTGAAATTCTTTTCAATGTAAATGATGTCGTACCTATTGGGACAGTCATTGCACGGGTAAAGACAGGTACACCAGACTCACCAGCCAGCTCCTCCCCTAAACAGGCACCTACCTCACAGGACACTGCATATTCAAACCAAAGTTTCCAGCAGGAAGAGCATGCTTCCAGGCCACAGGTAAGTTCCTCATCTTCTTTACAGGAGAATACCTATAATGCAACAACATCAGCTTCTAATGGGAATAAGTTCTATTCACCGTTAGTACTGAACATTGCAGCTCAGGAAGGTGTCAGCATGGTGGAACTGGAAAACATCCGTGGAACTGGAAATGAAGGAAGGGTTACCAAGCGCGATATACTTCAATTCGTACATGAAAGGAGAAGCGGCAAAGTGCAAACCCAAGCGGCAGCTGCTTCTCAAACACAGCAACCAGCATCTTCCACACAGCAACAAATGATGATCCCTGTAAATAAAGTTGAGTCCTCTGCACCAACCACATACAGCGGCAATGTGGAGATCATCGAAATGGACCGCATGCGCCGGTTGATCGCTGACCATATGGTAAGAAGTAAGCATACCAGCCCCCATGTTACTTCATTCACAGAAGCTGATGTCACCAACCTGGTGATGTGGAGAGATAAAGTGAAGAAAGAATTTGAAAAAAGAGAAGGAACAAAGATCACTTTTACACCATTATTTATAGAAGCCATTGTTCGTTGTATCCGGAAGTTTCCTTTAATCAACAGTTCACTGGATGGCAATAATATCATTGTCAAAAAAGATATAAACATTGGTATGGCGACAGCCCTTCCAACAGGCAACCTGATAGTACCAGTGATCAGGAATGCGGATCAGCTGAATATGGTGGGCCTTGCGAAAAAGGTTAACAGCCTGGCAGACAGCGCCCGTAATAACAAATTGAAGCCAGAGGATATTGCAGATGGTACATTTACCCTAACCAACGTGGGAACTTTTGGCAGCCTGATGGGAACACCTATTATCAATCAGCCACAGGTAGCCATACTGGCCGTAGGTGCCATCAAAAAACGCCCTGTTGTTATAGAAACTCCGCATGGGGATAGCATAGCCATCCGGCATATGATGTATTTATCCATGAGTTATGACCACAGGATCGTTGACGGAAGCCTTGGGGCTACCTTCCTGACAGCCGTAGCTAATGAACTTCAAAACTTTGACTCTAACAGGGAATATTAATAATCAATACAATTAAAGGAGAAACCATCTTGCAACAAGCAAGATGGTTTTTTTTACTTTTATTTTCCGAAACGCCTTCTATCAAGACGGTAATGCTTACCCTTTCTTTTTATAACAAACAAGTCCCCATATTGTGTATCCGTAAGGTCTGCGGGAATAACCACTGAACCCATGAGCGTGTTAACAATATTATCCACTGTGTTGGAATGACCAACGATCAATATATTTTCATTTTTACTTCTAAGAGATCTGATAAAACCTGTATCTGCAGGTTGATATGATTGAATTTCAATTTTTAACACCCTTGCCAGTGGTTCGGCCGTAGCCCTGGTTCTTAAAAAATTTGTGGAATATATGGAGCGAATATGCGCTGAAAGCAACAAATCTTTTAATGCTTCTGCTCTTTCCTTACCCTGAACGGATAATGGAACATCACTTGCCATAGTAGTACTTGTCTCCTTCTCTGCATGCCGCACCACAAAATAACTGGTTGGCTTGCAGGAATACAGAAAAAACAAAAAGAACACTGGCAGGATTATACGCATGATCGGTAGTATTAACACATTAAAGATAAACAGGTCTATGATTTGAATAGTCTATTTAGTAAATTAGGTAATCAAATCATTTAGACTATGAAACAATTGTCCGAAACCTGGTTTGCCGAAGGATATATAGATTTCGAGTTAAAGAAATATACACTCCTTGCCTACCTGCAGGAGATCAATAAATATTTCAATCAAAATAAGTTGTACCCACAACTTGCTGATCTTATATTTCACTATAATAATATAGTCGCCTTCAGGGAAAATAAGAAATACCTGCAGGAGCACTTTCCAAAAAAACTGACAGGTATTCAGATTGAGAAACTGCAATTATTATATGAACAAATGATAGCTGATGATGAACTCATGCAACAACTGGAAGAGATCATCAACTATTCGGCAAATGAAATGAAAACAACTATCAGCAGTGGAACAGAACTATATGAATTCGTGGAAGAAAAGTTAACGATCACTCCTGTTGGATTGGTGCCTCTTGATAACCAGGAAGGCTATTTCTTTTTAAGCTCAGGGTATGCCAGGGCAACAAGGGTGTACCATTACCGGTTGTCCATATTTGCAAAGCATGACGAGAAATTCAGGAGCATTCGCACAGCATACCTTGACGAAATGCGCCGCAGCCTGGTAAACACTTATGAAAACCTGAAATATGACCTGATCAAAAACAGGAGCGAATTGCCCAATCCGGCTGTGTATTGCATAGAAACCGATCTTAGTTTTCCTGTAGAAGAAACTTTGTTACCGATCGCCAAAAGGTGCCTGGTAAAATACCTGTCCCCTTCTGTTGCATAGATTCCTGAATGGTTATCAAGGTATTGATGCATGATTCAGAACATACCAGTTTCCAGGCCCCAATCTTTTCCTTTTTTTACTGCAGGAACACCTTCCGTTATCCATTTAGGAGCCGGCTGATCTTTCAATAACCAGTCAAAATATTGCTGCTCCCTTATTTGGATATCCTTACGGTTCTTTCGCTCCACAAGATTATGAGCCTCCCCGTTATAATTGAGTAGCCAAACCTTTTTGCCCAGGCGCCTCATAGCTGTAAAGAATTCTATACCCTGGTACCAGGGTACAGCACCATCCGCATCATTAGACATGATTACCAACGGAGTTGTTACTTTCTTCAAATGAAAAAATGGAGAGTTCTCCATATAAAGGTCGGGCCTTTCCCATGGTGTTGAACCTATACGACTTTGACCCTTTTCATATTGTGATTGACGGTTATTTCCACTTTCCCATCGTATGCCTCCATATGCACTGAACATATTAACTACCGGTGCTCCGGCCCATGCCGCTTTAAACAGATGGGTGGCAGTGATAAGGTACGCCACCTGGTAGCCGCCCCAACTTTGTCCCTGTATGGCCATATTTTTCCCATCCACCCATTTTTCATTTGCCAAAGTCGTTGCTCCACTAACAATGTAATTGTAAGCATCTTTTCCCGGGTGTCCTTTTGTATAATAAATATCGGGGGCTAAAACCAGGTATCCCCTGCTCACAAAAAAGGGAATGTTTAAACGGCTCGGTGTAGGCGCCGGAGCAGAATAATTGTACAATCCATCACTTAGCTTTTCATAGAAGTAAAAGATCACAGGGTATTTTTTAGATGGATCAAAATCCTCAGGCTTGTACAATATACCGGTTGCAGGCTTGCCATTGATTGCTTTCCATTTATACAATTCAGCCGTACCCCAGTTATAATTAGCCTGTTGTGGATTTAAAAAGGTTATCCTTTTGCTATTACTCACATCTAATGGTGAAGAAAATATACTTTGTTCTGCTTTACCACTTATAAGAAATAGGTCAGGTGAATGCATAAAATTTTCTTTTGAATACACAAGGGTTTGTGCATCCCTGGACCTGGTAAGTGAATTATAATTAAATTCTCCAAAGCCCAATGACTGAAAAGAAAGTTTTGTGTCGAGTGGGCTAAAAGCATAACCGGTTTGCTTGGTTACCTGGTTTTGCACTTTAAAGAACAGTGGCTGGTGCCTGCTAAAAAACTTTTCATCTTCATTTAGCTTCACATAACGATAACTGTTTTTAAGCCTGCGGCCTGAAACTGTTAGATTGACCGGTGTTTTCATCCCGGAAGGATCTACCTTCCAAACATCATAACGATCATAGATATACACTGCAGAATCACCCTGGTTCCATCCCATTACACCATAGGGACCAGGATCATCAGGCACATCGTTTTCTTCATTATATAAAGGGACCTTGATCTTTGATGTTATGTTCTTCAACCCTTTTCCATCCCATGAAAAATAATTTTTGAAATGAGTATCATACAACAGGATAAATTTACCGGTTGAAGAAGGATATATTTCTCCGTCATGATTTTTTTTGATCAAAGTTGTACGACCAGTATACACATTTAAAGCATAAATATCTCTTTTAGCATTTCCAAGCCATTGCGTCTCTACCCTTCTGCCAGTATCTGTAGTGGCAACAAAAATATCTCCATCCCCCTCGTTCGTTGGAATAATCGTTGGCAATCCCTCATTAGCCAGCTGTCTTATTTTTTGGGCCCGGAAATCATAAACGGCAAGAAAATTTTTTTTGAGATCGGATGGTAAACGTAATAATTGTTGCGTTTGAAGATAGTCATCCTTATAATTCCAGATATCGAGTTTTACCAGGTCGATATCTACCAAACTGGTATCTTTTGGTTTTGGTAAAGGCACAGCGCCAAAAAATAACCTATTCCCGCTCTTACTGAAACTGACAGTTCCATTTTCACTTACGGTCATTCCCAGTTGCATGCCAGGTGTATTTTTATCCAATAATAAATTGGCACTATCACTACCGGTTTGATATAAGTACAAACCATAAAATTTCTGAAGCGCATTGGTAGCCGTATCACTATCTGCCACGAATGCGATTTTATCCCCTGACTCGGATAAAGCAAAGTTTTTGTAATCATTGCCTCCTTTTATGATAGTGTCTGCTTTTCCCTTTTGAAGATCATAAACCACTACGCCATTGACTGAAGCAGAATCTTTGGCATTCCTGGTGATCCTTATTACCAGTTTCTGCCCATAGGCATTAAAATAATAATCACTGACATATTTAAATAGTATGTCCTTACCTTTTCCAAATCCATGCAGAATGAGGTCACTACCTTCTGTGGCAGCGGCAGTCAGTAAGGGATCATCTTCCGCATCAGTTTGATCACCAGTACCTGCCTTACTATTTTTTATTTCTGTAACCAGCAACATTAATGAATCAATGGTTTTTTTCAGGCTATCAACAGTTTTTTGATTAGGTGTCCCGTTAAGCCTGGATGGCTCTTTTTCTTTATGAATAGCTACCCAACCAGCGGCTTTTTCGGGGATTTTAAAAGATTTTACACGGGGCCATTTTGCTATTTCTTTGCTTCCCAATTGCACTATTCCAATAGAATCCTTAGGCATGTCTTCAGGCTTTTTCTTTTTTATTTTAGCCTCGCGCAACTCCCTGTAGGTAGGCTTTACCCTGAATACCACATAGCGGCTATCCTCGGTTATTACCGCATTGTAACCGCAGGGAACTTTTAATTTTTGAGATGTGTCACAGGAAAATAATATATACAAATCAGCATCTCCCTCCTGTGGGGTAATTGAATACACGATCCATTTGCCATCATTAGAGATCATTTTTTCTCCAATACTTTGCCAGCCATCATATACAGAATGATCAAGCGGTTTTTTTTGGGCAAAAGAATAGAAACAGGAAAAAACACAGCAAAGCAGGAACGAGAACTTCATAAAGTTTGACTTATGCGTTAAAAATAAGCACTGAAGGTTAATGGGAAAATGATTTTTGACGAGACAAGCGCAACAGGTGAATCATATGGAAAGCAACAGCCAATGCAATCAATCCAAATCCTATATAGAACCATTTACTGAGTTTTTCATTCTCATGGTAAATCAGAAATGCCAACAGAATCCCGTACACTGGTTCAAGCGTCAATGTCAGGTTCAAGGTAAAGGCGGATATCTTTTTCAAGGCCCGTATGTATAAAAAGAAGGTCATTATGGTACAAACCCAACTTAATAATACCAACCACACCCAATCCATTGTTCCGGGCAGGTAATGCTTCTCGGGAAAATAATACTGGTATATTGGTAGCAACAGGCTTAATCCTGCAAAACCTCCGGTGAGCTGGTAAAGTGTGATCTGCTCTGGCGCATAATGATCAATTATTTTTTTGTTTAAAACGGAAACTATTACAGTTAATAAAGCAGATAACAACCCTATTACAATGCCGATTGAAAATTGAACATGGGTATTGTAAATAATGACTATGCCCGCAATGGCGAACAATCCAAGAAATATCTCAATGGCATCAAATCGTTTTCTTAATAACAATGGTTCAATAACCGAAGCCAGTAAGGCAGATGTTGACAATGTTGTGAGAGCAATAGTTATGTTGGCATATTTGATACTACCATAAAAACAAACCCAGTGTAATGCCTGGGTGAATCCAATACTGCTTATCAAAAAGACGGATCGTGCAGGCAACCGCCTGATCTTATTCATAAAAAAATACAATACCCATAGAGATATAGTCGTGATCAATAGCCGGTACCAGACCAACCAGGTTTGATCCAGTGTTATCACACGTCCCAATACGCCCGTAAAGCCCCACAAAAAAACTGCGGCGTGTAACTGCAGTAATGCCTTTCTCATGATCAAAGAAACATAAATTCCATTATAAGCTCAGGACTGTATTACTTGATTATCTTTAGCAGGCATTCGTATCATTTACTTTAACTCAAGGCATTCACGTTATATATGGAACCGGTAATCAGCATCAGGAACCTTTTTAAGAACTATGGCAATAAGTCAGTATTGAAAGACATTACCCTGGAAGTATTTGCCGGGCAGGTCATCGGGTATATTGGACCTAATGGCGCAGGAAAAAGCACTACCGTAAAGATTCTTTGCGGGCTGCTTACTGATTATGAGGGCGAAGTCAGCGTAAAAGGATTTGATGTAAAAAATAACACACTTGAAGTAAAAAAAATAATAGGCTATGTACCTGAAATGGCTGAATTGTATGATGTGTTAACCCCCAGGGAGTTCCTGGCATTTATGGGGGCCTTATATGGAATCGATGAAGAGATTTGTGCTGAAAGAATACAAAAAATGATAGCTGCCTTTGGCCTTTCCAGCAATATAGATCAGCGTATGGATAGCTTCAGCAAAGGAATGAAGCAAAAGGTATTGATCGCTTCAGGGCTGTTGCACAATCCCGATGTGATCATTCTTGACGAGCCTTTAAGCGGCCTTGATGCCAATAGCGTAATCATCATCAAGGAAATGATCAGCAGGCTGGCCAGGGATGGCAAAACCATATTTTATTGTAGCCATATGATGGACGTGGTGGAGAAAGTCAGTGACCGTATTGTATTGATAGATGATGGAAGGATCATTGCCGATGGAAGCTTTGAAGAACTAAAACAACAGCAAGGCAATAAAAGCCTGGAACAGATATTTGCCAATCTTACCAGTAAAGATTCATTATCCAATACTGCAGATGAACTCATTAAAGCATTGGAAGGATAAAATTTCTATTTAATCAAAACCATTAATATTAACGGCACCAGTGAATCCTGTCAACAAAATTTTCCTGAAACTTATCCTTCTCCCTGCTCCTGTTTATAAAAGTATCGGAGTAAACATAAAGCAGTTAAAATCCATCCTGACAACAAAACTGACCATGGATGACCGGCGTCCTAATACCATCCAGCAAACGAGGACCAGGAACAAGGGTAAGCAGGTATCTCTTGCCACACTCGGAACCATGTTTATGAGTGGATTGATAGGCCTGGTTTATTTATTTGCATTTTCTATAGGTTCAAATATGGTAACCAGTCTTACCATTTATTATTCCATGTTCTTCTTTATGTTATCTGCAACATTGATCTCTGACTTCACTTCAGTGCTTATCGATGTGAGGGATACTTTTATTATTTTACCTAAACCTGTTAATGACAGAACACTGCTGGTTTCCCGGCTACTGCATATCCTGATACACATTTCCAAAATAGTGCTGCCCATGAGCCTTCCTGGAATTGTTTACGTAATCATGAATGTAAACATCGCGGCTGCTGTATCTTTTATCCTTATGGTGCTTTTCACTACGACCTTTGCCATCCTCTTTATCAATGCGGTTTATATAGCCATTCTTAAAATAACCACTCCCCAAAAATTCCAATCCGTTATCAGTTATATCCAGATCATTTTTGCTATTGTAATATATGCCAGCTACCAGATCTTTCCCCGTATGATCAACCGGTTTACGCTTGGAAATCTTGATCTAACCTTGCAAAAGGGCATTCTTTTTTATCCTCTTTTTTGGATAGCCTGCACCTGGAAATTTTTGTACTCGTTCCAGGTAACATATAAGGAAGCAATAGGAACAGTCCTGGGTTTGATCTTACCATTTATCAGTATTTACCTGGTAGTGAAATACCTTGCACCATTTTTCAATAATAAACTTGCCTTATTGTCTTCGGGTAGTTCAGCTACGCCTGATGCTAAAGCGGTTACAACAAGAAAGCACCGTTTGGACTATCCCGCCATTCTCAGCAAATTATTTACATCAGGTGGATCAGAAAAAATGGGATTCTTATTTTGCTGGAAAATGACCTCGCGAAGCCGCGATTTTAAACTAAAGGTTTATCCTTCCATTGGCTACCTGGCAGTGTATGTGGTCATCATGTTCATGAATACAAAATCTATGGACCTGCAGGAATTAAGGGAAGAAAGCATGAAAAGCAGGATACTGGTAATATCCGCTTTGTATTTTACAAGTTTCATCCTGACAATGGCCATTACCCAGGTGGTATATTCAGAAAAATACAAGGCATCCTGGATCTATTACATCACACCTGTTGCCAGGCCGGGGGCCATCATACTCGGAGGTGCAAAAGCTGCTATCATGAAATTCTACATACCTCTTGTATTTTTCATTACCCTTGCCGGGCTTATTCTTATTGGCCCAAAAGTATTACCCAATATCATCCTGGGCTTATTCAATGAATTACTTATTGCTACTATTCTTGTTTATGTGGGCAATAAGCAATTCCCGTTTTCCATGCATCAAAATACCAATGTCAAAGCAGGGTCTTTATTAAGGAGCTTGTTTGTCCTTGCCATTTCAGGTGTTATAGCGCTGGGGCATTTCTTTATCTATAACATAATGCCTGTAGTTATTATTGGTGCAATACTGTCTGTAATTGCAACCTGGCTTATCATGGATAGTATCAGGAATATTCCATGGAAAGCAGTAATGAGTAGTTACAGGGAAGATTAAGATCCTTCTGTTACAGGAGCATCCATTTTACTTTTCACCCTGCGCCTGTAATTGGTGAACATGCTATACCAGCGGAGCTTCAGTACACCCAAAATCCCTTCCTTGACAATTCCCTTACTCATTTTCGATTCGCCATATTTACGGTCTTCAAATTGAATAGGAACTTCTTTAAGACGAAATCCAAGTTTCCATGCGGCAAATTTCATCTCTATCTGGAATGCATAACCCACAAAATGGATCTCATCCAGGTTGATGGTTTCCAATACTTCTCTTTTATAACACATGAATCCGGCGGTCTGGTCTTCAACCGGCATCCATAAGATCAACCTTGTGTATAGGGATCCGCCTTTTGATAAAAGGATCCTGTTGCGGGGCCAGTTTTGAACACCTCCCCCTTTTATATAACGGGAACCAATAGCTACATCTGCACCACCGGTTTTGCAGGCATCGTAAAGACGTGGCAGGTCGGAAGGGTTATGAGAAAAATCAGCATCCATCTCAAAAATGTACTCATACTCCCTTTTAATTCCCCATTTAAAACCATGTATATAAGCGGTTCCCAACCCTAGCTTGCCTTGTCTTTCTTCCAGAAAAACGCTTTCGGGATATTTGGTTCTTAAAGACCGTACTATATCGGCTGTTCCATCGGGTGAGCCATCATCTATTACCAGTATATGAAAATCCTGGTTAAGGTCATGAATGGCCTCTATGATAGGGCCAATATTTTCCCTCTCATTATAAGTTGGTATAATTACAAGCTTCTCCAAAAGGCTTTAGAACTTTTTAAGCATGATACGGGTGTACATTTCAGTTAACTTCTGCTTGGTATTCATTGGAAACTCACCCTTCATCATCCAGTCATAATACTGGGGCTCGGCCTTTAATACATCAGCCACCGGTCTTCCTTTGTGTTTTCCAAAATTAAATACTTCCACACCTTTATCGTTGAAAGTAAAACGTCGTGCAAAGTCAATGATTGGTTCCTCCCCAATCGCTTTTATGATACTTTCAATATTGGTTCCTAATTGAGGATATTTTTCTAACTGGGCATTTAAAATTTCTGCTGTAGCTACGGCATCCACTTCTGCACCGTGAGCCCCTTCCAGCGATTTATTGCAATAAAATTTATAGGCTGCAGATAATGTACGTTGCTCCATCTGGTGAAATATCTTTTGAACATCAATTACCCTGCGGCTTTTCATATCAAATTCCACATCAGCCCTGATAAATTCTTCCATCAACATAGGAATATCAAGACGGTAAGCATTATAACAGGACAGGTCGCACCCGTCCAGGAACTGCCTGATCTCATGCGCAGCCTGTTTGAATGTCGGGGCATCTTTTACCATTTCGTCAGTGATTCCATGTATTTCACTAATGGAGGAAGGTATGGGGATCAGTGGATTTATGATCTTTCTTTTTACCGTACGGTTACCATCCGGCAACACTTTAACTATGGCAATTTCTACAATTCTATCAGCACTGACGTTGGAGCCCGTGGCTTCAATATCAATAAAGGCCAGGGGTTTCTTTAACTGTAACATTTGCAGCGGGTTCTTAAAATGGGTAAAGGTAAAGTTTTGTGTTATTCAGGACGAAATTAATGACTTGCACCTGTTATTTGTTTAGCGAATGCTTCCGTATCCAATCCATCATAATTTCCAGAGCTCATAAATACTACAACGGCATTATTATATTCATTGCTATACAACCAGTCTTCCAGATCTTTACGTTCATTGATGACCGCAAGGCCTTTTTTATAAAAACCATTCTCCACAGATTGTTTTGACAGGTCTGGCATCCGCTTTAATTCAAGTGCATGCCGGCTGTAAAAAACAGCAGCCCAATCCGCCTTTTCCATCACCCCTTCATATTCTTTCATGAAGGCTTCATTCAAACTACTGTAGGTATGAAGTTCCAGCACAGCTATCAATGTTTTATCGGGGAATTGCTGTTTCAGGGCTTCTATCGTTGCTTTCACTTTTGAAGGGGCATGGGCAAAATCACGATAAAATATAGCCTGTGCATTTTTAGCTAACAATTCCAGGCGTTTGGAAGCTCCCGTGAAACTGCTGATGGCATTCGCAAAAATAGTTGCACTTACACCCAACTCCCGGCAAACCAGCCATGCAGCCTGCATATTTAGTAAATTATGATCACCGAAGACTTTTAATGATACTTTTTCGCCTTCAATAGTCACCTTTGTTTCTCCATTATTGATCTCATGTTCCGGAACCCGGTAGGGATGATATTGTATATCAGTCCGGGCATGAGTTTCCACCAATTCCTTTAATATAGCATCTGTATCATTATAGATCAGGTGACCCCCTTTTTCTATTTTATCTATATATATCCGGAACTGTTCCAGGTAATTCTCAAAAGTGGGAAATACATTGATATGATCCCATGCGATACCGGTAATGACCGCAATATGTGGAAAAAGGAAGTGAAATTTGGGGCGTTTTTCTACCGCACTGGCCGGGTACTCATCTCCTTCGCAAATGATCACGGGTGCTTCTGTTATTTTAACAGATTGGTCAAACCCCTGCAACCTGGCCCCTACCAGGTAGTCAAAATCCATGCTGGCAGATCGCAATACATGCATGATCATAGAGGTAGTGGTTGTTTTACCATGGCTACCCCCTATTACCACCCTTGTCTTTTTAAGGCTTTCCTGGTAAATATATTCAGGGAAAGAATAAATGGGTATTCCAAGTTCTTTTGCTTTCAATAATTCAGGATTGTCAACCCTTGCATGCATGCCCAGGATAACCGCATCCAATGACTTGTCAATCAATGATGGCGTCCAACCCAGTTCTTCCGGTAATATTCCCTCACGGTCAAGGTTGCCCCTGGCAGGTTCAAAGATCTCATCGTCACTGCCTGTAATCTGGTATCCTTTTCGCTTTAAAGCTATAGCCAGTTGGTGCATTACACTGCCACCAATAGAGGTAAAATGTATTTTCATGGTTGATCTAAGTAGTTTGGATGAGCATGATATAGCCAGACAACCTGCTTTTAGGGGCATTTGACCGATGAATGAGCTTGATAGGGCCAACAGGGGTTTTAAATGTAATTTTCATAGCTATATTTGCATAATAAGCGGCAAATTAAGCCGTTTTAATCCAAACTAGTTATTATGAAAAACAAATTGCTTTACCTAACCCTCTTAATCCTGACCAGCCTGGTCTTTGCTTCCTGCGCAGGTTCCCGTTATGGTTGCCCTGCTACGGCATCTGCCAAAACTCCTGTAATTGAGAAGCATAAGGTTTAATCATTAAAAATTGTTGTGTATGCATTGGATTCATCTTACCGATGAAGAGCAGTTGAAAAAGATCATTAGTAATTCTCAAAACAAGCCCCAGGTAATATTTAAACACAGCACCCGTTGTTCCATCAGCTCTGTAGCCCTGCAACGGTTGCAGAAAGTGGATCAGCCTTCAGATATTGATTTTTATTTTCTTGACCTGATAGCATACAGAGGACTTTCCTCCAGGATCTCTGAAGTATTTGGTGTGTACCATGAATCGCCCCAGGTACTTGTCATCAAAGACGGGCAATGTATTTATGACGAGAGTCATTTGAGCATATCCATGGATGATATTTTGGAAAGCGCCCACGCAGCATAATTAGCCGGTTAAAATATTAATTGTAAGGAACCCTCAAGGTTCCTTTTGTCATGTAAATAATGCTATATTATAAAGCTCTAAAGACCGGCCTGGTTTCAAGACTTTTGTGTCCCTGATTTCTTTACCTGCTTTCCTGTAGCTTTGTTTTCTTAAAGCTCTTAACATTAAAACTATGATACGTAATGCAACCGCCGTCTGGAACGGCTCTGGAAAAGAAGGCAACGGAAAATTAACCACTCAAAGCACTGTTTTAAAAGACACACAGTATTCCTATCTCTCCCGTTTTGAGAATGGTATAGGCACAAATCCTGAAGAATTGGTAGCAGCAGCACATGCTGGTTGTTTTACTATGAAATTGACCTTTGTTTTAGGTGAAGCAGGATTTACACCTGAAAGTCTTGAAACAAAATGCGGTATCACATTTGAAAATGGAGCAGTGACCAAATCACACCTAACGGTCACGGGCAAAGTTCCCGGCATCACCAAGGAAAAGTTTGATGAAGCTGTAAAGAACGCAGAACAAAATTGCCCGATCTCAAAGTTATTGAACACGGAAATTTCTGCTGAGGGCACACTGGCCTGATGTAAGAAGGCCGCTCCTGGCGGCTTTCTTCATTTTCTTTTATAATAATAAAGGTTTACGGTATTACTAAACCCTTTCTCACTTAAAGTATAATAACCTGAATTGTCAGCAGCAAAAGTTACTGCTTCTCCCAGCGGCTCCATTTTATATGGCACTGTTGTATAATTATGCCCCAGGGCCTGCACAATATTTTCCTGAACTCCCCTGGTATAATGTAATATAGCAGGATAGGTCTTTACAAGGATCTCTTTTCCATCTGCTGAAATGGAAGCTGAAACTACACCCCCGTAAGGCAAGGTGCCAACTTGCCTGGCTGTGTTCACACCGGTAAAAGAATAGGGGAAAGTCAATGTATAGATCTTCGAGGCATTATCCCTTTTAGTGAACAGGTAAATATCTTTTGTTACCGGGTCTACGATCAATGCTTCTGCATCATGTGATCCATCTTCATATGTAAAGCGGATGGTATTGAAATTACTAATGGTATCTATGGATTTTGCAGGCTCCGGAAAAGAATAAATGGTATAATCACTATATACCTGGTTGTTGTCACCAATATCTGCAATATAAATGTCTGACCCTGAGAGTGTCATATCTTCCCAATCGCGGTTAACTGCTCCTTTCAAATAAATGCTTTTGAAAATACTGCCATTATGATCTATAAGGTAGATAGCCGGAGGATTTCCGCTATCCTCTTCACCCCACAGATAGCCGGCGTTTACCTTACTGTCAGCAATACCCGAAACCTCATTGATCATTGGGAGAACAGGCTTCACCAAAGGCACGGAATCAAAAAGAGGAACTATAGTTGGAGAGGAAGACTTTTTACAGGAAGTAAACGAAACAATGGGCAAATAGAGAAGCATTAATAGGTACCTGGCAACAATATTCATCCCTATCATCATTATAGAACCCTTTTTCATCATCGAAATGTACATTCAAATTTGCAATAAGTCCAAATCCGCCGTTTAAAACCTGTTTATTTACCTTCTTCGTGTAAATACTAAGGAAAACTACCTAAATAGGATAGAAAATTTTTATGTATTTTATACGAGATTTATATATTGCAATCCGAAACCTTCCTCTATGAATTTTGATGCTTTAGTAAATGGAGAATTGTATTCTTTCTATTTTATAAAAGAAACTACAGTGCTTGTTTCTTCTTCACAGGCAGAATATATTTTGTACAAAAAGAAACAATGGCATTGCGCCGACCAGATTCCTGCAAACCTCTTGAACATGCTTGGATCAGCCATTGAAGACCATGCAAAGGCATCAGCTCACTAATGTTCTACAAATATTTATAAACTGATTTTTTATATTCGGCAAGTTCTTCGAGAGTTGAAAATTCATCGAATTTTTGAAGACTACCATTTGACTTCCTTACCAATAGAACTTTTTCCCCATTAACGATTGTACTTTTTGCACGTTCAAAAATGGTGTTCAGTTCATTTACATTGCTAATAGTTTGTAATTCTTCTATTTTCGAAACGTCTATTATATATTCCTGCATTACAACTCCCGGTTTTAATTAATGCGGCAAATTTATTGCCCAAATACGTCTTACCTTTCCATGTGCTAATAATTATCATGGTATGATAATGGTACAACTCTAAAAAAAACAATTATGGATGTAATCATACAATCGCTTGGATTTAAAGCGGGAGAACAACTGGAATCTTACATTAAAGAAAAGCTGGAAAAATTAAGCCCAAATGATCATATAGTCAGGGCCAATGTCACCCTCTTTTTGGGACCTGATAAAGCCACTCCAAATACTTATTGCGAAATAAGATTGGAAGTTCCGGGAAATGATCTTTTTATAAAGGAAAATAGTACAGAATTTGAGCAATCTATTGACGCTGCTGTCAATAAGTTGCAGGCCATGATGAGAAAGGCTAAAGAAAAACAGCAGGATCAATGGCAGGGGAAAGCATAGGTAATCATCTGAAGAAAAGCAAGACCTCTACCAGTAGAGGTCTTGCTTTATAGATCTGGTGCATAAAGAATTAAATTTAAAATACCTGGTCATGAGTTATGAAGCCCTTGTTTATAAGGAATTGAAATCATGGCAATGTGAAATGGTAAGCAGCCCAACTTTCTTCAATAAGATCTCTAAAAAGATCCAGGTGAAGATGAACAGTTTTATACCTGAAAAAATCCACCAGGTAATTACTGCCACCATAAAACAAATGATCAGGGGTGTATTATTTGGTGCCGGGCAAATCACCCGGCGGTCCTCCTGTATTTCAGATCTGCAGGCAACAGAAGAAGCAGTTGAAAAGCTCATTCGCAATTATAAACACACTGCTTCCGTAGAAGGGGGTGTTACCGGCGCCGGCGGTATACTCATGGGACTTGCAGACTTTCCATTATTACTGGCTATTAAGATCAAGATGCTTTTTGATATTGCCAGCCTGTATGGATTTGATGTACAGGACTATAAAGAGCGGGTTTACCTGCTTCATATTTTCCAGCTAGCCTTTAGCAGCCATGAACATCGGAAACATGTATACCTGGAAATGAACGACTGGGAAAGACAAAAGGAATTGTTGCCAGATGATATTAACCAGTTTGACTGGCGCAATTTTCAACTGGAATACCGGGATTATATTGACCTGGCCAAAATGGCGCAATTGGTTCCGGGCATTGGTGCCGTGGTAGGCGTGGTTGTGAATTATAAGCTGGTTAAAAAACTGGGGCATACAGCTATGAATGCTTACCGGATGCGTATCTTTCAAAAACAGGCTTTATTGGATATTCAATAAAAGAAACATGACCAGTGCACCCGCCAGGGTGTTGATAAAATTTACAAGATCATTAGGCATCAGGTGACGACGCTCCAAGGTGGCTCCTAAAACGGAATCCATCAAATTGCCGACAGTACCGGCAATAATGATCCAAATAAAATACACCCCCCAGCCATAGCCAACAGAAGTTACCATGGCTACCAATAAACTTCCGCAAATACCTATCAGGGTACCTTCAACACTGATCACCCCATCCAATCCCCGTGTATCTCTCCTAAAGCTCAGAATATTATAAAAACGGGAACCATATACACTCCCCAACTCTGAAGAGAGCGTGTCTGCGGTAGCAGAAGAAAATACACCGGCAATCATCAATGTCAACAGGTTTGCTTTTTCGGGGTAAATGATGGCCAGCAAAGCCAGGATGCCTGCCATACCACCATTAGCCAGTACCTGGCTGGCAGTTCTACGCCCCTTATTTCTTTCTGCGATCTTCCAGGTTTCTTTTTGATTGCGCTTCCATGTGGTAGCCAGTGTACCCAGTAAAAAGAAAAAGGCCATCAACAACAATCCAAGCCAACCGGTACCAATGAAGATCAATAATCCCAGTACGATGCCTGTTAAACCTGCTGCAATGGTTAATTTTCCTGTCCATATACTGATCAAAGCACCGCTTGTTAAGAGTATTAGCAGGATTATATATTGTAATAACACGCGGCAAACTAAAACTTATATCTGTTTGCTACAAAGAAAGCTCTGAAAACCTGCCTATCGACTCCCGGCTTCCGGCTAGTATGCACCGCCTTTGAGCCGTGTATGAGCCGCCTTTGAACCGCCTTTGAACCGCCCCTTTAAAGAGACGGCACAATGACGGCATATACCCATGATATATCAGGACACTACGCGTAATAATTTCGGAGTACAGAAGAACCTGGCAGGACTCAAGGTAATTTCTAAAGTCCAGGAAATGGAATATGTTTTAATGTTGAAGTATTCCGCAGGATGCAGCGGGGGAATTTCTAAGGTATAAGTAGTGGACATAATTTTAGCAAATAGAAGAATACCAAAAAAAGGCAAAACTCAATAACCAAATTTCCAGGAATTTATTAGAAAGCAAGATTTACTGGAATCCTGCACCCCATCTTCGCCAGTCATTACCAATAAATAATTTGCATTATCATCCGCCCAATGTTACAGGCCCAAAGTCCTTTAGAGATACTAAGGGATAAGTTTTCGCCTTCTTGTTAACCTCTCAACCTGTTATCTTACGAACTCTATACTCCCTCAATTACAGCTTGCCCTGTGCCTTCTTTTTGAA
Organism: Flavisolibacter ginsengiterrae DSM 18136; assembly: GCF_059568575.1. Lineage (NCBI taxonomy): Bacteria > Pseudomonadati > Bacteroidota > Chitinophagia > Chitinophagales > Chitinophagaceae > Flavisolibacter > Flavisolibacter ginsengiterrae. The sequence goes on from NZ_JCANTR010000007.1 coordinate 185,789, forward strand.
GAATCCGCGCAATAAAAAATTGTGCTGCAAGGCTTCCATATTTTCATCAAGCTTTTGGGTACTTGACTGCAGATTTTTGATGGTTTCTTTTATAGATGCAGCTGACTGTTCGTCATTGAGCAATACTCCAGCCGGTGTATTGGTCTTTTTAAGGCCTGACTGCAGGTCCTGGCTTACATTATTGATGGTAAGCATGACTTCATTAGCTTTCCTTGTCATTTCTTCAATCTGTGTTACACTGGTTTTCAACCTGGAGAATAATACGGTGTCGGTGATCAGGTCATTGGTTAGGGTGCCGGGCTTTTGAAGATTAGCAGCATAAGAGGTGAACTGGTTCGTCAATCTCTCTGCATTTACTGAAGCTCTTTTTAATACGGCCATTGTATTATTGAGATCATTGGCCAGTGATTCTTCTTTCAACAATTTGCCAATAGTTCCTTCTCCATTTGCCATACGACGGCTTACTTCTTTAAAATCTGTAGTTATAGCCAAAATGTTTTTGTTATTGGACTGGAGGGTGCTCATCATGTCATCTACACTGGCGGTTTTCTCCACATGCAGCACATCTCCGGATTGTACGGGAGCAGCCTGCGGTGTGCCACCATACAGCACAATGATCTTATTGCCAATCAATCCATCGGAACCCACTTTGGCAAAGGCATCTTTATGAATGAATTGGGTGGTGTTTTCTTCAATGCTTATAGCAACATCAACTGTACCCGTCTTATTAAATGAAATACTCTTCACAGTTCCTATTTTGACCCCGGAATACCATACATTGCTTCCTTTTTGCAGGCCGTTCACATCATCAAAAACCGCAGAAAGGTCAATGGTGCTGGCAAAGGTCTTCCGCTGGCCTCCCAGTGTGAGCACTCCCACTATGAAAATGACAAGGGCGACGAATATAAAAATACCTACCAATACGCTTCTTGTATTTTTAGTTGATCTCATTTCTTATTGTATAAAATTGTATTCGTAAAAACTATTGATCCGTTCATCACCCGAATCAAATATGGAATCAAAAGAACCGACCTTGACAAACTGGCCATCTAGCATCATGGCGATCCTGTCCCCTGTAGCTTTGGCGCAGGTAAGGTCGTGCGTGATAATAATGGAACTGGTATGAAACCTTTCCTGTACAGCCACGATAAGGTTATTGATCTCTGTACTGGTAATTGGATCCAGGCCAGCTGTAGGTTCATCATACAACATGATCTGCGGTTGCATGATAAGTGTGCGGGCTATACCGATCCTTTTGCGCTGACCTCCTGAAAGCTCAGATGGCATCTGGTTAATTGATTGCAATAGTCCTACAGCGTCCAACACTCTTTCAATAGCTTTATTCAGATCCTTCTTTGCCAGGTGGTGAGAATTTTTTATCAATGGAAACTCCAGGTTTTCCCTGACGGTCATACTATCGTACAAGGCGCTGTTCTGGAAAGAGAAGCCCAGTTTCATGCGCAGTTCCCTTAGTTTCTTTTCATTCAGTGAAGGCACATCATAGCCCAAAACATCCACTGTTCCACTGTCGGGCTTCAACAGGCCTGCGATCATCTTGATCAGGACAGACTTACCTGTTCCGGATCTTCCCAGCACCACAACATTCTCGCCTTTGTATACTGTAAGGTCTATACCTTTTAAAACATCATTATCACCAAAGGACTTATAGAGATCTTTAATAGTAATGACCGGGGTATTATAATCAATATGACCTTTTACTTTTTGCATTACCGTATCCAGTTTACCATTTGAATAATCGCCATTTCTTCTATAAAGATCAGGAACATTGAAACGACTACCGCCATGTTAGCTGCCTTTCCCACACCTTCAGTTCCCTGGGTGGTATTATACCCCTTAAAGCAGCCTACCAGGGAAATAGTGAATCCATAGATCACAGAACGAAACAGGGTGGAAGCAAAATCAAGGAAGGTGATCTTTTGGAATGCATTCTGGAAAAAAGTAAGAAGGGTAATATTTTCATGTGAATGGATATCGATGTATGAACCCATAAGTGAAACAAAAGCAGCATACATCATCAATAATGGAATGCAAAGTGAAGTAGCCACTATTCGTGTTACTACAAGAAACTTAAATGCATTTACACCTGATACATCCATCGCATCTATTTGCTCGGTCACTTTCATGGATCCCAATTCAGCTCCGATTCCTGACCCAACCTTACCTGCACAGATCAATGCTGTTACCAATGGAGCCAAAGATTTTATCACTGCTATGCCTACCAGAGATGGCAACCAGGATGTAGCACCGAATTCAGCCAGTGAAGGCCGTGATTGCTTGGTAAAAACCAACCCGGTGATAAAGCCTGTGACTGTTATCAATGCTACGGAGCGAACGCCCACATTATAGCATTGTTTGATCATTTCGTTGAACTCAAAGGGTGGCTTGAATACTTCCTTAAAAAACCGAACAACAAACCCAAAGACATCATTGACATCTGTGAAAAAACTATCTACTTTTTTTGAAATGACATATTTCATTCGGAAACCAGTTCGTTATAGAGCGATTTTCAATACTGTTTACAGGTTCATCATTATTCCCTTTGGATTAATATTGGCTTGATCTTAAGCGGCGCAAAAATAAGGTATCAGCGGCGTACCTAAATTAGAATGAGATCATAAATCATGCATTATCGTAGAACTACGCCACCCGTTCCATGTAATATACTATATCCTTCCCAGCCGATGATAGTGCATCCATATGCATTTTATGGAGGAGGCTTAGGGGTAGTATCCCAATTAATTGTCTATATAACCGGTGATCTTAATTCTTTCTCAGCTAATTTTGGAGAGGCACCTGGTTATATTACCCGGAGTCCTGGCTTTTATACCTCAATTATTAAATAAACTTCCTTGAAACGTATCATTCCTGCCATCCGGTTTTTATTTATATCCTGTCTTTTCCTGGTCATTTGCGGATCGAGTTGTAACAAAAGCACAAGCGGAGGTGGAACACCAACTCCAACGCCTGTGCCAACTCCTGATCCCCCTAATCCGCCTGCTCCTGGTGTCAATGAGGTTGATTTCTGGTTAACAAAAGGTGATCAAACGGCATTGTTACAAAAGCAAAGCACCATCCTGGGTTTTGGAACCGTGGCTAATAATGATCCCTTTATTGATGTGGACACTACCTCAACCTTTCAAACTATTGATGGCTTTGGCTATACACTAACCAGTGGCAGCGCCATGGTAATAAATGCTTTGGATGCCTCCACCAAAGCAGCCCTATTAAAAGAACTTTTTGGTAATGAAGCAAATTCTATAGGTATTAGTTATTTAAGGATAAGCATTGGTGCTTCTGACCTCAGCGCTTCTGTATATACTTATGATGACATACCTGCAGGACAAACAGATCTGCCATTGGCTAATTTTTCATTAGCTCCGGATATGAACCAGCTGATCCCTTTATTAAAGGAAATTCTGGCTATAAATCCTGCTATCAAGATCCTGGCAACTCCATGGACATCGCCAGTGTGGATGAAGGATAATGGAAGCAGCGTTGGTGGCAGCCTGAAACCTGAATACTATAATGTATATGCACAGTATTTTATAAAATACATTCAACAAATGAAGGCACAGGGCATCACTATCAATGCCATAACGCCTCAAAATGAACCCCTTAACCCAGGCAATAATCCAAGTTTGAGTATGACGGCTGACCAGCAGCTGGTATTTATTAAAGATCATTTAGGCCCTGCATTTCAAACTGCCGGCATTGCTACAAAGATCATCACCTATGATCATAACTGCGACAGGCCGGACTATCCTTTAACTATGCTCAATGATCCGGCAGCCAAGGCATTTATTGACGGCTCCGCGTTCCACCTGTATGCAGGCGACATCAGCGCTCTTTCCCAGGTAAGGAATGCCCATCCTGATAAGAATATCTATTTCACAGAGCAATACACAGCCTCTAATGGCGATTTTGGAGGAGACCTTAAATGGCATTTGAAAAATGTGATCATAGGATCCATGCGCAACTGGAGCAGGACGGCACTGGAGTGGAATCTTGCGAACAACGCCTCCTTTGAACCACACACTCCGGGTGGGTGCAACACCTGTAAGGGAGCTTTAACCATTACTACTTCTGTTTTCCGGAATGTAGCATATTATATAGTGGCACATGCTTCCAAATTTGTTCCTGCTGGCTCTGTGAGAATTGGCAGTAATATTACAGGCAGTTTGCAAAATGTTGCCTTTAAAACACCTGCAGGTAAAAAAGTATTAATAGTAGAAAATGATGGCAGCACAGCACAGGGTTTTAAGATCCGTGCTGGCAATAAATGGGTTATCACCTCTTTGCCTGCTGGCGCGGTCGGTACCTATATTTGGTAATTTTAATGTCCTACTTATTACGTCTAAACAAAGTATAATGAAACAAATCTTATTGGCAGCATCTGTTGTTACGCTATTTGCCTGTTCGGAAAAGAAAGCAAAAGTGCTTTCATCCAATACAACTATTCCCACTAAATCCCCTGTGGGAAAATCTATTGTGGTTTATACCACTGCAGATACAGCCAATTACCGGCTGACTCCAACAGATACCCTGCAATTTTCAGATTTTGGACAACCCATGGAAACTCAACCCTGCGTTTTTATTGATCCATCTAAAACCTTTCAGACTATCCTGGGAATTGGCGGAGCACTTACTGATGCATCTGCAGAAACATTTGCCTTGCTTTCGAAAGAAAAACAACAGGAATTTTTAAAGGCTTACTATAGCCCTACTTCTGGCATAGGTTATACTTTGGCAAGGACCAATATTCATAGCTGCGATTTTTCAAGTGGCAGTTATACATATATCACGGAAGGCGACAGGGACCTAAAATCATTCAATATTGATCACGATAAAAAGTTCAGGATTCCATTTATCAAACAGGCCATAGCAGCGGCGGGTGGTAAATTGACCTTATATGCCTCCCCCTGGAGTCCGCCTGCTTTTATGAAAGACAACAACGACATGCTTCATGGTGGCAGCCTGAAACCAGATTTTTACCAGCCCTGGGCTAACTATTTTGTAAAATTCATCAACGCCTATGAGAAAGAAGGCATCCCGGTATGGGGTGTTACCATTCAAAATGAGCCAATGGCCAAGCAAACCTGGGAATCCTGCAAATTCACTGCAGAAGAAGAAACCAACTTCTTAAAAAATAACCTGGGTCCTACTTTAGCCAAAGCAGGACTAAGCAGTAAAAAGATCATTGCCTGGGATCATAACCGCGATTTGATCTACCAGCGCGCCAGTACCTTATTAAATGATCCGGCTGCAGCAAAATACGCCTGGGGAATAGGTTTCCATTGGTACGAAGACTGGAGTGGCGGCGACCAGGTTTTTGAAAATGTCAAAAAGGTATCTGAAAGCTTCCCTGGCAAGAACCTGCTTTTTACGGAAGGATGTAATGATAAATTCACAGCTGCCAGGTTAAAAGATTGGAGCCTTGGAGAGCGGTATGGGCGTTCCATGATCAATGATTTTAATAATAATACTGTTGGCTGGACAGACTGGAATGTATTACTGGATGAAAAAGGCGGGCCTAACCATGTGGGCAACTTCTGCTTTGCGCCTATTCATGCTGATTCCAAAACAGGACAGCTGATCTATACCAATTCCTATTATTATATCGGACATTTTTCAAAGTTTGTCCGCCCTGGTGCCAGGCGCATTGAAAGCGCTTCCAGCCGGAGCCCTCTTCTTACTACAGCCTTTATCAATCCTGATGGAAAAATAGCCGTAGTTGTGATGAACAATACCAGCAAGGATATGCCATTTCATTTGTGGATGGGTGGAAAGGCAGCTGAAACCAAAAGCCTGGCTCACTCCATAATGACCCTCGTTTTTTAAGGGAATAGTTATATTGTATTAATATTACACATTGATTTTTAATAATATAGAAGGGTTTGCCTGGAATAGGGCAAACCCTGTTTTTTTTGATTTAAAACAAAATCTTAAAGACTTCTTTGGTTTTTTTAACATAGATTTGGGTATCGACTGCTATACATGATTGGTACTACACTGCTGGAAAAACTGCTAAACAGGATTGCCCTTTATGACGATGCCCTCGCCTATAAGGAACTATTTTCCATCTATCATTTAAAATTGATCCGTTTTTCATCCCTGATCACCAAATCAAAAGAGGCCGCAGAAGAAGTAGTATCCGATGTATTTCTAAAGATCTGGAATACCCGTTCTACACTTTCAAGGGTAGAAAATTTTCATTTATACATATATATTATCACTAAGAACCAATCTATTAACTGTCTCACCAGGTTAAAAAGAAACAGGTCATTTTCTATTGACGATACCGATGTGGAATTAAAAAGTATCTACCTGGACCCAGAGCAATTAATGATCACATCAGAAATGCATAAGCGTCTGAACCTGGCTATCAATGCATTACCACCTAAGTGCAAGTTGATCTTTAAGTTAATAAAGGAAGATGGATTAAAATATAAGGAAGTGGCCCAGTTGCTTAACCTTTCACAGAAAACTGTGGAAAATCAAATGACCATTGCCTTACGGAAGATCGGTGAATCTATCCAGCTGGAGGTATCGAGAACATCATTGAATTAAAAAAAGCCCTGGCCCTTAGGGGTAAAAGGGATATTTATTGTCTATTGCTTACACTGCCTGCTAATGACTGAGAACAGATATTGGAACCTGCTTGCCAAAAAACTGGCCGGAGATGCCGGGGTGGAAGAATTACAGGAACTGGAAAGTCTTGTAAAATCTCATCCTGAATGGCATTATTCCACTGAGTTTATTGAAAATATCTGGAAATCAAAGGCAGAGGATTCCAACTCGTATGATTCAGAGATAGCTTTTGAACTTCATCTTGACAATTTAAAAAAGAATGGAGTCTACATTGATCATACTGAACCTCTCCCCACTCCCTTCTCTTCACCTGGTTTACACAGTAGATCTTATAAAAAAATCTGGGCATTAGCACTGACAGCAATATGTATAATGGCTGTTGTGCTCTGGACCCGGTTTTATACATCCCCCTCTTCAACTGTTTCTTCCCAGGAAAAAGCCTTTAGCGAGGTTTCAACCCGATTTGGATCTAAAACAAGAATGGTTCTTCCTGACAGTTCTGTTGTATGGCTAAATGCGGGCAGCAAGTTGACCTACAATGAACATTTTGGGATTACCAATCGCAACACTACACTAACCGGGGAAGCTTATTTTGATGTAAAAAAGAGTTCGATCCCTTTTACCATTATGGCCAATGGCCTTCATATTAAGGTGCTGGGAACAGCTTTTAATGTAAGGTCTTATCCGGATGAGAAAAAAACGGAGACCAGCCTTATCAGGGGCCGTGTGGAAGTAACTCACGATAAAAGACCTGGCGAGATATTCATATTAAAGCCTAATGAAAAGCTGGTCATTGCCAATGAACCGGAAGAACAAAAGCAGGAGCCTTTACAAAAGACAGAACCCAAGGTTATATTAAGCTCGCTGACCCATACTCCTGATAACACGATAGTTGAAACTTCATGGGTGGATAACAAACTGGTCTTCCAGGATGAAAGTTTTGAAGAAGTAGCCAAGAGAATGGAAAAATGGTATAATATCCGGATCAATATAAAGGATGAACAACTAGCCCAGATTCGGTTGGGAGGAACATTTGAAAATGAAAATATCAGGCAGGCGCTGGATGCATTGCGGATAGCAGCACCTTTTAACTATACTATAAATGAGAATACAATACTGATAACACGCTAAACTGACTGCTTATGAAGGACAATACATCTTAATGGACAATGAATTACAAGGAAGGAAGATCAACAATTAACTTATCACTTATAATGACATAGTATGAAAAAAAAGAGACACACGACTTATCTACAACATCCCAACCTTTCAAACATGGGCCGGATTATGAAAATGATGTGTGCATTTATGCTGTTTTTCAGCCTGCATGTATCAGCTGGAGGCTTTACCCCTGACAAGGTGACTTTAAATCTGCAATCTGCAGATCTGAAAAAAGTGCTGACAGAGATCCAGAAGAAAACGACTTATCGATTCTTGTACAACCAGGCACTTATTGATAATAAAAAGGTAGATGTACATGTAAAGGATGCCGAGGTACCAGCCGTTTTAAATACCATTTTCGACGGAATGGGAATTGGTTACAAGATCATGGACAATAATCTTATTGTATTAAAACCTTCTGCAAACGGAGTAAAAATAGAAGTTCAGGATATAAGAATTACCGGAAAGGTTACGGGACAGAATGGTGAAGGCCTGGCTGGTGTATCCATTTCTGTAAAAGGGACTACTGTTGGAACTGTATCTGATGCAGGTGGTAACTATTCATTAAGTGTGCCTGACAATAGCTCTACCCTGGTATTTTCTTCTGTGGGCTATGATGCTGTAGAAGAAGCCATCAACGGCAGAACAACGATCAATGTTTCACTCAATTCTTCAAGAAATGCCCTTGATGAAATTGTGGTAATTGGATACGGTACAGCCAGCAAAAGAGACCTTACAGGTTCAATAGTTAAGATTTCAGGAAAGGATGTAGCTGACAAACCTAATTCCAACCCTATTTCATCTTTACAGGGTAAAGTAGCAGGTTTATCAGTTGTTAACTCTGGTACACCTGGACAAGCTCCGGATATACGTATCCGTGGTACAATAAGTATCGGGCAGGTGCACCCACTGTATGTGGTAGATGGTATCTTACAGGATAATATTGACTATCTGAATCCAAATGACATTGAGTCCATTGAAGTGTTGAAAGATCCTTCTTCTCTTGCGATCTTTGGAGTAAGAGGCGCCACTGGAGTCATTGCTATTACCACGAAAAAAGCAAGAGCTGGCCAGGTAGTTGTCAATTTTAATACTAATTATGGCTTTAAGAAGCTTGTTGACAAGATAAAAATGGCCGATGCTGAACAATTTAAAACACTGTTCGCACAGGAAAACCTGAATAATGGTGTTGTTGATCCATTTGACTATGGTCCTTTAAATGCCAATACCAATTGGATTGATGCAGTAACAAGGACAGGAAAGTTCAGTAACAATAATTTGAGCATTTCCGGAGGATCAGACAGGAATAAATTCAATTTTGGTTTAGGCTATATATATGATGAAGGCTTGATCGTTCATGAAAAACTGGATCGCCTGGTGCTTTCCTTAGGTGATGAATTCAAGATCAGTAATGTCTTCAAAATTGGTGTAAACCTGAATGCTACAAGGCAGAATAATCCTTATGATGCAACCTGGGTATTAGATGCAGCCAGGAAGGTGATGCCTCAGGTATCAGCTGGCACCAAATCATTTAAAGTTAGAAACCCTTATGGTGGAGACACCATCACCCAGAATTTATATTCATTGCTTGATGTAGGCCTGCAAAATTCAGGAGTAATCAATCCCCTGTTGCAGGTTGAAAATACCTGGGATAAAACAAAGGGTGTGGAATACCGATCTGTAGGAAGTGTATTCGGTGAAGTGAGCTTCCTGAAAAATTTCATTTGGAGATCGACTTTCTATGCTGACATGAGTACAGCAAACAGGCGCACTTATACACCAAGGTATTATGGCTATAATCCAAGAACAAATGAAGTGGAATTATACAGCCAAACAACTGGTGTAAGTGAAAGTGATCAGAACTGGAGAAAATTCCAACAGGATCATTTATTGACCTTTAAAAAGAATATAGGCGCGCATGGAATTACAGCTACCGGTGGTTTTACAACTTATTATTTTGGAAATTTCAACCGCTATGCAAGTTCAAGCCAACCTGACCAAAATGCAGCCCCTATTCCTAATGATCCAAGATTCTGGTATGTTACTAATGGTTTTGAGAACTCCGGAAGCACTTCTTCAAGTTCAGGCCAAAGTGAATACACCACTGTTTCCTACCTGGCAAGGGTACTGTATAACTACCAGAACAGGTATTTCCTGAATGGATCTTTCAGGGATGATGCTTCTTCCAGGATTCCTGAAAAGAATCGCCACCAGCAATTTTGGGCCATTGGCGCCGCATGGGATTTGACCAAAGAAAGCTTTATGGCAGATCAGCGGTTCTTCGACTTTTTGAAAATAAAGGGATCTATGGGTGTTTTAGGAAACCAATCAGCATCTACATTGGATGGTAGTACATTGAACTACCCATTTTATCCCAATCTCAGAACAGGTACTGCTGCTAATTTTGGAACCGTGATGCATGCCGCAGCTGATCCTGCCTATATTCCAAACCCAGATTTGAAATGGGAAACTGTAAATGCCAAAGAGATAGGATTTGAATTGAACGCTTTCCAAAACCGTTTGCATTTTGAAGCCAATTATTTCACCAGGACTACCAATAATTTGATGACCTATGTGAGCAGGTCCACTATTGGACAGCCAGATGAATTGGTAAATGGTGGCAAGATCAGGAACTGGGGTGAAGAATTAACTGCTAACTGGAACCAAAATGTTTCTAAAGATTTCAATGTTACTTTGGGTGGAAATATCACTTTCCTGAAAAATAAAGTGATCAGCCTTGCTGAAGATATCCCAACTGGCGTATTGATCAGGGGATTTCAGAATAACGGAAGTGCAGAAGCCAGAACATTACCTGGATTCCCCATAGGTTCATTCTTTGGTTATGTTGTTGATGGTATCTACCAAAGCAATGCAGACATCCAGAAATCACCTGACGCCTCTTCATTAGGTGCACATAGACCTGGAGATTTCAAATTTAAAGATGTGAATGGCGATGGCAAGATCACCTCTGACGATCGTACCGTAATTGGTAATCCTACACCGGATTTCACCTATGGCGCCTCAGTTAATTTCAATTACAAAGGTTTAAGTCTTGGAATTGATGTAAATGGCGTTTATGGAAACGAGATCTTCAGAACATGGGGATCATTGGAATCACCTTTCCAGAGAGTAAATTATGCAGCGTTCCAGATCGATGCATGGCACGGACCAGGTACATCAAACTGGGTACCATTAGTTAGCCAGGCAGATCGTTTCAATTATAATGGATCAACTTACAATATTGAAGATGGTAGTTACTTCCGTATCCGTAATGTTCAGCTGGGCTATAGTTTTGGGAGAAGTACAATTTCGAGGTTAAAAATGACCAACCTGCGAATTTATGCTAACGTTCAAAACTTAAAGACCTTCAAGCATAATAATGGATACACTGCAGAATATGGTGGAGACGCAACAGGTTTTGGCTTTGACAATGCTGGCGGTGCTTTACCAATGGTTGGAACTATTGGTCTGAATGTTACTTTTTAAAATTCTAATTCTAATTGCATGAAAAAAAATAAAATAATATTCTGGAGTTTGTTGGCTGCTATTCCAATGTTAATAGCAGTAGCCGGATGTAAAAAGTTCCTGGATCGTAAGCCGCTGACAGCGACTTTGCAGGATTTTAACCAGGGAGCTTTGGAAGGACAGGTGCTGGGCATGTATTCCAACCTCAGAACGCTGGCAGGCTTTTCTCTGCTTCCATGGATCGATTTTCACAGTATTCGTGATGATGATGCCCAAAAAGGCAGTGATAATACGGATGGTAATGAAGTGATCACAGAATTTGATACCTATCAGTACACCAAGGATGATTGGGCCCCCAATACCTATTGGAATGACCACTATGCCATGATCAACCTGGCGAATGAAGCATTATACACTGCGATTGACTCCTTAAAAGTTACCGATGCAGCCTCCTTAAGAAATGTGGGAGAGGCTTGTTTCTTCAGGGCCTATTCTTACTTTGAACTGGTAAAAACTTATGGAGATGTTCCATTGATCAACTTCAAGATAAAGTCAGCGGCACAGGGTATTGTCCCTAAATCACCTGCTTCCAGGATCTATGAATTCATAGATTCCAACTTGCAGGCAGCCGTTAGTTTATTACCATTATCATCCTCTGAATATGGTGCCGGATATGATGGCCGTTTAACTAAGGGTGCAGCCAATACTTTATGGGCGCAGACCTATTTATTCCGCCAAAACTGGGCCAGGGTAGCCGCCCTTTGCACTGAAGTAAAGGCTTCCAACCAGTATTCCCTGATGCCCAATTTTTCAGACATCTGGAGAACTGAGGGAGAAAACGGACCTGAATCCATATTTGAAATGCAGGCCTATGTTGGACCCGGAGCTGCTACCAATTCTGCAGTAGATTTCGGATCTGATTGGGGAACCAGTCAACAGGTTCGCCGTAATGGTGGGCCAATCGAATGGAACCTTGGTTGGGGATGGAATACACCCACAGATAAATTGGTAAGCGACTGGCCAACTGATGATCCACGAAAACAACAGACCATTCTATTTTCCGGCCAAAGTGATGGTGGCCGAGACCTGGGTGGATTTGGTGCTACTGTTCCTGCTTTTTCCAATCCTGCAGGAACCGGAGGTTTGGCACAGAAATACTGGAATAAAAAACTGTATACTGGAAATGACCCATCCATACGGCAATCAACTGGTTATATTAACGCCAGTGGTGCTGCCCGGTGGATCAATCACCGCATTTTACGCTATGCAGATGTTATCCTGATGTTGGCAGAAGCAGATAATGAACTGGGAAATGGAGCAGCTGCAGCTGAAAACCTGGAATTGATTCGAAACAGGGCAAGTGGCAATAAGGGTCCTTCTCGTACTATTGTACCAAAGATCGACTTTGTTAACCAGGCACAAATGCGCCAGGCTATTAAGGATGAAAGGCGTTGGGAATTTGCTATGGAAGGATACCGCTTCTATGACCTGGTGCGTTGGGGTGATGCAGATGCCGTTCTTGGCCCATTGGGTTATACGCATCGTGCAAGATTCTACCCCATACCTCAAAAGGCAATTGACCTTTCTGGTGGAGTATTAAAACAAAACCCTGAATGGCCGTAAAAAATTGGGAATGCTTATACAGCTCATTGTATAAGCATTCCCTGATATTTTAATTCAATAAAAGATTGTATTATGAATTTGACACTTAAAATAGCTAAAAGGGCTTTAGGGGTGGTGTTGGTTGGTTTAGCATTTTCTGCCTGCCAGAAAATGCAAAGGCCTGAACTGAAAGAATTAATTTTAGACCCTCCGCCTCCTCCCTATTCTGATCTTAAAAGTTTTTGGTCTTTCGAAAATAACCTGACAGACGCAGGAGAAAACAAATTGACCGCAACTCAAAAAAATGTAACCTACGTTGCAGGCATCAACGGTCAAGCTGCCAAAATTGGGTCTGGTGGATACATCTTGCTTAAAGCAACAGGGGATACGGTTGTCTACCAAAATGGTTATAAAGGTTTACCTGCGGATACGCTTAAAAACTTAGGCAGTTATACCCTTTCATTCTGGATGAACGGTGTTGGGCCAGTAAAAGATGGAGCCCAGGGATTGTTCTCTATTTCCAACAAAAATGAATTCTGGGGCAACCTGGATTTATTCCTGGAAAACGATGACAATGCAGCTGATCCATCTGAGGCATTCCTGAAAGTTCATATGTTCAATGCTTCTGTTAGCAGCGGAAACGGAGAACAATGGAATGAAGTGAAAATTCCTGGAGTTTTAAATAAATGGTCTCATATAGCCGTTACTTATAATGCTGCTACATCTCAATTCAGCATATTTGCCAATGGGCAACCCACTTCTATCCATAATAAAGCTTTAACTGACGGCAGCAAGCCTTACGGGAAATTAAAGTTCAAAGATTTTAATGGTATGGTACTGGGAACTTACCAGTTTCAAACCGATCCTAGTTTGACCAATCATGGACCTGAAGGTTGGGCAAGATCTTTCAATGGAGCATTAGATCAATTCAGGATATATAACAGGGCACTTTCTGATGCCGAGATCCTGGATCTGTTTACTACTAAAAAATAATCTATTGTAACACTAAGGCTGTCATTGTTGATACCAACAATGACAGCCTTTTTTTATTGAATACTTTTAAAAACTTACGGGTTAACCCACATTCTACAGAGCTTTTTTCCCTTATTATTTTGCTCTTACTTTTTGTTCTTGAAAGCAGACAGCAATTTTTTTGTTTCATCAGGATAGATACTGACATAATGGGACCGTATCATTGCTGCAACCGGCTGCTCTTCGCCTTGTAATCTTACCGCAATAGCTTTGGAAGGTTGCAATGGCATATGGCAATCGATACAATTAGAGGTAATATTTGGACCAATGGTCTTTGTAAGTTTGCAGGTAGTTCCATGATCCTTATTATGACAGTCCATACACCGTTGCGAGAATAATGCTGTTTGACCTTTTTCCTTTTGGTGTGTATTGTGACAGGTATTACAGGTAAGTGTCTGGGTCATTCTAAAACATTTGCTTGCGCGCATCAACCCATACTGGTTTCCATGCACATCGATATTCTCAGGTTTGGGCGCTGAGGTATCAACCTGGTAAAAATCTGACAACCTATCTCCTACCTTAAAACTAAAGGAAGGTTGTGTTTTTTGAAGCCGTCCACCATGACAGGAAGCACAAAGGTCAAGGTTTTGCTGCCTGGTTAATGCAATTGGATTAATAATGAATTGGGCTTTCTTTTCATTTGGGTGCGACGATTGAAAGTCCACATGTTGAGCTGCTGGTCCATGGCATTTTTCGCAATCAACGCCCAATATCATCCTTGAAGAATCAAATTGTTCGGGTTCCACCCCAGGTTCAGATATCGTTTTGGCAAATGTAGCATGACACTCCAAACAACGGGAAGTAATAACCCGGTTGAACACGACCTTATCCGGAAATCCGGGGCTATTGGACCATGTATCAGCCGCAGTAAAGTAGGTAATGGGTAATTGAAACAATTTATGATCCGACCAATATAAAAAGCTTTGTCCCATGGTGCCCGAGCCAACAACCATATCAAAACGTTTGGCTTTTTTTTGCTGGTCCCTATAATATTCCACCTGGTAAAACCCATCATTCCTTTTTTCCATGGCTACTACGACACTAGCATTGAAATAATAGGCATTCTTTCCTGTCTCAAAACTACCCCTGATAAATTCGGCGGTTGCAGGCCGGGTGGTTAAATAATGTGCTGTCTTTATATGTTTATCATAAATGTCTTTATGACATCCTGCGCAGGACGCGGAACCGGCAAATTTTTCGCCGGAGGTATTTTGAATAACAGTTGGCGATTCATCCTTTTTCCCTGTGCAATTTGTGATCAGGACAACACTGGTTACCATAGTTCCTACTATGATAGCAGTACGGGGATATCTCATAAGTCTTTTAAAAGTAAAAGGATAGGTTGCCATAATATTCTTAAGTAAATTTACAAGCTAATGTTATAATCCGTAAGCTCCAAAGCCTTCGGTGCCATTGATAAAATATCGTGTATCTTTTGTTTGCTAATTCCGGACGTATAAAAAATTTTATTATGCCTTTGAAAGGCCTCTCCTTTACAACATGTATTGCCTGTATTTTATTACTAGTTTCCTGCGGCAAAAAAAATACTTTATTTACAAGCCTTACTCCTTCTAAAACTAATGTTCATTTTGCCAACAACCTTGAGAAACGCGATTTGTTTAGCATTTTGTATTATCTCTATTATTACAATGGAGGTGGAGTAGCAACCGGTGACATCAATAATGACGGCTTGCCTGATATTTATTTTACTGCTAACAGTAAAGGCCATAATAAGCTCTATCTCAATAAAGGGAATTTCCAATTTGAAGATATTACAGATAAGGCGGGGGTGGCAGGTACTTCGGACTGGTGCAGCGGCGTAACCATGGCAGATGTAAATGGCGACGGTTATCTGGATATTTATGTTTCAGCAGTTGCCAATCACCATGGTCTCAAGGGGCGAAACGAATTATTTATTAATAATGGCAATGGAAGTTTTACGGAAAGCGCCGCCAGCTACGGTTTAGATTTTTCAGGTTTTACCACGCAGGCAGCTTTCTTTGACTATGACCACGATGGCGATTTGGATTGTTATCTTTTGAACCAATCGCACCAGCCAAACCAGAATATTGTAGATACTATTAATAGAAGGAAGTTTGACAAATATGCCGGTGACAGGCTGTATCGTAATGACAGGAATACCCCTGCCGGAAAGTTCACAGAAGTTTCAGCCAGCGCAGGCATTTACCAAAGCAGTCTTGGATATGGCCTGGGAATAGCCGTTGCGGATATGAATAATGACGGGTGGGATGATATATATATAGGCAATGATTTTCACGAAAACGATTATTACTATATCAATAATGGCAATGGCAGTTTTACCGAAAGTGGTGCAAAGGTCTTCAACCATTATTCAAGGTTCAGCATGGGCAATGATATTGCTGACTATAACAACGATGGACAACCTGACCTGGTAACTGTAGATATGTTACCAAATGATGAAAAGGTTTTAAAAACCTATGGAAGTGATGAAAATGCTGATATCTACAAGTTGAAGATCGTTCGTAACGGTTACCAATACCAGTATTCAAAGAATTGTTTGCAACGAAACAACGGGAATGGATCAAGTTTTAGCGAAACAGCACTCTTAAGTGGCATGTCAGCCACAGACTGGAGCTGGTGTCCCCTATTTGCAGATTTTGATAATGATGGATCAAAGGATCTCTTCATATCAAGCGGCATCGTCAAAAGACCGGTTGACCTGGACTATGTGAAGTTTGTTTCCAACCTGTACATGCATAAAGCACTAAATACTTCTGACAAGTATGATGACATGGCCCTGGAAAAAATGCCTGACGGGAGCTCACATCCTTTTTTGTTTAAAGGAGATGGACAGAACTATTTCAAAGATGTGAGTGATGACTGGGGAACGGGCAAAATGAAAGGTTATTATAATGGTGCCTCCTATGCCGATCTTGACAATGATGGGAACTTGGACCTGGTAATGAATTGCATTGATGCCCCTGCCGTGATTTTGAAAAATATGGCACCACGGAAGAACTACATTTCCCTGTCCTTACAAGGAGAAGGATTGAATAAGATGGGTGTAGGCGCCAAGGCCTATGTTTTTGCCAATGGCAAAATGCAATACCAGCAATTAATGCCTACCCGTGGCTTTCAATCCAGTTCGGACACCAGGTTGCACTTCGGTCTTGATTCGACCACGATAATAGATAGCATACTGCTAGTTTGGCCTGATCAGAAATGGCAGGTGATTAAGAAAATAAAACCTGATCAGCTTCTGCGGGTTCAGCAAAAAGAAGCTTCTGGTCATTTTGAATACAATAACTTTTTCCCTCCCCCCCCTTCCTATTTGTTTCCTGTTACAGGACTGGTTTCAACCTGGCAACATAAGGAAAATGAGTTTGAGGATTATAATGTACAATACCTGATTCCCCATGCAGAATCTACCCGGGGCCCTAAGATAGCAGTGGCCGATGTGAATGGCGATGGCCTTGATGATATGTTTGCCTGTGGCGCAAAAGGACAACCCGGAACATTGCTCTTACAAAGACCTGGTGGATCATTCATAGCAAGTGATACAGCAGTATTTAAACAGGATGCAGCAAGTGAGGATGTGGATGCCCTGTTTTTTGATGCCAATGGTGATAAAAAGCCGGACCTCTACGTCGTAAGCGGGGGTAATGAATATGCAGGTAATGATCCTGCATTACTGGACCGGTTATACATTAACGATGGTAAAGGTCATTTTACACGGTCTGCAAATGCTCTGCCCCTGTTATTCCAGAATAAATCATGCGTCAGTGCAGCAGACATTGATCATGATGGGGATATGGACCTGTTTGTAGGTAACCTGGCAAACCCAAAAGCTTATGGTGTACCTCAAACATCAGAACTCCTTTTAAATGATGGAATGGGCAATTTTAAAGTAGCTGATGATGGCATCATGAATTTGCTGAATATCGGGATGGTCACAACTGCCAGCTTCACTGATATCAATCGTGATGGGTGGAGTGACCTCATAGTTGCGGGAGAATGGATGCCTATAACTGTATTTACCAATAAAAATGGAAAGTTTGTAAAAAGTGTAATACCCCACTCTACTGGTTGGTGGCAAACTTTGTTTGCAGATGACGTGAATGGTGATGGTAAAACAGACATCCTTGCTGGTAATTGGGGATGGAATAACAAGTTTGAAGATGGGAAAAACAGCCCGGTAAAATTGTATGTAGCTGATTTCGATAAAAATGGTCAAACCGACCAGCTATTATCTTATACAAAAAATGGTATAGAATATCCATTTCTTGCCAAAGACGAGATGGAAAAGGCTTTGCCTGTATTGAAAAAACACTACCTTTTATATGCTGATTATGCCGGCCTTCCAATGAAGGATGCTTTTTATGGCTTTGCAGAAACCGTCAAGCCTTTGGAAGCAGAAAGGCTTGGATCAGCCATTTGTTATGGGGATGTCACTGGGGGCTTCACAATAAATGACCTGCCTGCATCATTGCAGTTAGCACCCATTTTTAGCTTTCAAAAGATCAATCTGCCTATTATTAAAAATGGCTACCTGGCTGGTGGCAACTTTTTTGATGTTATTCCTTATGAAGGACGTTATGATGCACAGGCGTTAGCCTTATTTAGTTTTGGCAAAGAACAGGTACACTATTACAACGAACCAAATATTGCAGGATTGAAAGAACAGGTAAGAGATATTCAATGGCTGAAAACTGGCGCAGGTCCTGTTTTAGTAGTAGCTGGCAATAATGCTCCCTTATTATTTTATGGTTTGACAAAACCTAAATGAGCTGAACACAATGAAACAATTACTTTTTACCGGAATAATGTTGGTGGTCATTTTCACACAATGCAGTAAATCATCAACTACCGACCCTCAACCTACACCAACTCCTACCCCGTCCGTGTTTTCATTGAAATCCTGGACTGTTGATGGGTGGACTGGTGATATTGCAAGCAGAACGCCGGAAGTAAAACTAAATTTCTCCACCGCGATAAATAAAAGCACGGTTTCCGGTAATATAACTTTCAACCAGAATTCGGGTATCAGTGTACCTTATGATGTTGTTTATAGCAATGCAGATAACACTCTTGCTATAAAACCTACTACACCTTTGGATCCATTAACAAAATACAGGATAACTGTATCAAAAGGGTTAAAATCCACTGCGGGGAGCAACCTGAATGCGGCCACTGAGATTTCATTCATGACCACTATTGATTCTTCTGATAAATTTTCGCAAATCAGTGATTCCACATTGGTTGAACTGGTACAAAAACAAAGCTTTAAATACTTCTGGGATTTTGGCCATCCGGTAAGTGGATTAGCAAGGGAAAGAAATACTTCCGGGGATATCGTTACATCAGGAGGTTCCGGATTTGGCATCATGGCCATACTAACAGGTATACACAGGGGATTTATTACCAGGACAGAGGGACTGACCAGGCTGCAAACCATGGTATCATTTTTAAAAAACACAGCGCAAAAAGTTCATGGAGCGTTCCCGCACTGGATGAATGGTGCTACCGGGGCTATAGTACCTTTCAGCCAAAAAGATAATGGAGCTGACCTGGTTGAAACTTCTTACCTGATGCAGGGCCTTTTGTGTGCGAGGCAATATTTTAATGGCAATGACGCCAATGAAACTACACTACGATCAGATATCAATACCTTATGGAATGGCGTACAATGGAACTGGTTTCGCCGAAATAATGAAAACACCCTCTATTGGCATTATAGTGAGAATTATACCTGGGATATGAATATGCCGATCAAAGGATGGAATGAATGCCTGATAACCTATGTATTGGCCGCGTCTTCTTCAACCTATTCCATTCCCAAAATTGTTTACGATAATGGTTGGGCACAAAACGGGGGTATGAAAAACGGCCAAACCTATTATGGTTATGTTCTACCCCTGGGACCAGAAAAAGGAGGACCTTTATTTTTTAGTCATTATTCTTTTTTAGGAATTAATCCAAACAACCTTACTGATGTCTATGCTGACTACCATACCCAGGTAGTAAATCATACAAAGATCAATTACGAATACTGTAAGTCTAACCCAAATGGTTATTACGGATATAGTGACCAATGCTGGGGACTCACGGCCAGTGATATTCAAAACGGGTACACAGCCAGTTCGCCAACCAATGATGTGGGTGTGATAGCACCAACAGCTGCCTTATCCTCATTTCCATACACACCTACGGAATCTATGAAGGCCTTAAGGTTCTTTTACTATAAGCTTGGTGACAAGTTGTGGGGACCTTATGGATTTTATGATGCTTTCAGCCTGAAGGATGGCTGGTTTGCCAATTCCTACCTGGCTATTGACCAGGGACCAATCATTGTGATGATAGAAAATTACAGAACGGGTTTACTTTGGAATTTATTCACGAGTTGCCCGGAAGTTAAAAATGGAATGAAAACATTGGGTTTTACAGCTCCTTACTTATAATTTTTTTACTGCTGAATGAAAAAAATACTTGTATCCTTACTAGTCTTTCTGCCTTTTATTCCAATGGCTCAGAAAGTTGTACCACTTCAAAGACCTAAGAATCTTTCTGATACGGCACTACTGGAATTAGTGCAAAAGCAGACATTCAAATACTTTTGGGATTTTGCGCATCCTGTGAGTGGATTAGCCAGGGAAAGAAGCAATATTGCTTATGAATATGGCAGCGAAGTGGTTACAACGGGAGGAAGTGGGTTTGGCATCATGTCGGTAATTGTAGCTGCTGAAAGAGGATGGATTAAAAAAGATACAGCAGCTAAATTTTTATTGAAACTTGTAAGCTTTTTAAGCAAGGCCAATTCTTACCATGGTGTATTTCCCCACTGGTTGAACGGTGCTACAGGACAAACCATTCCCTTTAGCCGCAAAGATGACGGGGCAGATCTTGTAGAAAGCTCGTACCTGTTCCAGGGTCTATTGTGTGCACGGCAATATTTTACAGCAGACAACCAGGTTGAAAGAGATTTGCGTAACAGGATTAACTGGCTGTGGAATGATATAGAATGGAACTGGTTTACTAAAGGTGGAGAAGAAGTATTATACTGGCACTGGAGTCCCAATAATGGCTGGGCGATGAACTTCCCCATTCGTGGTTTCAATGAATGCCTGATCGTATATGTTCTGGCAGCCTCTGGCGAGCATTATCCTGTATCCAGTGCTGTTTACCATAGAGGTTGGGCTCAAAGCAACTTTTTTAAAAATGGTAAATTATTTTACAATATTCAATTACCCCTTGGTTTTGATTATGGCGGACCATTATTCTTTAGCCAATATTCATTCCTCGGCCTTGATCCCCGTGGCTTGAAAGACCGGTATGCAGATTACTGGGAACAGAATAAAGCACACACCCTTATCAACAGGGCTTATTGCATGGATAATCCAAAAAAATGGAAAGGCTTTGGCGAGAACTGCTGGGGACTAACGGCAAGTGATAGCTGGGTTGGCTATGCTGCACATTCACCTACAGAAGACCTGGGCGTGATCTCCCCAACGGCTGCACTTTCAGCATTTCCCTATACACCACAATATTCCATGCAGGCTTTGAAACATTTTTATAATGATTTGGGAGATAAAATATGGGGTGATTACGGTTTTATTGACGCCTTTAGTGAATCAAAGAACTGGTATGCGAAATCTAAACTGGCCATTGACCAGGGACCAATCATTGTAATGATTGAAAATTTCAGGACTGGATTGCTTTGGAAATTGTTTATGAGCTGCCCGGAAGTACAGCATGGTCTGCAAAAATTAGGATTTGAAAGCCCACATATAAAAATACCCAATGCTTCAAAATAGAATTCATTGAGAATTAATACTGTAATAATATGCCTGCTGTTTACGCTTGCCTGCAAAGGCCAGGAACCAGCATATACTTACCAGTTCTTTGTCAACAGCGCCATGGCAGGTAATTATTTTTATAGTAAGGTTGTTACAGAAGGCAAGTCCTATGTAAAAACTCAAAGCGGTCGATTGCCTGTCAATGACATGCATTTTTTTACTCCAGGCAACTCCCTGCAATTGGAATATAAAAACAGTCCAGGGGGAAACTGGAAGGCTTTCATCTTCAAACCACAGTTCAGAGGCCAGGATCATTTTAATCCTTCCCGGTTTCTTTCCTTTCACGCATTTGGGCAACCAGGTATTTCCAGGCATACGCTTCCTTATGTACAGCTTTTATTACAAGACAGTAGCCTGACAAAAAAGATAGCTATCTCTATGCAGTCTCAAAATAAATGGGAGCAGGTAAATATACCGCTAACAGCATTTGGCAAAGGTGTTTTAAGCGATCCCAGGCAGATCATTGGGATCGTTTTTTCTCAACAGGGAAATAGTGAAACTAATCAACGCATTTTCCTGGATGACCTGGAACTAACCGACTCAATAAATAATAAAAGTATAAATGACAGACCTGCTATTCAATCTGTAAAGGGATACGCAAAACATATTGATATCAATTGGATGCCTTTAACAGACTCAAATGTCAAATATGTAAAGATCTATAGGTCTGCGAATGGAAAAGTGTATAAACCAGTTGGCATACAAACCAGGTTTATTAATAGATATTCAGATTACGTTGGAGTAACTGGAAGATCCTACCAGTACAGGATCTCCTTTTTACATTCAGACTACAAAGAAACGACACAATCAAAACCATTTACCGGCAGTACCAGGTCTATGAATGATGACCAACTGATGGACATGGTACAGGAAGCCTGCTTCAGGTACTATTGGGAAGGTGCAGAACAAAACAGTGGAATGGCCAGGGAAAACATACCTGGCAGGCAATCCATGATCGCTGCAGGCGCATCCGGGTTTGGTATTATGGCACTTTTAGTAGGTGCAGAACGGAAATTTATCAACAGGCAACAATTGGTAGACCGCTTCAAAAAGATCGTGAGTTTCCTTGAAAAAGCAGAAACATTTCATGGCGCTTTTCCTCATTTCATTGCAGGGAATACCGGAAAAGTGGAACCTTTTTTTGGTCGAAGAGATAATGGTGGAGACCTGGTTGAAACATCATTCCTATTACAAGGGTTGATAGCTGCAAGGGCATATTTCAAAGAAAATAATAATGATGAAGAACAGATAAGAAAAGGTATTACAACCATTTGGGAAAGAATAGAATGGGATTGGTACAGGAGATTTCCCGACAGTAAATTCCTGTACTGGCATTGGTCGCCTGACCAGGAATGGATCATCAACCACAGGTTGATCGGCTGGAATGAGACCATGATAACCTATCTTTTAGCTATAGCCTCTCCTACCCACTCCGTACCCGCCAGTTTATATTACTCAGGTTGGGCCAACCAGGACAGCACCGGACAACAATACCGAAGTGCCTGGGGAGGAACAAGGGAAGGATCCATGTATACGAATGGTAACACCTATTATGGAATTAAGCTGGATGTTGGTGTTTCTAACGGTGGCCCGCTTTTCTTTACGCATTACTCTTATATGGGTTACGATCCCCACCAGTTGACCGACAGGTACACCAATTACTTTACCAATAACCAGCACATAGCGCAGATCAACCTCCAATATTGTATCTCTAACCCTCATCATTATAAAGGGCATAGTGATAGCAGTTGGGGCCTTACAGCCAGCGATGGTCCTTTTGATTATTCTGCAGATGAACCGGTATTCAATCGTGACCCAGGCAAGATAGCACCTACAGGTGCATTGGCTTCATTTCCTTATACTCCACAAGAGTCCATGAATGCCTTAAAGAATTACTATTACAACTATGGAAAATTCCTGTGGGGAGAATACGGTTTTCGGGATGCCTTTGACCTTAATGAAAACTGGTGTTCAGATATCTATATGGGATTGAACCAGGCACCTATAGTAGTGATGATGGAAAATTACAGGACCGGGTTGATCTGGAAGTTATTCATGGGTGATAAGGATGTACAAAATGGTTTACAGAAGTTGAATACAGAAACCGCGAAAAGAAAATAACCTGATAGCTAATTAATGGCATTATGCCTGATCATATCTCATTTTTACAATTGTTTGTTTTGATTAAGAAATACAGTTCACAAAAAATAGCGGCCATTTTTCACCTGGCATTGTTGCTGGCCTTTTCTTTTCCATTATTTGCACAAAAGGCACATAAGGTAATCTTCATTATAGCAGATGGCATCCCTGCTGATGTAATTGAAAGATTACCGACACCAGCATTGGATGCAATAAGCAAGGTTGGAGGGTATGCACGTGCATACGTAGGCGGAGAGAAAGGTGGGTTCTCCGAAACCCCTACCATTTCAGCAGTAGGTTACAATAGCTTGCTTACAGGCACTTGGGTCAATAAACACAATGTATGGGATAATGATATCGTAGCACCTAATTATGCTTACTGGAATATTTTCAGGTTTTTTAAAAACCAGTATCCAGGTAAGAAAACTGCAGTTTTTTCAACCTGGCAGGACAACCGGACCAAATTGGTAGGAAGTGATGCCAGGGCAGCGGGCAACCTGGAACCTGACTTTCACCTGGATGGTATGGAACTGGATACAGTCAACTTTCCACATGATACAGCAGGATATTTTTATCACATTATCGATGAGGTGGTAACAGATACTACCGTTTCAAACATTAGACAAAAAGCGCCGGACCTGACATGGGTATATTTGGAATACACAGATGAAATGGGACATCGACATGGTAATAGTTCCTACCTTGACAATGCCATCCTGATGCTCGATAAGCAGATCCATAAAATATGGCAGGCTATTCAATATCGCCAGCAAAATTTCAAAGAAGAATGGGAACTTTATATTACTACTGATCATGGCAGGGATTCGTCTGGTTACAATCATGGCGGGCAGAGTCAAAGAGAACGCACCACCTGGATCGTTACCAATGCAAAGGGATTGAATGAAAGGTTTACAAAAGAACAACCAGCTATTGTTGATATCATGCCTTCTATGGCCCGTTTCCTACAAATTAACATACCCCGTGAACAATTAATGGAAGTAGATGGTATCCCATTGACTGGTAAAATATCAGCTACCAATGCCAGGGCTACCCTCATTAAAAATAAAATCAGGGTAAGCTGGAAAGCGATAGATAAAACAGGGAAAGCCAAGATTTGGCTCGCCACTACCAATGCCTTTAAGACTGGTGGCAGGGATAAATACCAGATGATAGCAACCATACCTGTTGGCGCGCAAACGGCAATGATCGATGTAATGAAAAATCCATCCGGCTTTTATAAAATAGTCCTTGAAATGCCCTATAACATGTTGAACCGTTGGATAGTGGTCAATAAAAAATGAAGCAATGAACAGTAAGTTTTACATCACCTTTATAAGCATCGCAATATTATGCTGTAGCAGCTCTCTGTATGCTCAAAAAACAAAACAGGCAGCTAAGGCTGATCCTGATACGATACCACCCGTGGGTATCATAAAAGGATTGAGCGATGATCAACTCCTTGAAGTTGTGCAAAAGCAAACTTTCCGTTTTTTCTGGCATGGAGCACATCCTGTAAGTGGTCTGGCCCTTGAAAGAAGTAATACGGTACTGGCGGAACATTACTGGGACTATATCAATGAAGCCTGGGGTGAACCCAATTTCAGCAAAACACCTTTTGGTCCCGATGCAGGTGCCATTGGTGGAACAGGATTCGGTATCATGAGTACTGTGGTTGCCGTCAGCAGGGGCTGGATAGGTCGTGATACAGCAGTGAGGCGGTTAATAAAAATTGCTGACTTCCTCATCAAAGCGGATTGCTACCATGGCATCTATCCGCATTTTATGAATGGAAGGACTGGGAAAACGATTCCATTTGATCGTTTGGATGATGGAGCTGATATAGTTGAAACATCATACCTCCTGATGGGATTCTTGTGTGCACGGGAATATTTCAACAATGATACACCAAGGGAGGTGTATCTCCGTAAACGTATCAACCAGATGTGGGGTGCCGCCAACTGGAACTGGCATACAAAAGGAGAAAACAAATTGTACTGGCACTGGAGTCCTAATAACGACTTTGATATGAACTTTCCTGTGTGGGGATGGAATGAATGCCTGATCACTTATATAATGGCAGCCTCCTCTCCTAACCATTCCATCTCCAAAGATGTGTATAATGGATCCTGGGTAGGAAGTCCCGGCTTTAAAAACGGAAAGGAATATTATGGATTCAAACTTCCACTGGGAAATTATGATAAGGATAAAGGTGGACCCCTTTTCTTTGAACAATATACCTTCCAGGGTATTGATCCCGATGGCTTAAAGGATTCTCTTGGTAATGACTATTTTATGCAGGGGAAAAATCACACCCTTATCAACAGGGCCTATTGCATTGAAAATCCTAAAAAGTATAAAGGTTATAGTGAAACCTGCTGGGGACTAACGGCCGGTGATAGTTATAAAGGATATGTAGCACATAGCCCGGAAAATGATTTTGGCGTGATACAACCAACAGCAGCCATTTCTTCCATGCCATATACACCAAAGGAAAGCATGCAGGCATTACGGTATTTCTATTATGTATTAGGAAATAAGATATGGAGCAAGTATGGTTTTGTTGACGGCTTCAGCATTCACCATAACTGGTATGCGAAAAGCCACCTGGCCATTGACCAGGGACCTATTGTGGTGATGCTGGAGAATTACAGGACGGGATTGATCTGGAAGCTTTTCATGCAGATATCGGATATCCGGAATGGATTACAAAAATTGGGATTTACCAGTAAATGGTTTAAAGAAAAATAGTTGCAGAACTTATTTCACCACTTAAAATTACCTCTTATGAAAGATAAAATATCAAGAGAACGATTTTTAAAAATGACTGCTTTAGCAGGTGCTGGACTACTGGTATCCTCCCTGGAAAGCTGGGCTGTCTCAACCAATGCCAAAAAGATCAGGGTGGCAATAATAGGCTGCGGCAGTGTAAGTAACAGGTACCTGCCCCAATTGCAATCCTCCTCCCTGATTGAAGTGGTCAGCCTTTGCGATATCAAATATGATCGTGCACTTGCCCAGAATAAGCAATACAAGGTGAATGCGGCTACCTATCCTCATATTGATGCCATGCTCAAAGGTGTGCCATTTGACATGATGGTTACACTGACCGACATGCAGGTTCATGGAGACCTGAATAAAAAAGCATTGCAGGCAGGAAAACATGTGTGGAGTGAAAAACCCATGGCCAACACCTATGCTGAAGGCAAAGCTTTGCTGGACCTGGCCAGATCCAAAAAATTGAGGATATGGGGCGCACCAGCAGTGGTAAATAGCCCGCAGTTTGCTTTTATGAGCAAGACTATACAAGCAGGAAAACTGGGACGCCTGGCAAGTGCACATGGTCAATATGGCCATACAGGCCCCGGATGGTCGGCTTTCTTTTACGAAAAGGGAGGTGGCAGTATGCCGGACCTTGGTGTGTATAATATGGCTACTCTTACTGGTCTGTTGGGGCCAGCAAAGGCGGTAATGGCCATGACAAGCATTATTACTCCTGAAAGAACGGTGGACGACAAAGGAAAAATAAAAGTGGAAGCAGAAGATAATGCACATCTTCTTTTAGAACATGACAAAGGGGTGATCAGTCATGTTATGTGTGGATTTAATTTTTTTGATACACACGGCCACGAGGCTAAAGACCAGAAACTTCACTCCATTCAGATATTTGGGAATAAAGGAAATATGCGCCTCATAGGTTATGATTGGGAAACCAATGGCGTCGTTCTTGACAATTCAGAAACGGAACCTGCGCAATTGCTTGAAACAGAAAAAGGCGGGTATGAATGGCAGGAAGGCGGAAGAGTAACCGCTGAAAGTATTGTAACCGGAAAAGAACCCCGCATTAATGTAGAACATGCTTTGCATGTGCTGGAAATTATTGAAGCTGCCAGGAAATCGTCTGATACAGGTATGAAAATCAAATTAAAAAGCAAATTTCCATGGCCTATGGTCTGATTGGCTAGTTTCTTACAGGGAATAAGGTTTAATTTTATAAGCCCTTAATACACCAGCTATGTCAAGTTTTCAAATCTCCGGCAGCCAGATCAGTGATTACCATCGTGATGGTTATATCATTATCAAAGGCTTTCTTACCACGGATGAGGCCAATAAACTATTCAAGATCGCAACTGGTGATGAAACCATGCGCCAACATGCATTTGATCTGAATGACCAGTCAGGCAAAAAAACAAAACTTACCTTATGGTACACGCCCGGAGATGATGCCTATGGCCTACTCACCAAAAGCAGGAGAATGGTTGCTTCTGTCGATCAATTATTGGATGGTACGGCTGCAGTATGTCATTTTCATTCCAAATTGATGCAAAAAGAACCGCGGGTAGGTGGCGCATGGGAATGGCACCAGGATTATGGATACTGGTATAAGAATGAGTTTTTATTTCCCGATCAAATGATGTCCGTAATGATCGCTATCACAGAAGCCAACCAGGCTAATGGATGCCTCCAGGTGATCAGGGGCTCGCATAAAATGGGTCGCATAGAACATGGCTTTGCTGGTGAACAGGTGGGCGCTTCTCAACATTATGTTGACCTGGCGCTGAAAACAATGGAACATGTATATGTGGATCTGTCACCAGGAGATGCCTTGTTCTTTCATAGCAACCTGCTGCACCGGTCAGAAGCCAACCTTTCAGAGAAACCACGGTGGTCTCTGATTAGCGTATATAACAGGAGCAGCAATGTACCCTACAACGAACCTTCACAATCCAGCACCATACCCCTGCAGGTGGTAGAAGATGAAGCATTGATGAACACTCCTTCTGTAACTACTCTTAGCACGAATTTCCTTGATAAGGAAAAAGACGAAGCATTGAAATAAATTACAACCTATGAATTTATTTACAATATCACCTATCGGGCAACATTTTGGCCTTGCCTTTATAAGGGTGTTTGTTGGAGGATTTATGATGTATCACGGGTGGGAAGTATTTGACGAACAGAAGATGAATAGCTACCTGCAATGGGATCAGTTTAAAGATGCTTCTGCTGCCACCAGAGTTTACACAGGAAAGATCATTGAATTGGCCGGTGGTCTTTTGTTATTGGCAGGATTATTCACAAGATTCTCGGCATTGCTGATTGCTGGCACCATGTTCTATATTAGCTTCTTCCTTGGTACCGGAAAAATTTGGTACGAAGATCAACATCCCTTTATGTTTGTATTGCTGGCGCTGTTATTCTTTTTCATGGGGCCCGGTAAGTATAGCCTTGATCATTTGCTTTGGAACAAAAAAATGGCAGCATGAAAACAAAACGGGTAAGAATGCATATACAACAAGGGCTCTTTTTATTCATCCTGTTTTTCTTACCTTTTAGTTTAATGGCACAGGATACTTCTTTGTATAAACACCAGTATTATATTGAAAAGAAAGACTCCCTGCCCTACCGGGTACTATTACCAGTTGACTATGATCCATCAATAAAATATCCTTTGATCCTGTTCCTGCATGGCTCAGGAGAAAGGGGGAAAGATAATGAGTCACAATTGATCCATGGAGGGGAGTTTTTCTTAAGAGATTCCATCAGGAAACGATTCAAGGCCATTGTGGTGTTTCCTCAATGCAGCAACAACAGTTACTGGAGTAATGTAAATATCATTTCAGATACCATACAAAAAACACAATTCTTTAATTTCCAGGAAGATGGAGACCCTACATCAGCCATGTCTTTATTACTGGGCTTAACCAAACAACTATCCAAAAAATATCGGCTGGATGAAAACAGGTTGTATGTTGGCGGTCTTTCCATGGGCGGAATGGGAACTTTTGAACTGGTAAGAAGAAAACCAAAACTTTTTGCGGCGGCTTTTGCCATTTGCGGGGGCGCCAATGCTTCTACTGCAGACGAAATGAAAAATACTGCCTGGTGGATATTTCATGGATTAAAAGACAATGTAGTCGACCCCATCCACAGCAAGATCATAACAGCAGCATTAAAAGCCGCAGGTGCAGATGTAAGGTTAACTTTGTATCCCGATGCCAATCATAATAGCTGGGATGCTGCTTTTGCGGAAAAAGAATTGCTACCCTGGTTGTTTTCTCATCACAAATAAGCACTATGAAGAAATTCTCCCATTATTTCTTTTTTCTCTTACTTATCATTCCTGGCAAAACTGCCTTATTCGCCCAGGCAAATCAAAGAACCTATTGCAATCCTATTAATATCGATTACGGTTATACGCCTATTCCCAATTTCAGTGAATGGGGAAGACATAGGGCTACGGCTGATCCTGTGATCGTTAACTATAAAGGTGACTTTTACCTGTTTTCTACCAACCAATGGGGTTATTGGTGGAGTCATGATATGCTCAAATGGAATTACGTGTCAAAACGGTTCTTGCGCCCCTGGAACGAAGGGTATGATGAATTGTGCGCACCGGCGGTAGGCATCATTGGCGATACCATGCTTGTTTTTGGATCTACCTATACCAGGCAGTTTACTATCTGGATGAGTACGAATCCAAAGGCGAATGAATGGAAGCCTTTGGTGGATTCCTTTGATATTGGAGGATGGGATCCCGCATTTTTTACTGACACCGACGGGCGGTTTTAT
The DNA here is from genome assembly GCF_059568575.1 of Flavisolibacter ginsengiterrae DSM 18136. Taxonomy (NCBI): domain Bacteria; kingdom Pseudomonadati; phylum Bacteroidota; class Chitinophagia; order Chitinophagales; family Chitinophagaceae; genus Flavisolibacter; species Flavisolibacter ginsengiterrae. The sequence goes on from NZ_JCANTR010000007.1 coordinate 216,202, forward strand.
ATGTATAATGGAAGCAGCAACAAGTACCCGTTATATGGAATTGAATTGAACAGAAAAACCATGCAACCTATCGGGACAAGAAAGGAAATGTACCTGTTGGAGCCAGACAGGTATGGATGGCAACGATTTGGAGAATACCTTGACAATACTTTCCTGGATCCATTTATTGAAGGTTCCTGGATGACTAAACACAATGGAAAGTATTATTTACAATACGGAGCCCCTGGTACAGAATTCAGTGGCTATGCAGATGGCGTGGTTGTAGGCCCGGAACCATTAGGCTTTTTCACCCCACAATCAGATCCACTTTCCTGGAAGGCAGGAGGCTTTGCACGTGGAGCCGGTCACGGTGCTACATTCACAGATAATCAAAACAACTACTGGCACATTTCTACCATCGCCATTTCAGTAAAGAATAATTTTGAACGCCGCCTGGGCATATGGCCTGCCGGTTTTGACAAGGATGATGTAATGTGGTGCAATACGGCCTTTGGCGATTATCCCCATTGGGCACCGTACCAGGACAAAACAGAACATGGAGGATTCACAGGCTGGATGTTGCTGAATTATAATAAACCGGTCCAGGTATCATCAACACTCGGCAGCTATTATCCTAATAATGCCGTTGATGAAAATATCAAAACTTACTGGAGTGCCATGTCTGCTAACAAAGGAGAATGGATACAAACAGACCTGGGTACCATATCCACAGTAAATGCCATCCAGCTGAATTATGCTGACCAGGATGTAGATTCCTCCTTCCTTGGCAAGTCATTGAATGTTTACCACCAATATAAGATCTACCAGTCCACTGACGGAAAAAAATGGCAGCTGCTTGTAGATAAGAGCAAAAACAGGACGGATGTTCCACATGATTATATTGAGCTATCTAAACCTGTACAAACAAGGTTTCTTAAGTTGGAAAATATTCATATGCCTACAGGCAAATTTGCCATCAGTGGCTTCAGGGTTTTTGGAAAAGGTTCGGGGAATATTCCTGACACGGTAAAAAGCTTTATTGTATTAAGAACGGAAAAGGACAAACGAAGTGCCTGGATCAAATGGAGTCCTGTAAATAATGCCTATGCCTATAATATTTATATGGGCACGGCACCAGATAAATTGTACAATAATATTATGATCTATAATGCCAATGAATATTATTACAAGGGCATGGATCGCACAAAGCCTTATTATTTCCAGGTTGAGGCCATCAATGAAAATGGCGTATCACAACGAACAAAAGTGATTCGTGTTGATTAATATTAAATAGGAGAAAGTATGACAAGAATTATGAAATTTCTGATCGGCTTAATGATCCTCGCAGGGTGTAAGGAAACCGTAGTTGCCCAGGTACCGTATCAAAATGATATCCAGGCTTTCAAAAGAGCAGACAGCATTTCCGCACCTCCCAGACATGCCATTGTATTTGTTGGCAGTTCATCATTTACCAAATGGACTGATGTTGCGGATTATTTTCCTGGTTATACCATTATCAACAGGGGCTTTGGAGGCTCTACGCTACCCGATGTGATCCGTTTCGCGCCTGAAACGATATTGAAGTATCATCCAAAACAAGTGCTGGTATATTGCGGGGATAATGACCTTGCCTCTTCAGATACAGTAACACCTTTAATGGTACTGGCCAGGTTCAAAAAACTGTTTTATATCATTCGTAAAAATGAACCAAAGGCAAACATTGCCTATGTATCCATAAAACCCAGTCCCAGCAGGGAACACCTGATGCCAAAAATGGAAAGGGCCAATGCCCTGATCAAAGCATTCCTGGCTAAGCAAAAAAACAGTGCTTTTATTAATATTTATGATGTTATGCTGGGACCCGATCATAAACCCAGAGGCGATATCTTTATTGAGGATAATTTACACATGAATGCAAAGGGCTATGCTCTATGGAAGGAAATCATTAAACCATATCTAATAAAATAAAGGCAATGAAAGGATTAAAAATAATAGCTGCAGGCCTATTGTTGTTTTCAACTTATAGGGGTAACAGCCAGGTGACTAATACAGCTACAGAAGCTAAAATGAATACGTTTGTCAGGAACCTGATGAGCAAAATGACACTCGATGAAAAGTTGGGTCAATTGAACCTGCCCGGAGCCGGGGATATTACAACAGGCCAGGCAGGAAGTTCAGATATTGCAGGCAAGATCAAGGCAGGCAAGGTTGGTGGACTCTTTAATATTAAAGGAGTAGAAAAGATCAGGGCAGTGCAGAGAGTCGCTGTCGAAGAAAGCCGACTGAAGATCCCTCTCATTTTCGGAATGGATGTGATCCATGGCTATCAAACCGCTTTCCCTATTCCATTGGGTTTGGCTTGTACATGGAATATGGAAGCAATAGAAAAATCTGCAAGAATAGCAGCTACCGAGGCAAGTGCAGATGGGATTTGCTGGACATTCTCCCCTATGGTAGATATTTCGCGTGACGCACGCTGGGGACGTATTGCCGAAGGCAGCGGTGAAGATCCTTTCCTTGGTTCTGAGATCGCCAGGGCAATGGTAAGAGGTTACCAGGGCACAGATCTTACAAAGAACAATACCATCATGGCCTGCGTCAAACATTTTGCATTATATGGTGCAGCAGAAGCAGGACGGGATTACAATACTACGGACATGAGTCATTTCCGTATGTATAACGAATACTTACCCCCTTATAAAGCAGCTATTGACGCAGGCGCGGGAAGTGTCATGAGTTCTTTTAATACAATTGATGGCATCCCTGCCAGTGCCAACCGCTGGTTAATGACCGACCTTTTACGCAAGCAGTGGGGATTTAAAGGATTTGTAGTTACAGACTATACGGCCATCAATGAAATGATTGACCACGGAATGGGTGACCTGCAAACTGTTTCAGCCCTGGCGCTGAAAGCCGGTATTGATATGGACATGGTGGGTGAAGGATTTTTAACCACATTGAAAAAATCATTGAAAGAAGGCAAGGTAAACCAACAGGACATTGATGTTGCCTGCAGACGTGTATTGGAGGCCAAGTATAAACTGGGACTCTTCGATGACCCTTACAAATACTGCGATATTCAACGCTCCAAAACCGAGATCTATACACCGCAAAATTTAAAAGATTCCAGGAGCATTGCTGCAGAAAGCTTTGTACTCCTGAAGAATCAAAACAATATTTTACCCATTAAAAAGAGTGGTACGATTGCTCTTGTCGGGCCTTTGGCAGATGCCAGGGAAAATATGCCTGGCACCTGGAGCGTGGCCACAGACTTTACCAAGCCTATTACCGTTTTAGAAGGACTTAAAAATGCAGTGGGCAATAATGCCAGGATCCTGTATGCAAAAGGCTCCAACCTGGATGCGGATAGTGCATTCGTTGAAAGAGCTACGATGTTTGGAAAAACGTTGAAGCGTGATACCAGTTCTGTAGCTACTTTAAGACAACAGGCTCTGGACATTGCAGCCCAGGCCGACGTAATCGTAGCAACTTTGGGAGAGGCAGCAGAGATGAGTGGGGAAAGTTCCAGCCGTTCCAATATTGATATCCCTCAAACACAAAAAGACCTTTTAGCAGCGCTGTTACAAACAGGCAAACCTGTAGTATTGGTATTATTTACCGGCCGGCCCCTTACCATCAAATGGGAATCAGAACATGTGCCTGCCATTCTGAATGTATGGTTTGGCGGATCTGAAGCCGGCAATGCTATTGGAGATGTTTTATTTGGTGATGTAAATCCTTCAGGCAAACTCACAACTACGTTTCCACAGAATATAGGCCAGGTTCCCATGTATTACAACCATATGAACACTGGCCGCCCGCTGGAACAGGGTAAATGGTTCCAGAAATTCCGCTCGAATTACCTGGATGTTTCCAATGAACCTGTATATCCCTTTGGTTATGGTTTAAGCTATACCACGTTTAGTTATAGCAATATCACGCTAAGCAAAGATCAAATGCGCCCAACGGATAAAATAACTGCTTCTGTAACTGTTACCAATACAGGGACAAAAGAGGGCAAGGAAGTAGTGCAGCTTTATATTCGTGACATGGTGGGAAGTGTGTCAAGACCGGTAAAGGAATTAAAAGGATTTCAAAAGATTAGCCTGAAACCAGGCGAGTCCAGGAAAGTAAGTTTTACTATTGGAGTCAATGATCTTAAGTTTTATAACAGTGACCTGAAATGGGTTTCAGAGCCTGGAGATTTCAAGGTATTTATTGGAACCAATTCATCAGATGTAAAAGAAGCTTCTTTTAAATTGTTGGCTAAATAAGTTATAGCCATATGAATAAAAATGCCTGTTCTCAAAGAACGGGCATTATTATTTTAATCTCACTATCTAATCGTGATCCTTTCAGCACTTCAACATATTTGATACTTATAATTGCCTGCAGAGCTTCACTGGTAATTTTATTCCTGGCTTGGCCGGAGGTAAAATTATTTCCAGGGACAAGGGATAATGCCACTAGCGGGTCTGGTGCCCCGAAGAATAACCGATACTTCGAAAGTATTGGGCTTGCGGGTAGCCTGGTTTAGTTTTGAAACTGTAAGATCGTAGCTTACACCAAACTGCATGTCCTTATAAGCCAGTCCGACATAGGGCACAATGGCATTCTTTGACCAATACCATACGCCTGCCGTGATCAGCGATTCATTTTCATCTTCGAGGTAATAACCTACAGCCCCACCAACGGAGAAATACTTTGCCTGGTCCTGGAACTGGTAAATGCCATTGATGTTGAGCACTGTTCGCTCATCAAGGAAGGTCTCATAATTGGCATGTCCTACCTTCCTGATGGCCAAAACTTGTTTATCATCTTCCAGGAAAGTTTGTTTGGGCTTATTCACATGAAACGCGGCAACCCCAAAATCAAGATTACTGGTTTCATTAGTGATGCTATAGGTAAGTCCGGCACTTAAAGAAATATAACCCTTCATATTGGCTAGCGCAGCTTCTCCCGTTGGCAGGTTTGTATTAAAGCCATACCCTGTAAATTGCTCTTCCCAATCCAGGCGGCTAAAGTCAACTGTGCGATGACCATAAATGCCGCCAAAGCCAATTCCCAATTTGTGCTTGTTACCTGCATCTATGAGTTTGATCCGGTAGGAAATGTCCAGCGATCCATAAATACTTTTAGCCACTCCCCCCATAGCCCTGTCAAACATCAGCATCCCTCCCACGCCCAGCACATTGCCTTCCTCCACACCGGCCATCTTATCCTGCATCACCTTTCGGTCATAGGAAATAGAGCCGGTCATATAAGGGCTGGCAGGCCCTATCCACTGGTCCCTGAGATTGGAGACCATACGCCAGTCTGCATTAATATTGGCTGTTAAAGCAGGATTGATATTGAGTGGGGAAGAAAAAAACTGTGAGAAGCTCGGATCCTGTCCATAGCTCTCTCCGGCCCCAAGGGCCCATATGAAAGCTGTCAATAGCAGGATCTTTCTCATAGACAAGTTTACCTCATTAATATGGAATTTCCACTCCGTTTATAATGTTTTCCATCCTCTCCCCTTGCTTCCAGTGTCCAGGTATATACATCCTGCACCTGGGCTTTTCCATTGAATATGCCATCCCATCCCTTACCTATCTCATTGGTCTCGTACATCAGCTGACCCCAACGATCGAATATCCTAAAGTAATAGATCTCGGCGATATTTACACACAATGGTCGCAATACATCATTATGACCATCCTTATTAGGACTCCAGGCCTTCGGAACAAAGATATCTGAACGGATCAGTGGTCCCTGACTGCGCATTACCACAAGAACTGTATCTACCACTTTACAACCATTGTCAGGAGTTAAAGTAATGGTATACTGAACCGAATGGTCATAATTAAATACAGGGTCAATCACATCCGTACGGTTCAACCCGGCAGGAGGATTCCATCGGTAAGTGTAATTACTACCCAGGTTTCTGGCCTGCAAAGGTGTAGCTGTATTAGCTGTAGTTGTCACATTTGGATACCGGATTCCTGATTGCTGCGTTTGAACAGTAATGGTTATCGCGCTATTTGGTGCATTATTACTGCACTTGGCATCTGTAACACTCAATAAAGTATACGTGGTGGTTGCAGTTGGTGACACTGTTAATTCATATGGTGAAGCACCAATATTATTGATCACATGATTGGTTACACCATCTGAATACACCACGGTCCATGGTGCTGCGCCAGTAAGCGCAATGGCCAAGGTGGTACTGGATCCCTCGCAGATTGGATTGCCACCGCTTACAGTTGCCGTTGCCAATGGAGTGGTTACCAGGTTCAAGGTAACTATAGAATCACACCCTGCAATGTTATGAAGCGTAGTATTATAGGTACCTGCCTGCATGATATTCTGACCATTCCACACATAAGGAAGGCTATTGGCACAAACAGTAACATTATCAGTTGCACCTGTAATTACCTGTGCAATTTCAAGCACCAGTGAAGCAATGGAATCACATCCAGCAGCATTAGTAGTGATATAAGTATAGGTACCTGCCTGGGTGTACTGTTTTCCATTCCATGTATATGGCAATTGGGCAGGACATACAGTTAGTGTGGTAATGGAAGTTGTCAATTGCTTGATCGTCAGATGCA